>NZ_JAPDCL010000003.1:146767-320035 GCF_027706025.1 Aeromonas sp. Y311-2 | reverse complement strand
TAGTTCAGTCGGTTAGAATACCGGCCTGTCACGCCGGGGGTCGCGGGTTCGAGTCCCGTCCGCTCCGCCACTAATTTTAAAGGCCTTCCCGATTGGGAAGGCCTTTTTGCTATGGGCGATTTTTGCCCAGAGCCCCCCAGATTTGTACACTCGGCGAACACCAAAACCCAGTCTCACGACCGGGCTTTGGTGTTTTTAGCGTATTAAACAGACAGTATTAGCATTTATCTGCAGGAAGAGAACTAAAGCCCTGTCATCTCCTCCATTTTGTATCCATATCAAGCCTTTATCTGATGGATTACTGGCCATTTTAACTGGTTTACTTTTGGCCAAACTCTGTTCATGGTGCGCGATTAGGGTTGTATCTCGCTTATAACTCGGTAGAGTAAGGGCATCTTGAGTTTGCCTGTCCCGTGCCGAGTTTGCCGGGTTCCAGGTGTAACTTGGCCAGTTTTTATCAACCTTAAGTCAGTGGTATCGATATGGAACAAGTAAACAAGTCCACCTTCAGCGATGTACTGGAATATGTGCGTATGTCCCGTCGCCAGAACAAACTCAAGCGTGAAATTGCGGATAACGAGAAGAAGATCCGTGACAATCAGAAGCGCGTGCTGCTGCTCGACAACCTGAGCGACTATATCAAGCCGGGCATGAGCATTGATGATGTGCAGGCGATCATCGCCAACATGCGCGCCGACTATGAAGAGCGCGTGGATGACCACATCATCAAGAACGCCGAGCTATCCAAAGAGCGTAAAGAGCTGAGCACCAAACTGAAGGGCATGAGCTCTCACAAATAAGCGTTCAGCTTTCGCTTCAGAGACACCGGCCACTGGCCGGTGTTTTGTTATCAGCTCGGATCTCTGCCACTCCTGCAACAATCGGCTCCCCTTTTTAGAATTGCCCTGTTACCATCACCACAAAGCGGTCAATAGTTTCAAGCCATTGACTTGAAAAGACTAAGCTTGAGTGAAACACAATAAATTGCGCAACCATGGTGGGGCTGATATGGGCGCATCAGAACAGACGGATTTGACACAAGTGGCATCTCAAGATTCATCTGTCCAGACCTCGGACGGGAACCCAAAGCGCAAGCGTCGTCCCTGGTGGCGTTGGCTGTTCTGTTTTCTCTTTTTATTGTGTCTGGGGGCGGTGATCGCTCTGGTTGGCTATGAGATGAAAACCTCGAAGCTGCAATCTCAGGAGATCTCCCGCTATGCCGCCAAGCTCACCTATCAGGTCGAGCCTGGCCAGAGCAAGCAGATCGCTTTCCCTGAGGATGGCCCGTTCGACAAGCGGCTCGGCTATGTGCAACTGCCGATGATGCAGGAGCGTTTGCTTCAGCGGGGTTATGAAGTCAGCAAACAGGTGCATTTCTCCGACGCACTCTATGACTACGCCAGTCGTGGCTTCTTCGTGCCCTATACCGAGAAGGTGCAGGCCGGTTTGACGCTGCACGATTGCCGCGCCGAGCCCTTCTATCAATTCAAGTATCCGACCCATCACTATCCGGATTTTGACTCCATTCCACCGCTCGTGATCCAGTCGCTGCTGTTTATCGAGAACCGCGACTTGCTGAGCAATGAAGAGCCGTTGGCCAACCCGGCGGTCGACTGGCCCCGTTTTGCCAAGGCCGCGCTCTCTCAAGTGGGCAAGGCGCTCGATATGCAGGATCAATCTGCCGGTGGCAGTACTCTGGCGACCCAGGTGGAGAAGTATCGCCACTCGCCGGATGGCCTGACCCTGTCGCCGACCGAGAAGATCCGTCAGATGGCCTCTGCCAGCGTGCGGGCTTATCGTCTCGGGCCGGAAACCCTCGAAGCGCGCAAACTGGTCGCCTGGGCCTACCTCAACTCGGTACCGCTCTCGGCTGCGCCGGGATATGGTGAAGTGCATGGTCTGGGAGATGGTCTCTGGGTCTGGTTTGGTGCCAACGTCGATGACGTGAACCGTCTGCTGGATCCCGCCCGCAACCAGAATGCGCCGCTGGCCGAACAGGGGCTTGCCCTGCGTCAGGTAGTCTCTTTGATGATTGCGCACCGCCGTCCCTCTTACTATCTGGCTCAAGGGCGAGAGGCGCTGGCTACCCTGACCGACAGCTACCTGCGCCTGTTTGTGCAGGAGGGAATGATCACGCCACCTCTGATGGAGGCGGCGCTCAAGGCCAAGATTACGTTCCGTGACTTCCTGCAGTCCCCGGCTATCACCCGGGTGAACAATAACAAGGGGTTGCAGGTTGCCCGTACTCGCCTGAGCCGCCAGCTCGGGGTGCAGCTCTATGACCTCGACCGGATGGATCTGACCGCCGATACCAGCCTCAACATGCCGCTGCAGAACGAAATCTCCCGTTATCTGCAACAGCTGGCCGACCCGACGTTTGCCGCCCAGGTAGGGCTGTTTGGTGAGCGCCTGCTCTCGCCGGAGAAGACGGGCGATGTGCGCTATAGCTTCACCCTGTTCGAGAAGTCGCCGGAAGGGTTCAAGGTGCGGGTACAGACCGACAACACCGATCAGCCGTTTGATATCAACGAAGGCTCCAAGCTGGAGTTGGGCTCAACCGCCAAGCTTCGGGTGCTGACTACCTATCTGGAGATCGTAGCCGAGCTGCACGATAACTATGCCGGGATGCCGGTCGAGAATCTGCGCAAGCTGGCTGCCGTCTCTCAGGACAACCTCAGCCGCTGGGCCATCTCCTATCTGATGACGGCTCAGGACAAGAGCCTGCCTGTGATGCTGGAAGCGGCGCTGGATCGCAAATACTCCGCCAGCCCCAATGAAGGGTTCTTTACCGGTGGCGGCATGCACACCTTCAACAACTTCCGCCGCGAGGATAACAATCGTATTCCGACGTTGCGTGACTCTCTGCGTGAGTCGATTAACTTGCCCTTTGTGCGGCTGATGCGCGATATCGTGCGCTACAGCCTCTACAAGGAGGGCAACCGTGCCCAGTTGCTGAAGGATGACAAGGATCCCCGTCGTCAGGAGTATCTGGCCAAATTTGCCGACAAAGAGGGCCAGACCTATCTGCTGCGCTTCTGGCGAAAATATCGCGGCAAGACTCCCGAGGAGCAGCTCGATACCTTCCTCGACGGTCTCAAGCCGAGTGCGGTACGTCTGGCGGCGGTTCACCGCTACCTGATGCCGGAAGCCAGCGAAGCCGCATTTGCTGCCTTCCTGGCGGAGCGGTTGCCGCGCGAGAAGCTGAGTGCGAAACGGGTCAATCAGCTCTATGTGAGCTATGGCCCGGGCAAGTATTCACTGCCGGATCAAGGCTACATCGCCCGAGTTCACCCGCTGGAGCTGTGGTTGCTGGCCTATCTCAAGGAGTTCGACAAGGCGACCTTTGCCGACGCGGTGGCGGCCAGTCGTGACGAGCGGCAAGAGGTCTACAGCTGGCTGTTCAAGACCCGTCATCGCAGTGCCCGTGACAGCCGGATCCGCACCATGCTGGAGGTTGAAGCTTTCCTCGATATCCATCAGCGCTGGGCCAAGCTCGGTTACCCGTTCGACCATCTGGTGCCTTCGCTGGCGACCGCCTTGGGAAGCTCCGGCGATCGTCCGGCTGCACTGGCCGAGCTGATGGGGATTATCCAGAATGGCGGTGTCCGCTCGCCAACCCTGCGTATCGAGCACCTCTCGTTCGCCAAGGGGACGCCCTTCGAGACCGAGTTTGAGCCGCAGCACACCGAGGGCACCCGGGTGATGCCAGCAGAGGTGGCGGCCGCCTTGCGCAGTGCGCTCTCCAAGGTGGTTGAAGGGGGCACGGCAAGACGTATCGCCGGTGCCTTTACCCTGCCGGATGGCACTGTGCTGCAGATGGGGGGCAAGACCGGAACCGGGGATAACCGGATTGAAACCGTGGGTCGTTATGGCAACGTGACCAGCTCACTGGCGCGCAACCGCACCGCGACCTTCGTTTTCTATCTGGGTGAGGATCACTTCGGTACCCTGACCGCCTATGTACCGGGTAGCCAGTCTGACAAGTTCCGTTTCACCTCGGCGTTGCCGGTGCAGGTGCTCAAGGGGATGGCTCCTCTGCTGACGCCTTACCTGCAACCGGGTTCCCATACCCAGTGTCTTGCGAACCAGTGATGCGAGTGCATTACCGCTCATCACGCAGATAACTGACCAGAAAAAACGGGGAGGCTGACAGCCTCCCCGTTTTTATTTCCTCATCGGACGCAGCAGCGCTCGATTGTGATCAGGCGTTCAGTACGAACTGTTCGATCACCTGAGCTACACCATCTTCATCGTTGCGGGCGGTGGTGTGCTGGGCGAGATCCTTGATCTCGTCGGTGGCATTGCCCATCGCCACCCCGAGGCCTGCGTATTCGATCATGTGGCGATCGTTGCCCGCATCCCCGACGCAGATCACCTGATCGGCGGTCAGGCCCAGGTGCTCGGCCAGCGCGGCGACGCCGGTTCCCTTGTTGCTCTGCTTGTTCATGAACTCGAGGAAGAAGGGGGCGCTCTGTACCACGGTATAGCGCTCATAGAGCTCTGCAGGCAGTCGCTCGATGGCGCGGGAGAGCTGGGGCGGCTCGTCGATCATCATCACCTTCATGATCTGCTCGTCGGCAGGCAGGGTGGCGAAGTCGATCAGATTGATCGGCATGCCGATAAGGCGAGAT
Source organism: Aeromonas sp. Y311-2 (assembly GCF_027706025.1). Taxonomy (NCBI): domain Bacteria; kingdom Pseudomonadati; phylum Pseudomonadota; class Gammaproteobacteria; order Aeromonadales; family Aeromonadaceae; genus Aeromonas; species Aeromonas sp. Y311-2. The sequence goes on along the minus strand of NZ_JAPDCL010000003.1, from coordinate 315,404 downwards.
TCGTGCTCGGTGTAGGTACTGACACGGGGACTGATCAGGCCACGGGTGACTGAGAAACCGTGGACGTTCACTTCCAGCTCGTCAGCCAGTTTGGCGACGGCGCTGGCGTCACTGCCGGTCAGCAGCTGACTGCGGATGATGCGCTGATCGGCCACCTGTTGCACCAGGGCGCCGTTGTAGCAGATGACGTAGTCATGCTCTGTGGTGAGGCCGAGCTCTTCCAGATAGCGGCTCATCCCTTCCAGCGGGCGGCCGGAGGCCAGCACAACGGTTACCCCTTTGGCGCGCGCTGCGCTGATGGCGGCGTGGGTGCGGGGAGTAATCTGGCCCTGCGGGTTGAGCAGGGTGCCATCCATATCCAATGCGATCAGCTTGTACATCTCTCACTACCTGAGTCTGGGTGGCCCGCCCGGTGGGGCCAAGGAAGTGGCGAGTGTAGCGAAAATCTACGGCGGGATCACGGCCGGTTCAGCGATGGGGCCGTGCCGGTTGATCTATTTGTGCCCCTCGTAAGGGGTCATCTCGAGGGTTTCATCATGGATGGTCAGACGGGTAGGGCCTCGGGTGATGGTAACCTTGCGTTTGAAGCTGGCCATCTCGACCTCGATGCCGGAGTAGAGGTGCTGGGTGGCAATGACCTCCATCTGAGCCATCAAGTTTCGCAGCTCCTCCTGGTTGGCGGTGAGCTGCTCATCGAGCTGGGCCAGTTCGGCCAGCTGATGGTCCCGGATCGGTTTGAGCTTGCGTAGGGTATCCGGATTGCGCTTGTCGCCGGGTAGTTGCAGCAACTTCATGACCAGCTCCTTGATTTTCTCCAGCTGGGCCTGACACGCCTGCTGGCGCAGCTTGAGCTGGTGTTCCTGCTCCTTGTGGGTGAAGTAGCCGCCGAGGATCTGCAGCCGGGTATGGTTGGCGGCCTCGGCCCCCAGGCTGGGGGCCATGATCAGGCGATTGGCAATGCTGGTTCCCCCCAGCAGAGTGCCTTTGCGCATGTTGCTATCGCCCACCTTGATATCTTGTCCGCTGCGGGAGTAGCAGTGGCTGAGCTGGCTCTGGATCTGGATATCCCCCCCCGCTTCCAGCTGGGCATACTGGGCGTAGCTGGCGTGGATCTCTCCTTGTGCATTGAGCTGGCAAAGGTACTCCCCCTGCTCGTTGCGGCGACCAATGATGCCGTGACGTACCGTAATGCTGCCCCCCGCCTCGATCCATCCCCCTTCGATAAAGCCGCCGATGACGATGTCACCACTGACCCGGATCTTCATGCCCGGGTTGACGTCGCCGCTGACGATTAAGCCCCCTTCAAAATCAATATGGCCGTGGCGGGCATCCACCTGTTTGACGCTGAGCACCTCGTCCACCTTCATGCCTGCTTTCTCCTGACAGGGCAGGCCAGCCCGACCGGCAATCAGCAGGTCGGGATCGTCGGGGGAGATAAAGGTGCCCTCACCAGCACTCATTGGGCTGTCTTTGCCATCCTTGGCGGGCAGATCCTGACCGGTCACGGTAAAACCGGGTACCCCGACGGTGGCCGGATGACGGCGCATCAGCGGAGCGCCGGCCTTGACGGTGACGATGGAGCCGAGATCCCGCAGGTCGACCTTGCCATGCCCCAGCTCCTGCGGTTTGAGGATCCGTTCGGCCGGGGTCTCCACCAGCCGCTCATAGCGAGTGTCCTGACCATTGACGGCTGGCTGGCCGTTGGCAATCACCAGCTTGAGCTGACTGCCGGGGGCGGCCTCCTTGGCTGATTGGATGGCAGCGGTGAGCAGTTGCTCACTCACCCCCTGTTTGATTTCGCTGATGGAGATCGCCTCTTTCAGCTGTTCCAGCGTCACATACTTGCCCCCCCAGTCGGCAGTGATCTGGGCGATGGCGCTCATGCGATCCTTCTCCACTATTACGGCGAGTCGGGCATCCTGACGCTTGCCGACAGGGATGGGGTTGGCGGGGACGGGGGCGGCAGGGTTGGTGAGCAGGGTATTAAGCAGGCTGATGGCCTGTTTGACCCCCTCGGGCAGCGGCTGATAGCGGCGACAGTTGGAAGCGAGCAGCAGCGCCTGCACATCCTGTTCCGTGACAGGTTTGGTGAGACCGGCGGCAATCCGCAGGCAGACCAGTTCCATATCGCTTGATAGCAGCAACCACTCTTTGCTTAACACCGCATCTCCTTGCTGGATGAGAACGGAGCGATCGGCTCGCTCCTCTACTGTCATTTAATCTCTCAATGATTAATAAAGCGAGTCACCAACCCTGAGAGTGGGCAGTATCCAGAGATTTCCTCTGAATGGTCAATGAATTGAAGTCAAATCGGTGATGGCGGCCGGATAAATATGGGTGCTGTTTGGCAATGGCGTGAAAAGACAGATCGCAGCGCTAGCAACATAGGGTCGCTGGCAGGGGCGGTGGTTATCAGCTGCGCTGGGCTGTTCTGGCCAGGGTGAGGTAATCGCCGAGCACCGGCTTACCCAGCATATGGCGGCGCAGCATGTCGAGGGCGGCAAAGGCGAGGATCTTGCGGCGGCTCTCCGGGTCGGGGTGGCTGACCTTGACCGTCTGACCGACGTGTTTTCCATCGGCGCTGAGTAGCAGTGGTACACCCTCAGTGCCCTCTCGCCCTATGGTCAGTTGCAGGCCCGCATCGGCTGTAGGCAGTTGTGCCAGCTCATCGGCCAGTTGCGTACTAAAGTTGGCCTCCAGCCGGGGATGGCCGTGACAAAGCGCCAGCAGGGCGCCGCCACTCTCTCCCTCCAGCAGAGCCAGCGGTTTGCCTTGCAGCAGCGCCAGGATCTGCTGCGCCGGTTCCGTATCTCCGCTGCCAACCAGCCAAGGGTGGATCGTATCCAGCAGTCGGCGCTCTGCACTCTCCATGTCAGCGGCACTGGCGCCGTGGCCGATCAGTTTCAGCTCGATAAGGGGCATGGAGGAGCGGTAACCCAGCTCGATGCTGGCTGGCCAGGGTTCGGCATCCAGCATATCGCTGAGCGCCGACTCCGAGACACCGAAGGTGTAAAAGCGACGCAGCTCGGTATCGACTTGTGCCCCGGCCAGCTGTTTGAGGCGCGGCAGAATTTGCTCGCGCACCATCTGTTTGAACTCGAACGGCACGCCCGGGGTGAAGAAGAGCTGACTCTGGCCACTTCGCACCACAAAGCCGCAGGCGGTGCCGACCGGGTTGTCGAGGATCTCGCACCCCTGTGGCAGCCATGCCTGTTTGGCATTGCTTTGTGCCATGGGGCGGTCACGGCTGGCGTAGCGCGCTTCGATGGTAGCGAGCCAGTCGGGGAAGAGGGTGAGCGGTTGGTCAAAGGCCTCGGCGGCAGCCTGAGCGGTCAGGTCGTCGGCAGTGGGCCCGAGTCCGCCACACACCAGCACCACCTCGGCGCGGCTGGCACTCTCTTGCAGCACCGTTTTCAAGTCAGCGAGGTTGTCCCCCACCGTCAGGCGACGGCGCACCTGCCACCCCTGTTCCAGCAGCAGAGCACTGAGCCAGGCCGCGTTGGTATCCACCACCAGACCCGTCACTATTTCGTCTCCGGTACTGATGATCTCGATACGCATGGCAGGCTCCTTGGATTAAACGGGTGGCAACGGTTGGCCTCGGGCCAACACAATCAGGCTTTGTTGTGCTCGAAGTAGTAGCTGATCCGGGTACGCGGGTTGAGGTACTCGAACACCGCCGGCGGCAACCGCTTGGGATGGATCACCTTGGCGATGGAGAGTTCGGCCTGCTGCAGATCGATGATGGCCGCTTCCTGACGCGGTATGCGCGGATCGTAGACCAGCACCGAGGGGTAGAGCAGGCGGGAAGCGTTGACCGACATTACCAGCCCCACCTGACCGTTGGAGAGTTGCACCACGCTGCCGGGGGGATAAATTCCCATCAACCGGATCAGCATGCTGAGGTACTCCGGATTGAACTGCGCCTTGCGCTGCTTGTAGAGGCCGCTCAGGGCCGAGTAGGGCACCTTGGCCTGCATGTGGCAGAGGTTATCGTACTCGTTGATCAGCGACACCATCTGGGTCAGCGGATCGAGCTGGCCACCCTTGAGCCCTTCCGGCCCGCTGCCATCGAGATATTCGTGGTGATGGAGCACGATCCCCTTCGCCTCGGCCGGGAAATCCTTGGCCAGATTGAGCAGATCCAGCCCGTAGCGCGGGTGCTGGGCCATCAGATTCTGCTCCGGCTTGGTCAGCGGCTCGGTCTTGCGCAGGATCTGGCTCGGGATCTTCAATTTACCGATGTCGTGGAATAGGGCCCCCATGCCGACCTGACGGATCTCGTCGGCCGTCATGCAGCACTCCTTGGCCAGCAGCATGCTGAGCACGCTCACATTGAGGGAGTGGAAGTAGAGGTTGTTGCCATCCTCGCTGTCGGAGACTAGGTGCAGCACCATTTCGTCCACCGAGAGCAGTTGCTCGGTCATGGCATTGACCAGCTCCTGCGCCTCGCCGATGGCATTGAGGGGGCGGGACTGGATCTTGCTCATCACGCTGCGCACCTGCGCCAGCGACTGCTGGAACTGCTTCTCGCACTGCTGCAGGTTGCGGCGATAGAGTTGCAACTGCTCGATGCGGCGATCCTTCTCCTGCTGCATCTGGGCCTGACGCTGGGCGGCGTCTGCGCTTTCTTGTTGCTGAGGCTGTACCTGATTGAGAGGCTTGGGCGGAACGTCGCTCTTGTCGGGAATGATGGTGACCAGTTTCAGGCCGAGACGGCGGATCAGCTCGATCTCTTCTTCACTTTTGATCTTGAAGCTGGAAAACAGGAACGGGTGTTCGCGCCACCCCAGTGGCAGGGATACATAGTTGCCGACTTGCAGTCGATCTACGGAAATCTTGATACCGGTCATTATCTTGGAAGCAGGAGACACACTGAGCCGTATGCTAGTCAAAGGCGGGGGTGAATACAAAAGGTATCTGATGACAGGGCAGGAGCTTTATTATAGGCTTCTGGATGTCCAGACATATTTACTGATGCAGTACAGGGAGTAAGCATGCCGATCAAGATCCCGGATCAGTTACCCGCCGCCGAAGTGCTGGGGCAGGAGAACATCTTCGTGATGACGGAATCCCGGGCCGTCACCCAGAACATCCGCCCGCTGCGGGTGCTCATCCTCAACCTGATGCCAAAGAAGATTGAGACCGAGATCCAGCTGATGCGGATGCTCTCCAACTCGCCGCTACAGGTGGATGTGGATCTGCTGCGCATCGATGACAGGGAGTCAAAGAACACGCCGCAGGCCCATCTGGAGAACTTCTATCACGACTTCGAGCAGGTGCGTGGCAACAACTATGACGGCATGATCATCACAGGGGCGCCGCTCGGGCTGGTGGAGTTCGAGGAGGTGGTCTACTGGCCGCGCATCGTCGAGATCATCGAGTGGTCCCATCAGCATGTCACCTCCACCCTGTTCCTCTGCTGGGCGGTGCAGGCGGCGCTGAAAGCCTTGTATGGTATGGAGAAGCAGACCCACGGCGAGAAGCTCTCCGGGGTTTACCGCCACCATCGCCTCGATGAGCACGAGCCGCTGCTGCGCGGTTTCGATGACGAGTTTGTCGCCCCGCACTCCCGTTACGCGGCGTTTGATGGCGATCTGATCCGTGCCCAGACCGACTTGCAGATTTTTGCCGAGTCAGAAGAGGCGGGAGTCTATCTGGCGGCGACCAAGGATTGTCGTCAGGTGTTTGTCACCGGGCACCCGGAGTACGATGCCCTGACGCTGGACGGGGAGTATCAGCGGGATCTGGCGGCAGGGCTCGACCCGGCCATTCCTGTCAACTACTACCCGAATAATGATCCGAGCCGGACGCCGCGCGCCAGCTGGCGCAGCCATGGTCATCTGCTGTTTGCCAACTGGCTCAACTACTACGTCTATCAGCTCACCAGCTATCGGGTGGAAGATATCGGCAAGGTCTTCACCTACGACCAGGGAGGTAAATAGTCAGTCGCCCTGCGCCAGCCGCTCGGCCAGCTGGTCGAGCCATTGGCGGTGGCAGGCCAGGGTAAATGCCTTGGGTCTGTGGGCCTTGATGGCGGCCATCGCCTCTTGCTGTGGCTGGCCGAGGGTCATCAGCAGCGCGGCGGCGACCAGACCGGTACGACCGCTGCCCCCTTTGCAGTGGATGACCAGATGTTTGCCATCCCCCAGCAGCTCGCGCAGCTGTGGCAGCGCCTGTTGCCAGGCCGCCTCGAAGTCGTTGTCGGGGGCCAGATCATCCTCGATGGGCAGATGGAACCAGCGCATCCCTTCGTGCTCGACCTGTTGGCCGAGCTGCGCCAGTTCGAGTCGGATCAACTCGGCGCTTGTCATCAGGGTCACCACCCCGTGGGCACCGGCCAACCGCAGTTGATCGAGCGCCAGGGTCAGCGGCACCTGCTGGGTGCCGGGGCAGGGGGTCAGCAGCAGCTGACCGTCGACACGGGGAACCTCAAGGCTCCAGAAGGGGTGATACGGGTGCATGGCGGATCCTCGCGTGGTGGCCGCAGGGCTGCGGCCGGTGAATGGCGCCAAGGATAGGCGGGGCAGGGGGGATGTCAATGGCCGTTGTGTTTGCCCCGGTTTACGGGCAGAGTCTAAAAAATTGAGCGGTTCAAGGAGTTAAGATGAGAAACCTGGATCAACTGGATTTGGATATCCTGGCCCATCTGTTTCGGGATGCGGGCATGACCAACAAGGATCTGGCCGCGCTGGTGGGCGTTGCCCCCTCCACCTGTCTGGAGCGGGTGCGCAAGTTGCAGCAGGATGGCGTGCTCAAGGGAGCGCACTGCGAAGTGGATTATCAGGCCCTCGGTGGCCACATTCAGGCCATGGTCTCCCTGCAGCTGGCCCGTCACAGCCGCCAGATCATCGATGCTTTCCGCGATGCCATTCTGGCGTTGCCCGAAGTGATCAGTCTGTTCCACATGGGGGGCAAGGATGATTTTCTGGTGCACCTGTGTGTCTCCGACACCGAGCACCTGCGCAACTTCGTCTTCGATCACTTCACCTCCCGCGAGGAGGTGGTGCACCTCGAAACCTCGCTGGTATTCGAGCACAAGTTCAGCCGCTCCCTGCCTTGCTTTCCCCAACCATAACGGCCAGTGGGCCGACAATATGGGGAGATGAAAAACCGCCAGCTGGCGGTTTTTTCTATTCTGCTATGGGTTGAATCTGCACGGGGTGTTCAATTGGCGGCGGTGCGTTCATCCTTGGCCGTCTGATAGAGACTCTTCTGATAGGCCATGCTGCCCCAGAGGGCCAGACCAAGGGCATCCTCTTTCAAGGCGTCCGGCTGCGCCGCCAGGGTCAGCTTCTCGTTGGCATCATCGTAGACATAGCCCTCTGCCGCCCGTTCCGGTTGCAGGATCACCACATCCTTGCCGCGCATCAGGGCGAAGTTCTTGTCGTACTGCATGATGGCGCGCCCCGGCCAGTCGGCGGGCATGCGGGTCAGATCCTTGCCGAGCATGGGGTAGTCGGCACTGATCCCCATCAGGGAGAGCAGGGTCGGCGCCATGTCGATCTGGCTGACGATGCGCGGATCCTTTCTCGGTGCAATACCGTCGCCCACGATAACCCCCGGAATATGGAAGCGGGGGATGGGCACCAGACTGGCGCCACCGACCCGGCTGTCGTGATCGGCGATGACCAGGAACAGGGTGTCCTTCCAGTATTCGGACTGTTTCGCCCTCTTGAAGAACTCGCCGATGGCGTAATCCGCATACTTGGCCGCGTTGTTACGGGTCTGTTTGGGTTGCTCGAAGAGTTCGATGCGGTTGTCCGGGAATTCGAACGGATCGTGGTTGCTGGAGCTGAACACCAGACTGAAGAAGGGTTTGCCCTCTTTGTGCAGCGCCTTGAAGGTCTCGTCGGCCTTGGCCATCAGATCCTCATCGGAGGCGCCCCAGGAGCCCTTGAACACCGGATTGTCGAAATCCTTCTGCTCGACGATGGTGGTGAAGCCGTTGCCGAGGAAAAAGCTGCGCATGTTGTCGAAGTGACTCTCGCCGCCATAAATAAAGCTGGTGTCGTAACCCCGCTGTTTGAGCAGATCCGCGATGGTGAAGAAGTTGGTCTGGCTCTTGCCGAGTTTGACCACCGCCTGTGCCGGGGTCGGCGTGAAGCCGGTCAGTACCGCCTCGATACCGCGCACCGAGCGGGTGCCGGTGGCGTAGAGCTGCTCGAAGGCCCAACCCTGCTGCGACAGGGCATCGATGTTGGGGGTGAGCGGCAGGCCGCCGAGGGAGCCGACAAACTGGGCGCCCAGGCTCTCCTGCAGCAGGATCACCAGATTCTTCGGTTTACCCTGGAAGCTCGCCTGGTTGAAGGTCTGGCTGGGCAGCAGATCTGAGTTGAAATCACTGGCCGGACGGCCACTCTCCTTGCGCATGACCTCGAGCACCTTCTGAGGGGTCATCTCGCCGTAAAACTGGCCGGCATCCTCCTCGGCGCCCATCTGTTTGATGGCAAAGAAGAGGGAGTAGGCGGAGTTCACGGTGAGCGAGTTGACCAGCGGATCCTCGGCAAAGGCGACCATGGCCGGGTTCAGGGCGCGGTGGCCGAGACTGGAGCGGGCACCGAGAAAACCTATGGCCAGAATGAGCAGGGCGAAGGCCGGACGCAGATACCAGCGGGGGAAGCTGAGACCACGTACCAGACGGCCGCTCAGCCACCAACTGCCGGTCAGCACGGCGCCACTGAAGAGTAACGCCAGCAGCAGCTCGGCTTTGCGGCCTGCCCACAGCATGGCGAACACCTCTTTCGGATAGATGAGGTACTCCACATAGAGGCGGTTGGGGCGCACGCCATATTCGGTGACAAACGAAGGGGTGGAGATCTCGAGGAACAGCATCAGCCAGAGTCCGACGGTCAGCCAGACGCGCATCAGTTGCAGCCAGCCTCGGCCGATGGCATGGGGGCCTGCCAGTAGCAGAGTGAGCATGGCGGGGACACCCCAGACCCAGCAGAGGGTCGCAAAGTCGACCCGGATCCCTTGCAGCAGCATCTCCTGCCAGCCGGCCACGGCATCCACCCGTTCCAGTTGCCAGAGACCGAGGGCGATTCGGCTGAAAGAGAGAGAAAAAAGCGCGAGCGCGCAGAAGACGGCGAAGGGCCAGAACGGGCCGAGTCGCTGTTTTAGATCTGTCATGTTTGTTCCTGAATGAGACTCTAAACGTCTGTCCACAGACGTTTTTTTAGTTGTTGTGAGGTTATGACAGATCGAATTGGTTAAGGTTGCATTCAAGTTTGTTAAAAGTCGGCATTAACACATTTATCATCTAAAAATGTGATGTCGCGCCACTAATGAGCACAGCATAATCTGCTGGGTAAAATGTGAGCCACAGCGTGTATGGATGGAGCGCTGGTGTTTATAATTGCCGCGAATTATCTCAATCGGAGCCGAAGGGATGCCGGTCTTTATCGATGTCGAGTATGTGCGGGGATGGCGCCTGTTTCTGGTGTTATCGGATGGCACCACGGGTGTGCTGGATCTGACCCCCTGGCGAATCCAGCCGCTGTTTGCAAAGCTGGAGAGCGAGCGTCACTGCGCCCGGGTCTTCATCAACCGTCACCACCAGCTGGAGTGGCCTGTTGGCTGCACGCTATCCGCCCATGAGGTCTATCACCTCATCTCTCCCATCGATGAGCGGGAAGCCTTCAGCTAATCCCCATTTTTTGTGAGCCAACGCCAGATTCCTGTTACTGGAATGTTTGCCCGTTTGCCTTTCTGAGCCAACTTGGGTAAAACCTGCGCAACATTTTGCCAACTTGCCTTCGCTTCACCTGACAGAGGCTTGCCGCTTTCGCGCCGCAGGCCTTTTTTGCGGCCTGACGGCAAACCTTTCCCTTGCTGAAAGGTTTGATTGGTTGAATGAAAATAACAAAACAAACAAATACATAAGGAAAATGTATGGCTTGTCATATGCGCACACCCCTTGCCCTGCTGGTTGGTGGACTCGCCTGTCACGGTGCTGCCGGTCAGGAACCGGTGCAACAGCTGGATCCCATGGTGGTGGTGGCAACCCGCCCCGCCAGCACCCTGGAGGTGACACTGGATCCCAAGAAGCCCGGTTCCCCCATGCCCGCTGCCGACGGCGCCGGTTATCTGAAGAATGTCACCGGCATGAGCATGGTGCGCAAAGGGGGGCTCGGTGGCGACCCTGTACTGCGGGGGATGGGGATGTCCCGCCTCAACGTGCAGATGGATGGCGGCATGCTGGCCGGTGGGTGTGGCGGCCGGATGGACCCGCCCACCGCCTATGTGTTCCCCCAATCCTTTGACCGGATCCGGGTGCTGAAGGGGCCGCAATCCCTGGAGCAGGGTGCCACCCTGGCGGGAACCGTGCTGTTCGAGCGGGACAGACCCGAGTTCACCGCACCGGGCCTCAAGGCCGATGCCTCGGCCCTCTATGGCAGCTTTGGCCGTGATGATCAGATGGTTGATATGACGGCGGGTTCGACTGATGGCTATCTGCGCGGTCAGTTCACCCACTCCGACAGCGACGATTACCGCGATGGTCACGGTAACAAGGTGCGATCCTTCTATCGCCGCGAGAACGGCACCGCCCAGCTGGGCTGGACACCGGGGGAGCACACCTGGCTGGAGCTGACCGCCGAGCGCAGCAATGCCCGTGCCGCCTATGCGGATCGCACCATGGATGGCCCCATGTTTGATCGCGAATCCTTCGGGCTGAAGCTCAAGCAGGAGCAGATCACCACTCACTGGCAGCGCAGCGAGCTGACCCTGTGGGACAACTACATAGACCACATCATGGACAACTTCAGCCTGCGGCAAAACAACGGCATGAAGATGCTCTCCAACCCGGATCGCCGCAACACCGGCGGGCGCTGGGCCAACGATATCGCCCTGCCTGCCGACTGGCTGCTGACCGCCGGGCTAGACAGCAACCGGGATCAGCACCGCAGTCGGAGTGGGGTCGACTATGCCACCAAGGATCGCCAGCGCACCCTGCGTTTCGAGCAGCAGGGCGGCTTCGCCGAACTGGGTCGTCAGCAGGGGGCTCACAGCTACAAGGGCGGTTACCGTCAGGATAGGGTAGAGACCACCCGCTATGGCGCCGGTGAACAGACCCTCTACAGCGATACCCTGAGTCTTAACAGCGGGTTTGGCCGCTACGAATATCAGTGGTCGCCCCGCTGGTCCAGCTATCTGGCCTGGGGGCAGGCAGAGCGGGCGCCGGACTACTGGGAGCGCAGTAAGGACAGCACCCCGTTCACCCTCAACCCGGAGCGCAGCCGTCAGTGGGATGCGGGGCTGGCCCTGCGCAGTCGCGAGCTGGACCTGACCCTCTCCCTCTTTAGCGCCGATATCAAGGACTACCTGCTCTACAACAGCAAGTCGAACAAGGTGCGCAATATCGATGCCGAGACCCGGGGTGGCGAGTTGGAAGGGCGTTGGCAGTTTGCCGAGCAGTGGCGTCTCGATGGTGGTCTGGCGGTGGTCTACGGCGAAAATCAGAGCGACAACAAACCGCTGGCTCAGATGCCGCCGCTCGATGGCAAGCTGGCCCTTGGTTGGCAGCCAAATGAGGTGCTGAACTTCACCCTGCTGGGGCGCGCGGTGGCAGCGCAGGATAGGGTGGACGTCGGTTCCGGCACCGTTGCGGGTCAGGATCAGGGGGAGACTCCGGGCTTCTTCACCATGAACCTGAGCGGCGCCTGGCAGTTTGCCAAAGGGTGGCAGCTCTCGGCCGGGGTGGACAACCTGTTCGACACCTTCTACTACGAGCACCTCTCCAAGTCGGTGCACAGCAGTCAGGCCGGGCTGGGCTACGAGCAGAGCGGCCGCATCCCCGAGCCGGGTCGCTCGTACTGGCTCTCGCTCAACTACCGTTTTGCCTCGGCGGGTGTGCTCTAACCAGTTGAGCCAGATAACGTTTTCAGTCACAGACACCGCTGTGTGAGCATCGCTATCATGGTGAAAAACAGGCGTATCAGACGCCTGCTCTCACAGCGGGAACATAACAATGAAACAGGGAACGTTACGCTATGGCGGCCTGCTCGGGGCCGCCCTGTTACTTGCGGCTTGCGGCGGCAGCGGGAGTTCAGGCGGGGAGAGCGCTCCCCCCGTCGTCAATCCGCCGGTCACCCACCCTCCGGTCGCCACGGCCAGTCGTGCCTGCTATGGCGACGATCAACCCGCCTGCAACCTGCGCATCTATCAGGTGATGGTGGAGTCGTTTGCCGATGGTGACGGCAGCGCCAACTACGGCGTTGGCTATGGCCCCTCCCAGCACAACGGCGATCTGCAGGGGATCATCGACAGTCTCGACCACATCAAGAGTCTCAACGTCAACGCTATCTGGCTCACCCCGGTGTTCGACTCCTGCGCGGGGCAAGGCGGCGATAACAAGCTCGATGCCACCGGCTACTTCGCCTGCGACTTTTTCACCGTGGACCCCAACTTCGGCAGCAATGCCAAGCTCAAGCAGCTGGTGGATGGGGCGCACCAGCGCGGCCTCTACGTCTTCCTCGACGGGGTGTTTGGCCACGTCAACAAGGTGGGGGTGAGCAAGCCCTCGCCAGAGGGACGGCTGCCAGCCCTCACCAGCGGCGGTGCCGGTTATCCCGGCCAGCTGGTGGATTACAGCAAGCCGGAGAGCCTCGCCTACTTCAAGGAGGTGGCCCGCTACTGGGTCGAGCAGTACGGTATCGACGGCTGGCGCCTCGATCAGGCCTATCAGCTTGGGCTGGATGATTGGCGCGCCATTCGCAGCGAGGTGGAGCAGGCCAGCGCAGCGCGCAAGGCCGCCGGTCAGCAGTGGGGCACCCTTGGCTACATGGTGGGTGAGGTGTGGAAGGGGGCTGACGATATTCGCGCTCAGGCTTATGGCAGCAGCGACAATCCGGCGCTCTCCTCAGCCTTTGACTTCCCGTTGCGCTACGGCATCCTGCAGGCGCTGGCGGTGGAGGAGTCCGGCAAGGGCGGGCAGGGGGCCAGCGTGCTCGATGCCAGTTGGAACAAGGTGGAGAACTACCCGAATCACGCCATGCCGAACCTGATGCTGGGCAACCACGATCTGGTGCGTTTTGGTGATCTGCTGGAGCGTGGCAATTTCAAGTCGACCGAGTACTGGCAGCGCCACAAGGCGGCCTTCAGCTTTATGGCGGCCCGCTCCGGCCCCATCACCTTCTACTATGGCGAGGAGTTTGGCGACGAGGTGCCGGGCTTTGCTGCCAAAGTCGGCGGCGACTGTGCGGCGCAGGGCTTGTGCGACGATCATGTGGCCCGCAGCGATGGCAAGGTGCCCGCTGTCACCGGCTTTGTGCCGGGTAGCGAACAGGCCGAGCTGAAAGAGTGGCTGGCCCAGTTGCTGGCGATGCGTGCCGCCCACCCCGCCCTCTATCAGGGGGAGCGAGTCAAACTGGTGGCCGATGGCAGCCTCTATGGCGACATCAAACAGACGGCTGGCGAGCAGATAGTCTACCTGCTCAACCTCTCCACCACGGCGCTCAGCTACAACCTGCCAACGGGCAAACTGCGCAGCGGCAGCGCGCTGGTGGATCTGCAAAGTGGAGAGAGTCTGGCTATCGGCGGCAGCAGCGTAACGGTGGAGATACCGCCCTTGAGCGGGCGTTTCCTGCGTCTGCAATAAGTCAGCCGCAGCACTCTTTGATATGAGAGAGGGCCCCATCGCGGGGCCCTCTCTGTCATTGTGGGCGACAAAGTCATTGCGGGGTTATGCGGTGCTCTGGCCCCGGTTTTCCAGCCGCTGGCGGAAGGCGCGGGCCAGTCGCTCGTAGAGATCCTGCGCCTCCTTGTCTTCGATATCGCCGCGGATCCAGGGGTTGTCGACGATCTCCAGCAGCACGCAGTCGCGCCCCTGCTGGCGCAAATCGAGCCCGTAGAGGCCATTGCCGAGCTGATGCACGGCACGGCGAGCGGTCTGCAGTACCCGCTCCGGCACCTCGTTAAGCGGCAGCGCCTCGATGCGGCTCATGTCGAGGGGGTGCTTGCGGCGGCGAATGCGGTTGCCGGGTTCGGGCCGGTAGCGGCGACAGGCGAACAGCGGCGAGCCGTCGAGAAAGCCGATGCGCCAGTCAAACTCGGCGGGGATCCGGCTCTGCACCAGCAGCAGTGCGGAGCGGCCCAACCCCTCGTCCAGCAGGCGGGCCAGCTGTTGCTCGTCGCTGGCCAAGGCGAGATCGCGCCCCTGCGCGCCGTCGGGCACCTTCACCATCAGCGGCAGGCCGAGCCGCTGCACCAGCTCATCCACATGGTGGCGGCCGCGGCGGGTCACCACCATGGTGGGCGGCATGGGCACGCCGCTGCGCACCATCAGCTCGTAGAGATAGAGCTTGTTGCTGCAGGCGAGGATGGCGCGGGAGCTGTCGATCACCGGCATCTTCAGCTGCTCGGCACGGTGGGCAAATTCGAAGGTGTAGTGGCCGACCGCGGTTTCGGCACGCAGCCAGAGGGTGTCGAACTCCGGCAGCCGCTCGATGGCCGACGGTGGCAGGATCTCGGCCCGGATGCCTTGGGCAGCAGCAGCACGGATAAAGCGCTCCAGCGCCAACCCGTCACTGCTGGCACGGCCATCATCGGGATCCACCAGAATGGCGAGCTGGTAGAGCGGCGCCGCCTGCTCCTCGTCACCGGTCCCCACCAGTGCCTGGGCGTGGTGCAGCATCAACTCTTTCTCGCTTGGGCTCAGCTCCAGCGGTGACAGGCTCTGCTGCTGGCGCACCGACCAGCCGTGGCGGCCGCGCTTGAGGGTCAGCTCCTGCAGCGGCAACTGGCTCAGGCCATAGTAGTAGCGGGCCAGCCCCGCCAGCTCGCTCTGTTCACATTGGCCGAAGATGGCGCGCACTCTAATCCGATCCTCGCTCTGCTGGGCCAGCCATCCCTGCGCTTTGCGCCACAGCTTGGCCGGTGGCTGCTGGGGTTGCAGTCGGCTGATGGCCTGCAAACCCGGCAGGCAGTGGTGGCCGCGTGCCTGGGCCAGCAGCGAGCAGTAGTAGCCTGCGCTCAGGTGTTCCAGATTGCGGCAGAGGTTGATGATGCGGGGTCGGCCGCCGGTGGTCGGCACGCCATGTTGCAGATAGGTGCGGGCGGTCAGCAGATAATCGGCATGGCAAGGCCAGTCGCCCAGCTCTTCGACGATGACATAGGTACTCATATTTTCGGCTCCACAGATCAGACTGCCTGAATAGGCAGGATCCCCAGTGGGCTTCGATGCACCGACAAGCACGACAATGGCGCGAGGGGAAACAAGAGGTTACAGTGCCTAATATGACGCCTTGGTAACTTGTGATACAAGTCGCATTTTTGGTGCTGAGGATAAATAACCGAACAAGGACTCTCCGTGTTGACCGTACGTGCGGCCCGAACCGATGATCTGGGCGCCATCGTGAATCTGGAACGCTACTGTTTTCCGCCCGAAGTCGCCTTTGGCCGCAGCCGCTGGCACTATCTGCTGGCCCACGCCAAGGGGCGCACCCTGCTGCTGCTGGATGAGAAGCATCAGCTGATGGGCTATCTCTGCCTGCTGGAGCACAGAGGCTGGGATCGGCTGGTCATTCAGGCGCTGGCCATCCGCTGGACGGTGCGTCGTCTGGGCTGGGCCCGCCGTCTGCTGGAGCAGGTGATCTGCGAGGGCAAGGCCGCTGGCTGGGGGGCGATTCGCCTCGAAGTGGGGGATGCCAACGAAGAGGCGCTGGCGCTTTATCAGGGATTGGGATTTCGTCCCCAGCAGCGGCTGGCGGACTACTATGGCCGCGACCAGCACGCCCACCGGCTGGTGCTGCCGCTGGTGAGCGACGAGGAGCGTGAGCGGCGCAGAGTGGCTCGCACTCAGGCTCGCAAGCCCTCTTCACGGGCCAACTGATCATGTTGAACGAGCAGAATCGAGGAGCATGATGAGCTGCGACAACTGTCTTGCCACCGCCATCAGGGCCAAGCTGGGGCGCTGTCCGGTCTGCGCTGGCCAGACCTTCGTCATCGGCCTGATTGGCTGGCTGGTCTGGTGGTGGTGCGGCGCCGACACCTCGGTCAACGCCCTCACCGGCCTGCTGTTTGCGCTGAGTGGCTCGGGCCTGTTGCTGCTCCATCTGGTGGTATTTGTCTGGCGCAAGGCGACCGGACGTGAATTGAGCGATGAATGAATCTGAATAGATTCAAACAGATAAATAACAATATCGGTGTAGATATGGAGGTTCAGATGATTGCAATGGTAACGGGCGCCTCGTCCGGTTTTGGTGAAGCCATCAGCCGCCAGCTGGTGCAGGCGGGCTACAAGGTGATCGGTACCGGTCGCCGCGCCGCGCGGCTGGCTGCGCTGGCCGACGAGCTGGGTGAGCAGTTCCTGCCGCTGGCATTCGACGTGCAGGACAAGGCGGCCACCCACGCTGCCATCGCCGCTCTGCCAGCCGCCTGGAACGAGGTGGATCTGCTGGTCAACAACGCCGGTCTGGCGCTGGGGTTGGAGCCGGCCCACAAGGCGGATCTGGAAGATTGGGAGCAGATGATTGCCACCAACATCAGCGGTCTGACCCTGCTCACCCGATTGCTTCTGCCGGGCATGGTGGCGCGCAATCGCGGTCACGTCATCAATATCGGCTCCATCGCCGGTACCTACCCCTATCCGGGCGGCAACGTCTACGGCGCCACCAAGGCGTTCGTGAAGCAGTTCAGCCTCAACCTGCGCGCCGATCTGGCGGGCACCGCCATCCGCGTCACCAACGTGGAGCCGGGCCTGTGCGGCGGCACCGAGTTCTCCAACGTGCGCTTCCACGGTGACGATGCCAAGGCGGCCACCGTCTATCAGGGGGTGGAGGCGATCCAGCCGGACGATATCGCCAACACCGTGCTCTGGATCAGCCAGCAGCCCGCCCACGTCAACATCAACAGCATCGAGATCATGCCGGTGGCGCAGACCTTCGGCCCGCTAAATATCAGTCGTCGCTGATCGCTGCATTGGTTGAAACAAAGAGGCTCCCGTGGGAGCCTCTTTGCATTGGCGAGCCGATTAGAGGCTCATGATCTTCTTGAACTCCTCCGGCGAATACTTCTTCTCGCTGCGCTTGGTGAGATCCGTCATCAGCTTGTAGCGCAGATCTTTGGCCATCTGATAGGTCTGCTCCAACTGGCCATAGGAGTAGTCGGCGGCCAGCTCGATGGCGGTAGCCTTGTCGCTGGTATAGGTCTGCTTGAGGCTCTGGTCGAGCAGGGCCACCTCCTTGTAGAGCTTGTTGCTCTCCTTGCTCCAGACGCCGCGTAGCAGCGGCAGGTACTTGTCCGGATCGGCGCTGGCCAGCGCGGTCAGGCTGCGGAACTGCCAGTAGGCGGAATCATCGGAGTAGCTGTCGCTGCCGGTGCGATAGGGCAGGGGATAGTTTTCCAGGGTGTTGTAGAGCGGCACCATCACAGATTCGGCCAGCACACCATAGCTCTGCCAGATGAGCCCCTGCAGCTCTTTGGGCATCTCCTTGCGCAGCTGGATGACGTGGGATTCCAGCTGGCGATCGACGCGGATCGGCCGCTCCGCCTTGCCAGCGAGCGGTGTGCCCTCATAGGTGGCGCTCAGCAGCCTAGCCACGTCCGGCACGGCGATGGGGGTATCCGGCTTCATAAAGAGCGGATATTGTGCCTGCCGGGTCGGCTGCCGGTGGCTGGCGGTCAGCATTTTCTGGCCGAGCCACTCCCGATCCACGTTATACGGGTCAGCGATGACCCCGAACGCCTTGGCGAAGTTGAAATCTTTCGGGTCGGCGTTATCCAGCAGTTTGTGCTCGCGCACGAACTCCAGCAGCTTGGGCGAGTGCAGCACATCGGCGCTGTCGAGATTGACGCCGTGGATGCGCAGGCCGTTGGCCACCATGGCGTAGCTGTCGTCCGGTACCCGCACCGCGATCCAGTGGTGGCCGGAGCCAATCTCCATCAGCCAGGCCTCGTTCACATCCGCCAGATAGAGGCTATTGCCCTCACCGGCGCCATATTGCTCCACATAGCGGCCAAGCAGCTCGACCCCCTCTTTGGCCGTCCTGGCCTGCGGCAGGATCAGGGTAGGGATGATGGCTTCAATCACTCCTTTCTCGATCAGCGGATCGGCTTTCCGGGCCTTGTCGTTGACCTCGGCACTGGTGGTGGCCGAGATGGCGACGTTGAACTCGTTGATGCCGCGCTCTTCATAATATTTGCCTGCCGGATCGCTGGCTGTGGCATCCCAGTCGTGGATGGCGGAGTAGGCGAAAAATGCTTTGGGCATCGGCACTTCCAGCCCGTTGCCCAGTTTCCAGAGTTTGCCCTCGTTCTGCTGCGCGGGCCGGAAGGCGAGGTATTTGTTCCAGTTGTTGACGCCAAAATCCTCGTTTCTGGCGATCATCACGCTGCCATCGGCACTGGCCCCCTTGCCGACGATAAGGCCGGTACAGGCGTCGGCACTGGTGCCAAGCAGGGTGAGCAGGGTGGCGGAGAGAAGACTCAAGGTGTGTTTTTTCATAGTTATGCCCGAAAGGTTGCGGTGAGTGAGAGTCAGACGAGGGGGATGAGGTGTGGGGAGGCTGCAACTCCGAACTGGCAGCGGAGTGAGCACGGCAGATTGGTCTGCCTGTTATTGGTTTTTCGAACAGGTCATCCATGACACGGCTGGCTGGTTGTGATGTGCGCCAAAATTGTATTCCTGAGTGGTTGTTTATTTTGTGATCGAGCTGCGGTTCCTGACTTTTCTCTGGCGTCGTGGCGCGTGGACGGCGAAATGTGCCAAAACAGCGAGAGCCGGCAGCAGATGAGTCATGATTCTGACGCTAGCCTTGCGTGTGGGGCGTGGTGAGATCCGCCATAGCGCGGGATCTTGCACCATCTGACAAGTTGGCCTGTAACTTGCTGGTTTAATTGATAATGGTGGGGCCTGACGCCCCATGTGACCGGATCAGCCTGTGCCCATTGCCGCAGATGCGCACTGAATTGGAGCCCCCATGGATATCAAACCCTACAGCCAGCAGCTTGCCCAGAGCGCATCCAACAACCGTGCCCTCGCTACCCTCAACAGTGCCAGTAGCGGCGGTCAGGGCGGTGGCTGGGAGGAGATGGTCAGCCTCTCCACCCAGCGCATGACCGGCCAGGCCCAGCAGGTGCTGACCTACGAACATCTGGCCAAGAACAACAAGTTGCCACCGGCGCTCGATATGAGCTCCGACAAGGGGGGCGTGGTGCAGCAGCTGGTGGACAAGGCGCTCGGTTTCGATCGCAAGAAGTTCAACGAGATCGAAGAGAAGCTCAAGACCATCGCCGATAACAAGAAGCTGACGCCGGAAGAGCGGGCGGAGCAGAGCAAGCCGCTCAACGAACAGCGAGAGGCGATGCTCAAGGAGGCGATGGATCGCCTGACCGGCAAGAAGAGCTCATCCACAGATGAGGCCAAAACCGCCTGATCCTGCCGCTGTTCTGAGATCTACCCGGTCGGCACCGATGGGCCAGTGTCGACCGCCGATGGGCAAGCTTCTGCCACCTCTTTTGACCTCACCTCCCCACAGGCGCACAATGTCCGCGCATTGAGCCAGTCGAGGAGCCCGTCGTGTACAACTTCCAATATGCCAACCCGACCCGCATCTGTTTTGGTGAGGGGCAGATTGCCAGCCTGCCCGAACTGATCCCGCCCGGCAGCCGGCTGCTGGTGCTCTACGGCGGAGGCAGCATCAAGCAGAACGGGGTGTATGAGCAGTTGACCCGGGCGCTGGAGGGGGTGACGTGGCAGGAGTTTTCCGGCATCGGCGCCAACCCCAGATTCGAGCTGTTGATGGAGGCGGTGGTGCAGGTGAAGCGCGAGCGCATCGACTTTCTGCTGGCGGTCGGTGGTGGCTCGGTAGTCGATGGCACCAAGTTTGTTGCGGCGGCCGCCTGCTACGAGGGGGATGATCCTTGGGATATCTGTGGCAAGCAGGCGAGCGTGCACAAGGCGCTGCCGATGGGCTGTGTGCTGACCCTGCCAGCGACCGGCTCCGAGAGCAATCCCACCTCGGTGGTGAGCCGCGGGGATGTGAAGATCTCCTTCAGAAGCCCGCTGGTGCAGCCGCAATTTGCGGTGCTCGACCCGACCACCACCTACAGCCTGCCGCCGCGCCAGACCGGCAATGGCGTGGTGGACGCCTTCGTCCATATTGCCGAGCAGTACCTCACCTTTCCGGTGGGAGGCGAGGTACAGGATCGGCTGGCGGAAGGTTTGCTGCAGGTGCTGGTGGAGAACGGCCCCAAGGCGCTGGCGGAGCCGACCAACTATCAGGTGCGGGCCAATCTGATGTGGGCGGCCAGTCTGGCGCTCAACGGGCTTATCGGTTGCGGAGTGCCGCAGGATTGGGCCTCTCATGCCATCGGCCATCAACTGACGGCGCTCTACGGGCTGGATCATGGCCAGAGTCTGGCGGTGGTGCTCCCTTCGCTGCTCCGTGAGCGGGCGAGCCAGAAGCAGGACAAGCTGGCCCAGTTTGCCGAGCGGGTGTGGCATTCGACCCGCGAGGACAAGGCCCTGCGTATCGAAGAGGCGATCATCCGCACCGAGCAGTTCTTCCAGAAGATGGGACTGGGTACCCGGCTGGCCGACTATGGCCTCAGCGAAAGCTGCATTCCGGCGGTCTGCTCCAACCTCAAGCGGGTGGGGCGCACCGCGCTCGGTGAGCTGCAGGATATCGACCCGGATCGGGTGGCACGCATTCTCGCCCGCGCGCTATAAGCTGGCGCCGGTTTGTGTCCTTGGCTGATTCATTTTCCCAATTAAAGAGGGCCGCTTGTTGCGGCCCTCTTGCATGACGGGTTAGCCGATCACTCGGTGCGTGCCTTCAGATAACCGGCGTAATCCGGGATCTGTACGCTGAACGCCTGGCGCATATGGGGGCTGTCCATGATGAAATCGGCGGTCGCCTCGTTGGTGGCGACCGGGATGTTCCAGACTGCCGCGAGGCGCAGCAGCGCCTTCACATCCGGATCGTGCGGCACCGCATTGAGGGGATCCCAGAAGAAGATCAGCACGTCGATCTTCCCTTCGGCGATCAGGGCGCCGAGCTGCTGGTCACCCCCCATGGGGCCGGAGAAGAGGCAGGTGATGGGCAGTTGCGCCTTCTTGCCGAGCATGGTGCCGGTGGTGCCGGTGGCGTAAAGATGGTGGAGCTTGAGCTCCTCCTTGCGCCGCATCACCCAGTTCAGCAGAGGGGTCTTCATGTTGTCGTGAGCCACCAGTGCCACCCGTTTGTGGGGTGCCATCTCGCGTGCAATCTGTTCCATGGAAATCGTCCGTAGCATTGTTATTGGAAGAGAGTCGTATCCTAATCGAAAGCCATGACAGATGCTGTGTCGGGCGTATTAACTGTGATCCTGTCGAAAAGTTTTCGGGTCATGGCTGCTCAAATGAAGAGACCCGCGCTGGCGGGTCTCTTTGCTTGCTGGCCTGCGGGCTCAGGAGCCGTGGTGCAGTTGCGACTGCTGATAGTTCTCCAGCCCGATGCGATCGATAAGGTCTAGCTGGGTCTCCAGCCAGTCCACATGCTCCTCCTCATCCTCCAGGATCTCCTGGAACAGGTCGCGGCTGATGTAGTCCTGCACCGACTCGGCATAGGCGATGGCTACCTTGAGGTCGGGGATGGCATCCATCTCCAGCGAAAGGTCGCAGCGCAGCATCTCTTCGACGGTCTCGCCGATACGCAGCTTGCCCAGATCCTGCAAATTGGGCAGCCCTTCGAGAAACAGCACGCGTTTGACCAGCTCGTCGGCGTGTTTCATCTCATCGATGGACTCGTGATACTCCTTGTGCCCGAGCGCCTTGAGGCCCCAGTCATCGTAGATGCGGGCGTGCAGGAAGTATTGGTTGATGGCAATCAGCTCATTGGCCAGCACCTTGTTGAGGTGGGCAATGATCTTGGGATCTCCTTTCATCGACAGTGCTCCTTGGTTCGTGCCTGAGGCTCCGATCGTTAGAGCTTAGTCCAGAAAAGTGACAACAAGAGGTCTGGCGAGCCAGCTCGCCTGAGAAAAGGGGTGACCCTGTTGGCGGGTCGCATCAGAAAAGAGGTGTCCGGATCAGGCCACTTCGTAGTAGAGCACGGGTTGCTCCTGCTCCATCTTGTCGAGTTCGGCGGCAATGATCTCCATGGTCATGCGCACGCATTTGCCACATTGGGCGCCCACCTCGAGCGACTGCTTGAGCTGGCGGAATTCGCTTTTACCTGACTGCACCGCTTTGCGGATCTGGGTATCTGTGATGCCGCGGCACAAACAGACGTACATGATGGTCACCTCTTGTGGAATGAAATGAAATCTAAATGAGAATGGTTCGTAGTGCAAATAACCATTGGTAATAAGATCCCCTGCTTGCCACTGTGCAACCCCTTGGGGACAATGCTGGCAACCAGAGGAGATCACCATGCTCAAGAAACTGTTCAGCGCCCTGTTCGGGGGCGAGCCGACCAAGGCGCCGGAAGTCACCCCCACCGAATATGCCGGCTATCTCATCTATCCGGAACCCATGGCCGAAGGTGGCCAGTACCGACTGGCAGGGCGCATCACCAAGGAGCTGGACGGCGTGTTGCAAACTCACCGTTTCATCCGCTCCGATCTGTTTGTCAATCCGGCCGATGCCGAGCGTTTCATGGTGCAGAAGGCCCACACCTTTATCGATCAGATGGGAGATCGCATGTTCGAGCCCCGCAAATCAGCTGACAGCCAAGCTTCATGACACTGCAAGAGGTCACCCTGCTGCGCGAGGCGCTGGCCCGCGCCGGTGAGCGGCGCCTGATCTGGCTGGAGGGGGAGGAGGCCGAGTGCATTGCCCGCGCCCAATCCCTGCTCGGTGAGACCGTTTTTTGGCTGGGTGCCGGGCCCGAGTGTTATGCCCCGCAACCCGCTGCCAAGGCGCTGCAGCTGCTCGGTCAGGAGTGCGACACGCTGGTATTCAACGCCTTCAGCGGCTTTCACCCCGATGCCTTCGGGGCGCTGGCGGGCACTCTATGCGCCGGTGGCTTGCTGTTGCTGCTGACCCCGCCAAGAGTAGAGTGGCCTGCATGGCCGGATCCCGACAGGATCCGGCTGGTGGCCCAGCCGGAAGAGGCGAGCCGGGCCGGCCACGGCTTTATCGCCCGACTGGTTCGGTTGCTGGAAGGTGATCCAGCCCTCTCTCTGGAGCCGCCGGTTTGCTCGCAGCCGTGGCAACCGCTTGGGCCCGAACGCAGACTGAGCTGCGATCAGGAACAGGCACTACCTGCTATCCACAAGGTGTTGCACGGTCATCGCCGCCGGCCGCTGGTGCTGAGTGCCGACCGCGGTCGTGGCAAGAGTGCGCTGCTGGGGCTGGCCGCCGCCGAGCTGCTGCGCCAGCAACCCGGGCTGAACATAGTGGCGACGGCCCCCTCGCAGGCAACGGTAGCGACCCTGTTTGCCCACGCTGCTAGCGGGCTAGATACCACGCCTGAACAGCTGACCGGACTGAGCTACTGCTCGCCGGATCGGCTGGTGCACGAGGCGATGAATCCCGATCTGCTGCTGGTGGATGAAGCGGCTGCCATTCCGACCCCGCAGCTTGAGGCTATGCTGGCCCGCCACAGCCGCATAGTGTTTGCCACCACCGAGCACGGTTACGAGGGGACGGGGCGCGGTTTTCACCTGCGCTTCAAGCGGGTGCTTGATAGTCAGACGCCGGAGTGGCAGGAGATCCACCTCTCTGAGCCCATTCGCTGGAGTAAGCGTGATCCGCTGGAGCCGCTGATTTTCCGCCTGCTCGGCCTCAATGCCGAAGTGGCGGCGCCTATGTCGCCGACCAACCCGAGCTGGCGTCTGGTCAGTCAGGAGGCGCTGGAGAGCGATGAGACGTTGCTCAACCAGCTGTTCGGCTTGCTGGTGCTGGCTCACTACCAGACTACGCCGAGCGATCTCAGATCCCTGCTGGAGAGCCCGGATCTCGACATCCATCTGCTGGAGCAGGATGCGAGCCTGCTGGGAGTGGCCTTGGTGGCGCGGGAAGGGGAGATAGATCCTGAACTTGCCGAGGCGATCTGGGCCGGGCGTCGCCGTCCGCGCGGCCATCTGCTGCCCCAGTCGCTGCTGGCTCATGCCGGTTTCAAGACTGCGGGGGGGCGCAGCTACGCCCGGGTGATGCGTATCGCGATCCACCCCGAGCTGCACCGGCACGGTCTGGGTTCACTGCTGCTTGGCAAGCTTGAGGAGCACTATCGCCAGATTGGCACCGACTACCTCGGCTCGGCTTTTTCGGCCAGCGCCGACCTGCTCCCTTTCTGGCGCAAGGCAGGACTGACGGTGCTGCGCATCGGCCTGCAACGGGATGCCGCCAGCGGCTGCCACGCAGCCCTGCTGCTCAAAGCGCTGAAACCCGAACATGATATCGAGTTGAATCAATGGCAGCAGCGTTTCGTACGCCAGCTGCCGACCTTGCTGGCGGGTGAGTTGAAAGGATTGGCTCCCGAGCTGGTATGGCAATGCCTGCAAGGCAGTACCGTCACCGCAACTGAGCTTGGCGAGTTCGAGCGCGATGAGGTTGAGTGCTTTGCCCTGCATCACAAGCCGTTCGAACTGAGCCAGTCGAGCTTGCAGCTGTGGCTGGCGCGCAATCTGGCTGTGCTGGCTTCGCTGACCCCTGACGAACGTTCTCTGCTGATTGCCCCCATCTGGCAATACGCAGAGTGGGGGGCGCTGGCTGCGAGGTTGCAGCTGGCGGGTAAGCCAGCAGTTATCAAGGCGCTGCGGGCACTGCTGGCGCGTCTCCTGATCTCCCCTACCACTCGATAGGTTTGCCCTGCCAGTCGAGAAAGCTCAGCTCGCCATCCGGTTGCAGCCGGTTCATCAGGTTAATCAGATGGTCGGCTACCAGCTCGGGACTCTGCACATTTCCCGCCGGTACATTGGCGTGAAACGGGTGAGAGAGTTGGGTATCCACTGTGCCGGGGTGGAAAGCCAGCAATTTGACGCCGGGGGCCCGCCGGGCCAGCTCGATGGCGGCACACTTGAGCAGCATGTTGAGGGCGGCCTTGGATGCGCGATAGCCATACCAGCCGCCCGCTCGGTTGTCGCCAATGCTGCCGACCCGGGCACTGAGAACGGCCAAGGTGCAAGGCTCGCGGCCAAACAGCGGTAACAACTGGCTGATCCAGCGCAGCGGCAGCAAGGCATTGGTCTGGTAGAGGCGGGTCATGGCATCGAGATTGATTGCTTCTAGTCGCTTCTCCGGCTGAATTTCCCCCTGATGCAGGATGCCATTGCAGATCACCACCCTGTGCGGTCTCGGCACCACTTCCGCGATGCGCGCCACCACTTCTGTCATCTGCTCATCGCTGTAATCACAACATAGCCAGTGCAGACCCGGCGATGAGAGGCCAGCAGGTGCGGGCTGGCGGCTGATGGCAATCACTGGCCCGACACCCGCCGCCAACCAGTGTGTCACCAGAGCCGCCCCGATACCGCCAGAAGCGCCAATCACGACTATGCCTTCACTCATCTCAGGCTCCTTGTGAGTACATGATGGATTTCACCATCCGCCAATGTTGTCCTGATTGGCAGATACGATCCCGCCAGCCTACGGGATCAAGCGGTTAACGCTGCAATCTTGCCGAGATCCGAGCCGTTGGGTGAATTCCATTCCTATACTGAGGGAAAACCGCAGCGGTCTGCTGCCCGCGCAACCAGAATGAGAGTCACCATGATGTCCAAAGATGGGGAAGAGCGTAAATCTATCCTGACCGAAAGTGGCACCAACGAGCTTGAGATCATCGAGTTTCACCTCAAGAAGCAGCTACCGGACGGCCGTGAAAAAACCGCTTATTACGGGATCAACGTCGCCAAGGTGCGCGAGGTGATCCGGGTGCCGGAGACCACAGATTACCCCAATGCCCAGCGTCATATGGTGGGGGTCTTCTCCCTGCGGGATCGCCTCATCCCGCTGGTGGATCTGGCGGGCTGGCTCGGCATCAAGACCAACCCTGACCCCAGCCACAAGGTGGTGATCGTCACCGACTTCAACAAGATGGCCAACGGTTTTCTGATCGATAGCGTCAGCCGGATTCACCGGGTCTCCTGGGAGGATGTGGAGTCCCCCAGCCAGTTTCTGGAGGCGGGGGAGAACGACTGCGTGGTGGCCGTGGTCAGGCGCGATGGCAACCTTATCATGATCCTCGATTTCGAGAAGATCATCGCCGATATCAACCCCGAGCTCAGCATGGAGAAGTACGACGTCACCCAGGATCGCAAGGTGCTCATCGACGATCGCATGATGGCGCTGCGCCAGGGCAAAACCATTCTGGTGGTGGACGACTCGGCCTTTATCCGCAAGATGATCGAAACCACCCTGCGCACCGCTGGCTACAACGTGATCACGGCCAAGGACGGCGGCGAGGGGCTGGAGATGATGACGGATTTCGATCGCCTGGCCCAGGAGGAGAGAATGCCGGTGACCGGCTTCGTCAATGCGGTGATCACCGATGTGGAGATGCCGCGCATGGATGGCATGCACCTGCTCAAGCGGCTGCGGGATACCCCCTCCTACAAGGAGATGCCCATCGTGATGTTCTCCTCCCTGATGAGCGATGATAACCGCCAGAAAGCACTGCAACTGGGGGCCAACGATACCATCACCAAGCCCGAGATAGGGCGCATGGTGGGGATGATGGACCATATGCTGCTGGGGATTGCCCCGCCTTCGCCCGCCAACAACATCTGACCTGTCGTTAACTTCCAATTGGCCGGTCGAATTCACTGACCGGTTGCCTCAAGCGGCCACTCCTTGCCAGGGAGTGGCCGCGCTGTTTTGGCTGTTTGCTGCGATCCCGACGCCCCTTGTCTCCCGGATACGATTCGTGTAATGATAATTATTATCATTTGTTGGTGTGAAGCATATGACAGCAACCTGGGTGAAGGGGTGGGTCGAGTCGACCGAAGGTGGCAGCAGCATGAGTCACTGGAAACAGCAGACCCGAGAGGGTAATCGGCTGTTTGATTGCGGCGAGTATCATCAGGCGCTGGCTCATTATCAGCAGGCGCTGTGGCTGGCTCGTCAGCAATTGGTGCAGTGGCATGACGCCGATGAGGCGGTGGCTGCGCTGGTTGTGGCTCACCACAATCTGGCGGATCTGCTGGTGGCCATGACTCTGCCCGATCGCGCCGCCGATCTGCTCTGCTATGTGCACGACTGCCTGCTGGCGACCTGTCACTCCCCCGCTTGCTCCTCTCGCCTGCGAGAGGCTGCATTGCGCCATACCCGCACAACCCGTGCCGAGTTGCTGACGTTCGTACAGCGCCACGGCAGCCACGCCGGGATCATGCGTTCGCTCGGTCACTGCCTGTGTCAGAGCGAGCCCTCATCCCGGCTCCATTAATCCGAACAGAGGTCATCATGAGACATACCCTGCCAGCCCTGAACTATGCCTACGACGCACTGGAACCCCATATCGATGCACTGACCATGGAGATCCACCATAGCCGTCATCACCAGACCTATATCAACAACCTCAACGCCGCATTGGAAACGGCGCCCGAGCTGGCCGCACTGCCGGTAGAGGAGCTGCTGCGCCGCTTCGATACTTTGCCCGCCACCTTGCAGGGGGCAGTACGCAACCATGGCGGCGGTCATGCCAACCACTCCCTGTTCTGGCTGGTGATGAGCCCGCAGGGGGGCGGTGAGCCGGACGGTGAGCTGGCTCTTGCCATCGAGCGGGAATTGGGGGGACTCGATGCCTTCAAGCAGGCCTTCACTCAGGCGGCCCTGAGTCGCTTTGGCAGCGGCTGGGCCTGGCTGGTGGTGGACAAGGCTGGCAGATTGCAGGTGGAGAGCAGTGCCAATCAGGATAGTCCCCTGATGCATGGCCATACCCCGATCCTGGGGCTGGATGTGTGGGAGCACGCCTACTATCTCAAGTACCAGAACAAGCGTCCTGACTATATAGCTGCCTTCTATCAGGTGGTGGATTGGGCCGAAGTGGCCCGCCGCTATCAGGCGGCGAGAGGCTGACCTGGTCGCTGGGAATGGGTGTGCAGGCTCACCGCCATAACTCGAGTTGTAATAACAAGACCCGCCAGTTGGCGGGTCGTCTGTTTATGGTGCGTCAGTGCTGACGCTGGCGGCTGAAGGGGCCACCGGCAATGTGGGCAAGGCCGCGCTGGGCATCTCGGCGGCGGTTTCTGCCGTGGATTTGGCAGGAGTGACCGGCTCAGTCGTTGCCGCAGCGGATAAAGCTAGCGTGACTTGTTCCGTCACGGCCGAGGCTGATGGAGTAGCTGACTCGGTGGCAACAGCGGCAGAGACTGCCGCTGGCTTTGCCTCATCCACCGCCGGTTTGGGCTGTTTGAGGCAGGGTTGCAGGCTGCCGATGGTACTCAGTGACTGGCAAGGCACAGGCAGACCGATGGGGACCGGTGCCCCGAGGAACTTGGGCCCCTTGTCCAGTACATAGAGGTCGAGCAGCCCCATCAGGCGGGCAAAGACTTCCCGTACCCGGGTGCGGATCCCTTGATAAGCGCTGGGATCCTCGGCATTGAAGCCGACCGCATCGATACCGAAATGGCGGGCGATGAAAATGGCCCGTTCGTTATGAAAGCCCTGGGAGACCACGGTAAAGCGCTCCTGGCCGAACACCTCCTTGGCGCGAACCACTGAGTCGAGGGTGCGGAATCCGGCGAAATCCATATAGATGGCGGAGGCGGGGATGCCCGCCTTGATCAGGGCGCGGCGCATCTGGCGCGGCTCGTTGTACTGCACGGTGGCGTTGTCACCGGAGACGATGATGAAGTCCACCTTGGCATTGTTGTAGAGCTCGGCCGCCGCCTTGATTCGGTATTTGAAGTAGTGGTTGGGGCCGCCACCGGAGAGATATTTGGAGGTCCCCAGCACCACCGCAACCCGGTTGTAGGGCACCTTGTCCACCCGATCGTAGGTGTAGTGACGGGCATCCGAGACGATCCACTCGCTGTAGCCCAGCAGCATGGCAATCAGGGCCAGCAGCAAAACGAGGCAGGCGAGGAGGATCTTGGCAAACTTCTTCATGCGCGGTGCGGTCAGGGTCTGAAGTTGGGAGTGGCTATCGGCATTCTATTACAACTCGGCCGCCGGCGTCAGGCTTGATAACGGGCGGGCACCTCATTCGGGCAGAGGTTGTCGCAGCAGAGGCTGGGAGAGCGGGAGGATAAAGCGAGGGGCTGCGGCGGCAGCCCCTCTGTTGGGTGAAGGTCTATCAGTGGGCGGAGTCGTTACCCTTGCAGGCGTCTGACTCCTTGTTGGCTTGCCACCAGGGCAGCAGATCCCGGGCGAGCCACGCCTGATAGGCATCGCTGTCGTTGGCGATCAGCCGGTCCAGCTCCCCTTCGAAGTCGCTCATCGCCTGCTGCCGATCCGGATTGCGCAGCGCCTGTGCCAGCGCCAGCCAGCTGGCGCCGCGACCGGTATCGTTAAGGAAGCGGTGCACGGTATAGGACCAGGAGTAGACCATCTCGCCACCCTGGTCGTAGTCAAGGTGGAGGATAGCCGCCAGTGTCGGACGCTGGTTGGCAGGGCGGTTTGCCACGTTATCCAGACCCCGGGCAAAGCACTGGCCGTGGGCGATGTACTCTGCAATCCCCTCGGCCCACCAGGTAGTGCGGTTGAGCGGATAGTGGCCGAAGCTGCCGTACTGGTTGAAGCGGCCGTCGAGATAGTGAACGTACTCGTGGCGCAGGTTCCACACCTGGAAGGCGGGGCGTTTCCACTCCGCCTCATAGGCGAAGAAGCGGGCCTGATTGCCGGGGCGAGCCGGATCCCCCTCGATATAGATGCCGCCATTGTCGGTGGAGACGCCAAACAGCGCGCTGCCGTAGCGGCCCCAGTCGGCGGAGGAGTTGAAGATCACCAGCTCCAGCGCCTCGTTGTGATCATCGGCCACCGGTTGCCAGCCTGTCTCCATCTGCTGGTGGAAGCGCTGCTCTTCCTCACCCAGCTCGCGGCAGATCCCTTCGGCCTGAGCCTGGGTCAAATCCTGGGCACGCAGACGCAGGGTGGGCGAGCAGGTGTGCTCGAACGGCAGAATATCTTCCATGCGGATCGGTGTGCAGAGCCCGGCGAACTCGCCGCTGATACAAGCCTCGCTGGTGCGATCCGTGTAGGTGAGGTAGTAGCTGGAGAGCGTCAGGGAGACCTCTTCCAGCATGGCAGCCGGATGCTGGCCGCTCGGGATCAGCCCCTGCTGGCGCATGATGGTGATGACATCGCGATCCAGCTGCTGGCGATAGGCGATCGCCTTATCCGGGCTGGTGTGATGGAGGTAGCGCATCATCTGGTAGAGACGGCTATGGGCATCGAGGATGTTGTTGAAGATAAACAGATCCCGTGAGCCATCGCGCTGTTTCCAGAGGGCCAGCTCGCTCAGGCCCAATTGCAGCAGGCTCTGGCGCAATGCCGCCTCTTGTTGCAGCACAGCTGCGCTGAAGTCTGCCTGCTGACCGTAAGAGGCGCTCTGATCGACCAGATTGAGCAGCTCGAACAGGCCATCGGCCCAGGGTTTGTGGCCATTGATCTGCGCCGCATGTTGCACCGCATAGCCGAGCGCCTGGTTGAGCTGGGCCAGCATGGGGGCGGCACTCTGGCGGAAGGCGGCTTGCCCAAGTTGTCCCTGCACCGCTACGCTCCAGGCTTCCAGCACTGTGCCAGCCTGATCCTGCGGTTCAGCTCCCAGCAGCAATGGGTGGTTGAGCAGATCAATCATCACCCCGGCCAGAGCCCGGGCGGCCTGATCACTCTCTTTGCCAACGCCGCCGTGGTAGTTGTGGGCGCGCACATAGTAGAGCAGCTTGTCCATTGCCGGATGGGTCGGCTGGTTGGCCGCCAGCAGGGCACGCATGCCGCGCACCACCGCCATCAGCTTGGCGTCATCGTGGCCGTAATCCGCCTGCCAGGCAGGACTGTTCTGGCCGCTCACGTCGGCTACCAGTTTGGCGGCATCGCTGTCGAGCAGATCCACATCGGGCTGCTCGGGTTCGGAGCAGAGACGACCGTTGGCGCGACGGCACTCCAGTTGCTCCTCCTTGCTGGCCAGCACGATGGGGCGATTGAGCACCCGGCTCTCCTGCCACTCTTTGCTCTCTGGCAGGGGTTGCCACTCGCCGCCAGCGACCGGGTATTGGTAGCCGCTATCTTGCAGCGTTACCTGAACCTCGCTGCCAGCGGGGATCTCCTGACGACAGATGCGATAGCGGATGGTGTTGCTCCCCTCCTTGCGCTCCTGCGGCTCATCACACTCCTGCTGAGGCGTGAGCTGATCCAGCTGCCACTGATAGCGGCGCCAGACGTGGATCTCGCTGACCTGAGCGGCAGCCTGAGTGCCTGCCACCGGTTGCAGACGGAAGAAGATCTGCTCCAACCGGCCATCCCGCTCGCTCGGGGTCTCTTCAAGTACCTGCAACTGCTGCCAATCCTGCGGCTGATAGTGCCACTCCGACCCTGCGCAGCGGCCTTGTGCGTTGAGTTCGCAGCGATCCAGCTCCCTTTCGCTCTGACCCAGGATGATGGCTTGCGGCAGCGGCAGACGATCCTGCCGCTGGGCGGTCGGCGTGCCCGCCAGCTGCTCCCAGCGACCCTGCTTGAGGCCATAACCAAAGTCATAACTGCTGGCGGGAATGAGCTTGCCCGCCGGAATCCGATCTTCACAGCGCATGAAGCGGATCTGCCAGCCCGCATCTACCTTGAGCTGCGGCTCGCCACACTGTTGCTCGGCCAGTGCGGCGAGATCGCTACTCTGCCAGTCGAAGCGACGGTAGACCCTAAGCTGCTGGTAAGGAGCATTGCTGCTGCGCGCCTTGAGCTCGTAGGTGATCTCGGTGATGCGAGCGGCCAGTTGCCGGCTCGATTCGCCAGTCAGCTGATACTGTCGCCAGTCATTGGGGGAGTAGTTGGCTTGCGCCGAGGAAGTCGCCAAAAGCAGGGGGCCTGCCAGCAGCAGCCACCCGGTACCTGAACGGTTCATTTTTATCCCTTTGTTCTTGTTTGTGTATTGTCTTGCGAGTAATCGCAAGGCAATTTAAACAGTTCCAAAAGGATATCAATCGCCAATTAAAAATCAGATAAATCAATAAGATGGTGGCTTTTTGAGTCTGATCGAATTATCGTGGGTTGGCGCCGCAGTGAGGACTCACATGTTTCTTTTTTTGTTTTCAAAGAAGATCGGTAAAATGTGAGTCTGATCTCATTCAGCTTGTCGTGCCCGAGTGGTTTGTTGTCGGGCTACCTTGCCCAGCAGTTGGCGAGAGGGCTTGAGATTGCCGCCAAGATCGGGCCAAGGGAGCCAGTGGTCGGGCACCATAAAGCCGGGCAGGGTGCTGCGGATCCAGGCTGCCAGCTCGGAGTCGGGAACCGGCTCGCCGTGCCAGTCGATAAAGGCGGCGGGGCGTTGGCCCCACTCGTCGCTCGGTACCGGCACCACCAGCGCCTGGGCGACAGCGGGATGATCTACCAGTCGCTGCTCGATGGTTTCGGGCTGGATGTTTTCGCCACCCGAGATAAAGAGGTTATCGAGCCGTCCCTCTACCAGCAGCTCCCCTGCCGCAGTGAACCTCCCCTTGTCGCGAGTATGAAACCAGCCTTCGCCATCGAGGGGCAGTTCCAGCTCGCCATCTTGGTAGTAACCGGCAAACAGGGTGGCGCCGCGCACGCAGATCTCCTGCTCCCTGATACACACTTCCCGTCCCGGTAGCGGTTTGCCAACTACGCCTGCATCGCCGGGGATAGCGGTGCAGACCTGACTGCCCATCTCGGAGAGACCATAACTCACCTTGGGTTCGAGCCCCATAGCGCAGAGGCGGCTCACCAGCGGCTGCGGGATGGCGGCACCGCCGAGCAGCAACTCGCGCAGGCGGATACGGGCGGGATCAAAACCCTCTGCCAGCAGGCGCCAGAGCTGGGTCGGCACCAACGAGAGGTGAGTAATGGGCTGGCACTCCAGCCGCTCCTTGAGGGAGCGTTCACGTTGATCCAGTACCAGCGTGGCGCCCGCCAGAAAGACCCGAAACAGGATGGCGTAGCCGCCCACATGGAACAGCGGCAGGGAGAGTAGCCAGCCGCAGGCCTCATCGAGGGGAATAAGGGTGGCAGAGCCGCGTGCTGAGGCAAGGTGGTTGCAGAGCCGGTGCACCACCGCTTTCGGCGTGCCGCTGGAGCCGGAGGTGAGGATCATGTTGTTGAGTTGGGTCGATTCCAGCGGCCACGCTTCCTCGCTTGCCGGCAGTTCGCGCGTGAAGTCGAGCGGCAAGGGCTGCCAGTTGCCTGCCGGGATCTCCCCTGCCGACCAGAAGGCATCGGCATCGAGTTGCACCGCCAGCTCGCTCTGCTTTTCGAGAGGAAAGGCGGGGTTGAGCGGGCAGAACACCACGCCGCTGCGTACGCAGGCCCACGCCAGCAGCACATCTTCCAGCGCACCGCGCACCACCGCAGCCAGATGTTCGCCACGGCGCACTCCGGCTTGTTTCAGCTGTTGGCACAGGCTGTTGAGGCGGGCATCGAGCTGGCGGTAACTGAGGGGCGAGGCGGCGTGGATGGCAATGCGGTTCGGGGCTGTGATTGCCCGGTGGCGTACCGGGCAAGGTGTCTGTTCGGGTGAACGTGTGGGTTCAATCACGGTAATACAGTTGCTCCAGTCGGCTCAGGTCCGGTTTGCCATCTTCCCCCAGCAGGTTGCCCGCCATCCAGCGGCGGGTATCCAGACCCGGCGCCTGTTCGGGAGCCCATTCGCTCGCCAGATGAAAGAGCTGGTTCAGGCCCAGATCCGATTCGAAGCAGGAGGAGATGATCACCTTGAGCCGCAGTTCGCGGGCGCGGGCGATCAGGGCTTCGCAGTTGGCGAGTGAACCGAGCAGGGTAGGCTTGAGCACCAGCGCGCGCAGTTGCGGGATCGGTTCCCACGGCTTGCCTTGTGCCAGCAGTTCGTCCAGCGCCACCGGCATGCCGGTGCGGTTGGCGACAAAGGCGATGTCGGCAAAGTCGGCGCAAGGGTCTTCCAGATACTCGATACGATTCGGGTCGAGGTGGCCGCAGAAGGTCCAGGCCTCCTCGCGAGTCCAGCCCTGGTTGGCGTCCAGCACCAGCTTGAGGGAGGGGAGACGGTCGCACAGCAGACGGATCAGCGCCAGTTCGTCACGCATCGGGTAGCGTGCCACCTTCAGCTTGGCCTTGCCGGGCGTGCGGTGCAGCCACTCTTTCCAGTTGCGCAGCAGCTCCTGGGGGGAGCCTTGAATGAGGGGATAGGGTTCCGGCAGCGGGTTGCGCTGCTCGGGCCATGTCCGGCGCGCGCAGTCGAGGCCAAATTGCACCGACGGCAGCACGGGGTTCGGGGTATCGCCGGCGGCCAGGGCCGCCAGCGTGGCAAGGGCTTCTGCCTCTGCCTGTTGCAGGCTCTCTTTCGAGAAGCCGGGCAGGGGGGCGATTTCCCCCCAGCCGTCGTTGATGCGCACCAACAGCCCCTCTCGCGCCACCTCCACCTTGCCGTGAAAGGTCAGTGGCTGGGTAAAAGGCAGTTGATAGCGATACAGGGCTAGTGTCATCAGGGGTTCCGCTTGTATTTGGAGAAGTCGGGGCGACGCTTTTCGTTGAAGGCGTTGCGGCCTTCCTGACCCTCTTCGGTCATGTAGAACAGCATGGTGGCATTGCCCGCCAGCTCCTGCAAGCCTGCCTGACCATCACAGTCAGCGTTGAGTGCCGCTTTCAGGCAACGCAGCGCCATCGGGCTGTTTTGCAGCATTTCACGGCACCAGCGCACGGTTTCGCGCTCCAGATCCGCCAGCGGCACGACGGTGTTGACCAGACCCATGTCGAGGGCTTGCTGGGCATCGTACATGCGGCAGAGGAACCAGATTTCGCGGGCTTTCTTCTGGCCGACGATACGAGCCATGTAAGAGGCGCCCCAACCGCCGTCGAAGGAGCCCACTTTCGGGCCGGTCTGGCCAAACTGGGCGTTGTCGGCGGCGATGGTCAGGTCACACATCATGTGCAGCACGTGGCCGCCACCGACCGCGTAACCGGCCACCATGGCAACCACAGGTTTCGGGCAGGTGCGGATGTCGCGCTGGAAGTCGAGCACGTTGAGGTGGTGAGTCCCCTCGTCATCCCGGTATCCACCGTAGTCGCCACGGATCTTCTGGTCGCCGCCGGCGCAGAAGGCTTTCTCGCCAAAACCGGTCAGGATGATGGTGCCGATCTGATCGTCATAACGGGCATCGGCCAGCGCCTGCAGCATCTCTTTGACGGTGCGGGGGCGGAAGGCGTTGCGCACCTGGGGACGGTTGATGGTGATCTTGGCAATGCCATCGTTGGACTTGTGATAGAGGATGTCCTCGTAACCGGCGGAGCAATCTTGCCATTCAACAGGTGCATACAGTTCAGCTTCCGTCATTGCTTCAATCATGACTCGTCTCTTCTTGTTGGTTGACCCACTCCGCGAGGAGTCGGGCAAAGTTATCAGGCTGATGGGCGTGCAGATTATGGCCGCCATCCAGCACCAAGTGGTTGATTCTGCGATTTTGGTTCGCCAGCTGGCAAGCCAGCTGATGGAATTTGTGATCCCGCTTGCCACTCACATAAGTAACCGGCAGCTGGCTCGCTATGAGCCAGGGGGCGAGATCCGGCTGCTTGCCGAGCGAAGTGGCGCGCAGCATGGTGGCGATGCCCAGGCCGTCGTTGCCAAGGCGGTGGGCGATCTGGCGGGCCCGGGCCGCATCGTCAAGATCGGCAAACACCCCTTGCAGGTACCAGTCAGCCAGCACGTCAGCCAGGGGCTCCTGCTCGAAGCGCCGCGCCCACTGTTCATCGTGCTGGATGCGGGCGGCCCGTTCATTGTCTGGTAGCCCCGGGTGGCAGTTCTCCAGTAGCAGCCCCCGCAGCCCGGCTGGCTCGCGGCTGGCGTGATAGAGGGCCAGTCGCCCACCCAGCGAGTAGCCCGCCAGCAGATAGCGTTCAATGTGGCGGCTGGCCAGCTCGGCGACCAGCCACTGGTGGCTCTGCTCAAAGTCGCTGACGTTGAGAGCGCGATGCTGGCCATGACCAGGCAGATCGAGGGCGATGCAGCGGATGGCGGGCAGCCGGTCGATCACCGGTTGCCAGTCGCCGCTATCCCCCAGCAGGCCGTGCAGCAGCACCAGCGGCACATTGGCATCTTTATTTGCCACGGATGGCGGCCCCCAGCGCCTTGAGATCATCGGCCACCTGCTCGCTCGGTACCCGGATCTCGATCAAGGTAACGCCATGTTTGAGGGCGGCGCGGTAATCGCGTTCGAACTCGAGCAGGGTGGTCGGCGCCCGATAGGCGAGACCAAACATGGCGGCGGCATGTTCAAAGCTGAGACCGTGGGGCAGTCGATAGTAGCTCTCCAGCAGCTCCCCTTCGGTGGGCACCGGCAACATACGAAAGATGCTGCCGCCATCGTTGTTGAGCAGGATCACCACCAGCGGTCGGCTCGCCTTGCCAAGCAGCGCGAGACTGTTGAGATCGTGCAGGGCGCTGAGATCGCCGAGCAGCAGGGTTGTTGGCTGGTCGCTCGACTGGGCAAACCCGTAGGCGGTGGCGATCAGGCCATCGATGCCGGAGGCACCGCGGTTGGTCATCACCCGGCTCGGCCCCTTGCCCGTGTCACCGAGCATATCCATCAGTCGGGCAGGCATGCTGTTGCCGACAAACAGTTGTCCTTCGATCAGGCGGTTGAGGTGATGGCAGACTCCGAGCTCCGAGAAACCCTCGCAGGCCGCGGCGATCTGCTGGCTGGCGTTGTGTTGCAGCTCGGCCAGCCGGTGCCAGGGGGCCCGAGGGGTGACCGGATGAGCCACTGCAAAGGCGCTGGCACTGCAGAGCAGCCGGTTGCGCAGCCGGTAATCGGGATCGAGCCGCGCCGGTTGTGGATCCACCAGCCAGTAATCCTGCCATGAATGGTGCTTGATGAACTGACCGAGCCGCTTGGAGACAAGCCGTGCGCCAAATTGCAGCAGTACCTCGGCGCGGCCCAGCTCGGCGACGAATTCAGGGTCGTTGAGCGCCATATCCATATGGATGAGGTTGCGGCTATCGAAGCGGATCTGGCTCTGCAGATCCGCCAGCAGCGGCCAGCCGAGTTGCTCCGCCAGCGCGGCGGCGGCCTGTGCCTGATTCGGGTCGGTAATGCGGCCAGCTACAACGATGCCGCGCTGTTGCCGAAAGGTTTCCCACTCCGCCTGAGGTGGGCAGGTCGGCTCGTTTTGCTGCCACGGGCTCCAGGGCTTGCGCGAGCCGAGCCAGTCGCCGAGGGGGGCCAGATAGTTGGAGAAATCCTGATAGTGCTCGCCCGGGTAAAGGGGCTCGGGGTACATGCAGTTGAAGTGCACCACCCCGGGGGTGAGCGCCTGTTTGGCCAGCGCCTGATCCACCGAACTCAGCACAAACGCCGCCGGAATGGTCGGGGTGGGGCTCGGCAGGTTCTGCTGATAGACGGGGTAGCGGCCGAAGATCCCCTGCTGGTCGATCGCCTGATTGGCGCCGTTGTCGATAAGCTCGTGAGGGCGATCGGCGGAGAGAATAATCAGCGGTACGCCGGTGAGCTGGGCCTCTGCCACGGCGGGCCAGAGGTTGGCTACCGCGGTGCCCGACGTCATGATCACCGCCACGGGCCGGTTGCTCCCCTTGGCAAGACCCAGCGCCATAAAGCCGAGACCGCGCTCGTCAAAGTGCAGGTGACGACGAAAGCCCTGATGGGCGGCGGCTGCCATTGTCAGCGGCGCAGAGCGGGAACCGGGGGCCAGCGCGATGTCGCGCACCCCGAGGCGAAAGAGCTCCTCCAGCAAGAGGGAGGACCAGACGTGGTTGAAGGTGGCGTGCTGGCTCGAAAACGGGGGGCAGGCAAACTCTTCGCTGGCAGGCTCTTTACGGGTGGGCATAGGGGCTCTCGTAGCGTGAAAAGGGTGAATGACTATCCCAGCAGGGAGAGCACATTGGCGATCTTGTTGTCGAGTTCGGCCCACTCGGCGGCAGGCTCGGAACCGGCGACAATGCCGGCACCGGCAAACAGGGTGACGCTGCCCGACTGAATGCGGGCGCTGCGAATGGCGACCGAGAACTCGGAGGTCTCCCGGCTCAGCATGCCGCAGGCTCCGGCGTACCAGCCCCGATCGTAGGGTTCGAACTCGCGGATAAAGGCGAGCGCTGCCTCGCGCGGAGCGCCGCCCACCGCCGGCGTCGGGTGGAGGGCGTCGAGCAGCTGCCAGTCGCAGACCCCGGGCTTGAGCTCGGCTTCGATATCGCACTTGAGGTGTTGCAGCAGCCGCAGTTTGAGAATGCGCGGCTCGGTCAGGGTGGCATCGTGGGTCAGTGGCGCCAGACGGCTGAGGATGTCGGCATGTACCAGCCGGTTCTCCAGCCGGTTCTTGCTGTCGGTCAGCAGCTCGGCGGCCAGTTGGGCATCCACCTCTTCATCGCCGGAGCGGCGGATGGTGCCTGCCAGCGCCTCGGTAAAGAGGTGGCGATCTTCCCGGCGGTAGAGCCGCTCGGGAGAACAGGCGATAAATGCCTGCTCGGGGGAGAATTGAAAACCGAAGTGGAAGCAGTCCTGGGCGTGGCGGGCCCACTGGTCGAGCATGGCCCAGGGATTGATATCCGCATCATGGTTCGGACTGGTCAGCACGCTCTCCCGCGACAGCACCACCTTGGGAGTGTGCGCCTGAAAATCGGAGGCGGTGACGCGCTCTACCAGCGTTTGCCACTGGGCGGGACCGGGACAATCCTGTCGCTGCCAGGGCTGCTTTTGCAGGGTGGGCAGCGGGGCTTCTGGGCGCAGGGCATCGAGGGCGGCTTCGGCCGCCCGCAGTTCGGCCTCGAGGTTGTTTTCATCCAGCCAGAGGTTGAGGCAGAGGCTGACGCACTCGCCACGGCGCACCAGCTCGATACGGGGCAGCACGAAACGGCAGGGGCCAAACCCTTGCCAGCCGGACTGGGCCGGATCGAACGCCAGTCCACCATAGTAGCGAGGGCTGTCGTCATGATGCTGGTTGGCTGTGTTCGTGCACACCTGCTTGATGGCGTGCGGCTCGGTCAGTTCATGGATGGCGCCCAGCGCGACATACTCGGGACGAGCCTCTCCACGGGCCTGCCAGTAGATGCGGGGATAGAGGGTTTGCGCCGCGAGCCAGCCCAGAAAGGAGCGGATTTCGATCGCCACTCGCAACCGTACGAAG
The DNA here is from genome assembly GCF_027706025.1 of Aeromonas sp. Y311-2. NCBI lineage: Bacteria > Pseudomonadati > Pseudomonadota > Gammaproteobacteria > Aeromonadales > Aeromonadaceae > Aeromonas > Aeromonas sp. Y311-2. The sequence continues at coordinate 276,268 of NZ_JAPDCL010000003.1, read as the reverse complement.
CCGCTGACGTTGCTGTGACGCAGGGCGTCCAGTTGTTGCTTGATATGGGTCTGAGCCAACATGGATTCTTTTCTGAGCCGGGTAGTAACGAGCGATCCGGTAGCTGGATGCCGTAGGTTTATGCCAAAGGGCGATGATTTCCTATATATTATCTGCCCATTCGTCCATGTAAATCGCCCGCGGGAGCTTCACTCTCCGGGGCCAAGTATACCCAAATCCGGTTCGATAACCCTTAACACGATCAATATCCGATTGTTTGGCCATCACAAAATGACAAATACCTTCTCTGTTTGGTTGCTGGCGGCGCGTTTGCGAACATTGCCGCTCGCCTGCTCTTCCATCCTGCTGGGCTCGGGGCTGGCTGCCAGTCGTGGCGCCTTCGATGGCACCATCATGGCGCTCTCTCTGCTGACCGCCATCCTGCTGCAGATCCTCTCCAATCTGGCCAACGATTACGGCGATGCGGTTTCCGGCGCCGACAACGGCGAGCGGATCGGCCCGCAGCGGGCGGTGGTCTCCGGCCTTATCACCAAAAAGCAGATGTGCGTGGCGATGGGGCTGACTGCGCTGGCGGCGGTGGCCAGTGGCCTGCTGCTGCTGGGCTGTGCCTTCGGCGGCCAGTGGCTGCAGATTTTGGCATTTGTGGTACTGGGTGGCGCGGCCATTGTCGCGGCGGTGACCTACACCGTCGGCAAGACTCCCTACGGCTATCGCGGGTTTGGCGATATCTCGGTGTTCCTCTTCTTCGGCCTGCTCGGGGTGCTCGGCTCCTACTACCTCTTCACCAAGACGCTGGAGTTGGATCTGCTGCTCCCTGCGACAGCCTGTGGTCTGCTGGCCACCGCCGTGCTCAATATCAACAATGTGCGTGATATCGAGACCGACGCCGCCAGCGGCAAGATCACCCTGGCAGTGCGCCTTGGCCGCAACCGCGCCATCGCTTATCACTGGGTACTGTTGGGGGCGGCGTTGCTGGCAACCATCGCCTTTATCCTGATCCAGCCCGCCAGTTTCTGGCCGTGGATCTTCCTGCCCGCCATGAAGCCTCTTAGCGATGCGGCCAAGACCCTTCGCGAAAGCTACGATGGCGAGGTGCTGACCGGTTCCCTCAAGAAGACCGCCATCAGCGCCTTTCTGTTCAGCCTGCTGCTCTCCATCGGGTTGGCGCTCTCCTGACCGCTGGTCGCAGCTCGCCAAGGCGAACAATGAAAAGGGCTCCCAAGATGGGAGCCCTTTTTGGTTTTGGCGGGTTTAGCTGGCGCGCGCCACCCTGAGAGGGCGGCGGGAGAAAATCAGGGTATCCAGCAGCCAGATGGTGACCATGGAGGCGCCCACCAGCGGGAAGGCAATCCCCAGCAGGATCAGCAGGGCGATGGCACCGCGCATCGGCGGGAGTTTGGCAGGCAGCGGCGGCGCGGCGAGACGGCCCTGCGGACGGCGACACCACCAGATCCACAGACCACTCACGGCGCTGGCCAGCACCATCAGGCAGATAAGCAGCATGGCGAGCTGGTGGGGCCAGCCGTAGAGCTTGCCCATGTGCAGCATGACGCCACTCTCCACCGTTTTGGCGACCGGGCCGTAATCCTGCCAGCGCACATCGGCCAGCACCTTGCCACTGTATTGATCGATATGCAGGGTGGCATCGTTGCGCGGATCATCGGCAAAGATCGCGATGGTATAGACACCGGTGGCGCCGACCGGCGGGGTAATGCTGTAACCCGGTTGGACTCCCCGCTCATGGGCGATCTCGACCACCCGTTGCAGCGCAATGCGCTGGCTCGCCATCACCACTCCCTCGTGCTCGCCGTGGTTCATGGCACCATGATCGTGCGCTTCATCGATCGGCTGCGAACTGGGCATGGGGGTATTCTCCACCGCCCAGGGGACGGTCTGCTCGTGAGCCTGATTGAGGGTGCGGGCCAGTGGCGCCGATTTGGGCACCTCGTTCCACATGGCGGCGGGGAAGCGGTTCCAGACTGCGGCAAACTGATCGCCCCAGAAACCGGTCCAGGTCATGCCGCTCAGCAGTAACAGCAGCAGGAAACCTGCGCCCCAGAAGCCGACCACGGCGTGCAGATCCCGCCACCAGAGGCGTCCACGCTGGCTCACTCTGGGCCAGAGGATGCCGCCCACCCCGGGCCCCTTGCGTGGCCACCAGAGGTAGAGGCCGCTCAGCAGCAGGACCAGCCCCCAGCCTGCGGCCAGTTCGATCAGCCGATCCCCCGTGGTGCCGAGCAGCAGGTCGGCGTGCAGGGAGCGAGCCACCGCTTGCAGATTCCACTTGTTATCCATGGTGCCGAGCAGGGCGCCGCTGGCGGGATCCATAAACAGAGTCAGCTCGCGATCCCCCTGATTGACGATGAACTGGGCGCTCTGATCGGGTGCGACAGGCGGCAGGTATTTACGCAGGCTGGCATCGGGCATGGTCATCATCGCCTTGGCCAGCAGCTGGTCGGCACTCAGGGTCTGGCTGGCGGGGGCGACCTTCATCAACTCGGGGTACATCAGGTTGTCGAGCTGGGGTTTGAACAGATAGACGATCCCGGTCAGCGACAGCAGGATCAGGAAAGGGGCGACAAAGAGACCGGCGTAGAAGTGCCAGCGCCAGATCCGTTGGTAATGACTCGAGTCCCTGTTTTTCATTGCACATCCTTGTTGGGGTGCCAAACCTTTCGGCTAGTGGAATGTTTGTGGCGGCGCGGATAATAGCAGTAACGTTTCGTTAACTGCAATCACACATCTTGAGACCGATTCAGTGCGGGATGTGGGTAACATGAGGTGCCGACGGTTTGCTGGATAGGATGAGCACGCTTTGGGAAAAGCCTGTTTGCTGCTGGACTTTTCCTTATAAATTATTACCTTGTGGTAACAATTTGCAGGCGATGGTGGTGGTAACGGAATGGGAGCAGTCATGCAGCCACATGGGCAATTCGACATGGAGCGCAGGGGCCAGATGCTGATCTGCCGCCCGAGTGGCCCCTTTAATCTGGCAGGTGCCATGGCCTATGAGGCGCGTTTTCGTCACGAACTGGTCGGATTGATGGATGGCCCCTGGGGGATTGTCGAGGTCGCGACCGAGTTTGAAGCGGCCGGGCCCGAGGTGCTGGCCCGTTTTCGTCGCCAGTTTGGCTGGTGTGCCGAGAGTGGCTGTCAGTTTCTGGCGGTGGTCTTCGTGGGGGGCTTCAAGCGCTATCTGGCGGATAACATTTTCAAGGGATTGCCCTTTCGGGCGGTACGTTACTTCGAGCAGGAGGCAGCGGCCATCCAGTGGCTGGGGGATCAGCTCAACACAGCTCCCTGTGAACCTGCGAGCGCTTGACCACCCCGCTCCCCGCGTGGACGGGCTTCACTCCAGCTTGATAAACCACTTATCCCGCTCGTCAACGCAGTCTGGTTCACCCATTTCGAATTCACGGCAGATCAGCGGTCGTACCTCGTAGATACGGCACATCATGGTGTTGCGGTCGAGGGCGGCGCACCAGCCATCGTCTAGCCGGCGCATGACCGGTATCTCGCCATCCCGTTCCAGTACATAACGGTCCGGCACGCCGGTATCGGTAAAGAGCATCACTTCGAGGCGGCAGCAGCAGGCTTCGCAGTTCTGGCAGCTCACATCGGTTTGGATTGCTTGGGTCATTGTGCCTGTCTTGCCGCATGGCGGCATCGGAGATATGAAACAGGCGCCTGTCAGGCGCCTGTGGTCTGGCTAACGGCTTGCAAAAAACCTTAGCCCAGTTTGCGGGCGCGGTAGCTGCGACCCTTGATCTTGCCTTCCTGCAACCGCTTGAGGGCGGCGCTCGCCACGCTGCGCTTCACCGCGACGTAGGAGTACTGTTCGGAGATCTGGATCTTGCCCACGTCGGCGCCGGCAATGCCGCCTTCACCGGTCAGGGCGCCCAGAATGTCACCGGCCCGCACCTTGGTCTTGCGGCCTGCATCGATGGAGAGGGTCACCATCTGCGGGGCGATCGGCTTGATGTCGCGGCCGATGCTGTCGAGATCTCCCAGCGGCATCGGAGCCTGCTGGTACTCTTCGATAAAGTTGACGCGCTGGGCTTCGTTCGGCTGATAAAGGCTCAGGGCCAGACCCTGCTGGCCAGCACGACCGGTACGACCGATGCGGTGCACGTGCACTTCCGGATCATAGGTCAGCTCGTAGTTGATGACGGCGCCCAGCTCCTTGATGTCGAGACCGCGGGCCGCTACATCGGTGGCCACCAGAATGGTGGCGCTGCCGTTGGCAAAGCGCACCAGCACCTGATCCCGCTCGCGCTGTTCCAGATCGCCGTTCAGCGCCAGCGCCGAGAAGCCCTTGGCGGCTAGATGGTCTGCCACGTCGTTACAGGCGCGCTTGGTGTTGCAGAACACCACGCAGGAGCTGGGCTGGTAGTGGCTCAGCAACCAGGTGAGGGCGTCGAGGCGCTGACCGGCAGGCACTTCGTAAAGCTTCTGTTCGATGGCGCTCCCCTCGTGCAGGGACTCCACGCTCACCTCGACCGGATTGCGCTGCACGCCGCGGCTCATCTGGGCGATCCCTTCCGGATAGGTCGCGGAGAAGAGCAGGGTTTGGCGCTGTTGGGGGGCATAGCTGATGACCCGGTTGATATCTTCGCCAAAGCCCATGTCCAGCATGCGATCCGCTTCATCCAGCACCAGCGTCTTGAGGCCGGATAGCTCCAGCGTGCCTTGCTCCAGATGCTTGAGAATACGACCCGGGGTGCCGACGGCAATGTGGGCACCAAAGCTCAGGGTGGCGGACTGCGGTGCGGTCGGGGTGCCGCCGCACAGGGTCACCAGCTTGACGTTGGGCAGGGCGCGCGCCAGACGACGGATCTCCTGAGCCACCTGATCCGCCAGTTCGCGGGTCGGGCAGAGCACCAGCGCCTGCACTTCGAGGCGGTTGACGTTGAGCTTGGCCAGCAGGCCGAGGCCGAAGGCGGCGGTCTTGCCGCTGCCGGTTTTTGCCTTGGCGATCAGGTCTTTGCCATCGAGCACCAGGGGCAGGCTCTGGGCCTGGATCGGGGTCATCTGCAGGTAACCCAGGCTGGTGAGGTTCTCTTGCAGGGCGGGGGAGAGATTGAGGCTGCTAAATTCGCTGTTGTTCACAAAAGGACTCTATTTCGGAGAAAACGGGGATGCGCGAGCGCTAAGGCCGCGCATCATACCAGAATGTGGCACCGGATGTGGCGGATTTTTGAACGGCTGGCCACGAGGGGCCATTAAAGGTTCATTTGTTGCCAAACCGACCGCGGACGATCACCGACAATACGATAAGGACTATTTTTCAAACACTCATCTAATTATTTATCGCGGATAAACGTTTTCTATTTTCAGTGTTTTAATATAATGATTGGGAAATATTTCACGAACGGTTACTGTGCCACATGGAATGTTACGAAAATGCTGATTAAATATTTTCAAAGAATATGAAAACGGCACCAATCTTACCCAGTGCGATGTTTTTAAAGGAATTTATATTTCCATGTTGCGCGATTAATATCAGTTCATTGCACAATTAATTTAAAAACGTTTGTATTATCCTGCCTCCATAATATTGCGCGGGATTGTGATGGCTATCTGATTTTTAAATGTGCAAATGTCTATGATGGCGCCGGTCAAAAATTACAATTTACTCAGGTGCTACAGGTATGGAATACGTTCACTTTGTGCTCGGACTGGTGATGGTCCTCGCTCTCTCTCTGCTGGCTAACCGCCACAACTGGAAACAGATCAAACTGCGTTATATCGGCCAACTGTTGGTGGTCGAACTGGCGCTGGCCTGGTTCATGCTGAACTCCGAAGTGGGTCTGGCGGTGGTGGGGGGCTTCGCGGCCGGCTTCACCAAGTTGATGGAGTTTGCCAAACAGGGTACCGACTTCGTGTTCGGTGGTCTGGTCAACGAAGGGGCCTTCTCCTTCTTCCTGATGGTGCTGATGCCCATCGTCTTTATCTCCGTGCTGATCGGTATTCTGCAGTACATCCGTCTGCTGCCGCTGGTGATCCGCGGTATCGGTACCGTGCTGGCCAAGATCAACGGCATGGGCAAGCTGGAGTCTTTTAACGCCATCAGCTCGATGATCGTCGGCCAGTCCGAGAACTTCATCGCCCTCAAGAACATCCTGCCGCACCTGAACGAGAAGCAGATGTACACCCTGGCGGCGACTGCCATGTCTACCGTCTCCATGTCCATCGTCGGTGCTTACATGCAGCTGATCGAGCCGCGCTACGTGGTTGCCGCGCTGGTGCTCAACATGTTCAGTACCTTCGTGGTGCTCTCTCTGATCAACCCCTACGAGCCGGATAACTCCGTGACCGACATCAAGGCCATTGCCGAAGGTGACGAGCACCACACCCCGAAGAAAGAGAACTTCTTCGAGATGCTGGGTGAGTACATCATGGCCGGTTTCACTGTTGCCGTTATCGTGGGTGCCATGCTGGTGGGTTTCATCGCCCTGATCGCCCTCATCAACTACCTGTTCGAGATGGCATTTGGCGTGAACTTCCAGTTCGTCATGGGCTACCTCTTCTACCCGATCGCCTGGATCCTGGGTATCCCGAGTGGTGAAGCGCTGCAAGCCGGCTCCATCATGGCGACCAAGCTGGTGACCAACGAGTTCGTGGCGATGATGGATCTGGGCAAGGTGGCTGCCGAGCTATCTCCGCGCACCGTCGGCATCCTCTCCATCTTTATGGTCTCTTTCGCCAACTTCAGCTCCATCGGTATCATCGCCGGTGCGGTAAAAGCGCTGAACGAAGAGAAGGGCAACATGGTTTCCCGCTTCGGTCTGAAGCTGGTCTACGGTTCTACCCTGGTCAGCCTGCTCTCTGCCGTTATCGCAGGCATCATGATCTGATCCTCTAGTGGTTCGCACCACTGCTTGGGCCCCTGACCTCGTCAGGGGCTTTTTTGTTTCTGGCTTACAGCTGCCAGCCGCACCACCAGCCGGCAACCAGCAGGGTGAGGGTGCAAAAGCCGGTTTCGATGGCGCCGCCACTGCGCAGCGGCCAGCCCGGCAGGCGGTAACGGCGTTTGATGGGCCAGAAGAGCGGAATGCCCGCCGGGGTGAGCCAGTCCCCCAGCAGATGGCTGAGGTAGCCGACGATAAGTGCATCCTTGACCCCCATGGGCAGGGTGTCCGGCGGCAGGCTCTGGTTCAGCCCCCAGACAGCGGCGGCGACTGCCAGCAGACTGTGGGTGAAGCCGCGATGGCCGAACAGTCGCGACAGAGGTTTCGAGATCCACGGCAGGCGCTGCCCCAGCACCGATTTGGGGTGGTCGAGGTCGGGCAACAGGGCGCTGGCCAGCGCGGCAGGGATGGTCTGCCACAGGCTGGCATCGGCCAGTGCCGGAGTGAGCTGCAGTTTATGGGCGATCAGGGTGCAGGTAACGGAGAAGAGCAGGTGCCCTTGGGCGGTCATGATGATTACGGCGTGGACAAGATGGCGGCGCATCTTACCAGCCTGACGGTTGTGGTCAGCTCTTATTTTAAAAATCAGGATGTTACGGCGAAAAAGCGCCCATATTGGGCGCCTTTAGGGTCTCTTTACAGCTTGCCTTTGACCAGCCACTTGTCGAGGGCGTTGGCGAATCGCTGTTTGTCGGCAGCATTGAAGGGGGCCGGGCCGCCGGTCTGCACGCCGGCTGAACGCAGCTCTTCCATAAAGTTGCGCATGCCGAGCCGCGCCTTGATGGTCTCGCGGGTGTAGATCTCGCCACGGGGATTGAGCGCCTCGCCACCGGCATCGATCACCCAGGAGGCGAGAGGAATATCGCCGGTGATCACCAGATCGCCGGGCTGAACCTGCTGGGCGATGACATGATCTGCCACATCGAATCCCTTCTCCACCTGCTGGGTTTTGATGAAGGGCGAGGGGGGCACCCGCAATCCCTGATTGGCCACCAGGGTGGTGACGACCTGGGCGCGGTGGGCGGCGCGGTAGAGGATCTCCTTGACCGGAATGGGGCAGGCATCGGCATCAACCCAGATGGGCATGGCATGGTTTCCTGTAGTGAAAGCGGATTGAAAACGAGAGCTGGCATGTTAACACAGGCCTCCCCTTCCCGGCGCGGGGCTGAGTCGGCCCTGCCTTTGGTGTAAGCTGGGGCCAGCACATGAAACGAGAAGGAGACGAGATGGATCGGGTGCCCGGTGAAGTGATTTATGCCCTGACCCTGGATGGCAAGGGTGGCATGGCGCCGCTGACGGCGGGAAGCGAAGTCCCGGCGGCACATCCCGGCTGGCTGCATCTGGATTACGGCAATCCCGATTCGGCACGCTGGCTGTTGCAGACCCCCTTGCTCAGCGAGGCGGCCAGGGAGTCGCTGCTCGGCCAGAGCAATCGTCCCAAGCTGGTACGGATGGGGGAGACGGTGCTGCTGATCCTGCGTGGCATCAACCACAACAAGGATCACAGGCCCGAAGAGATGGTGGCGCTGCGTATTTTCATCACCCCGGATCTCATCATCAGCAGCCGTCGTCGTCCGCTGCTCTCCGAACAGGATGTCTTCAACCAGCTCAAGCTGGGGGGGGGCGCCGATACCCCGGCCGACTGGCTGGTGGAGATCTGCGATGCCCTGACCGATCGGGCGGGGGAGTTTGTCGAGGAGCTGCACGACAAGATCCTCGATCTGGAGGAGATGGTGCTGATGCGCGATATGCCCGCCAATGGCCGCTTGGCGCTGATCCGCAAGCAGCTCATCATGATCCGCCGCTACCTCTCCCCCCAGCGGGATCTGGTGGCGCGGCTGGCCAACGAGAAGATCAGCTGGCTGGATGAGGATGACCGCCGTCGTCTGCTCGATATCGCCGATCGGCTGCGGCGCTGGCTCGACGACCTCGATGCCGGAGTAGCGCGCACCGCTGTGCTGGCAGACGAGATCAACAATCTGATGGCGGAGGCGACTAACCGCCGCGCCTACCAGATGTCGGTGATGGCACTGCTCTTTTTACCTGCCAGCTTCCTGACCGGTCTGTTTGGCATCAACCTCGGCGGTATCCCCGGGGCCGAGAATCCGACCGCCTTCTGGGTCTTCTGCGGTTCGCTGGTGGCGCTGGCAAGCGGGCTGGCTATCTGGCTCAAACATCGGCGCTGGTGGTAAGGAGGCATAACCCATGTGGCAATCAATTGGTCTGACCCTGCTGCTGTTGCTGGGGCATACCCTGATCCGGCGGCTTATTCACAAGAGTCTGCTGGCGCTCGGTCAGAGCAGGCAGGTGAGCGAGAACCGGGTGCTCTACGTGGCCCATGTGTTCCACTTCCTGCTCGGCTGCGCCACCCTGCTGGTGCTGGCCGGGGTGTGGGGGCTCGACTTCTCCCGACTGGTGGTGCTCGCCTCCTCCTTCTTTGCAGTATTGGGGGTCGCCATGGTGGCCCAGTGGTCGATCCTCTCCAACATCACCGCCAGCATCACCATCTTCTTCGCCTTCCCCTACAAGATTGGCGACCGGATCCGCATCCTCGACAAGGATGATTCGGTCACCGGCGTCATCACCGAGATTGGCCTCTTCTATGTGCGGGTGCGTGATGACAACGGCGATCTGGTCACCTATCCGGCCAACCTGATCCTGCAAAAGCCGGTAAGAAAGCTGGAGGGCAAGGTGGCGGAACCGCTGCAACCGGAATAGAAAGCAACCGGAATAACAAAAAGGCTCCCTCGGGAGCCTTTTTAGTGTGTGGTGGGTGGGGCTAGCGTTCGAAGAAGCGGTAGAGGTGCTCCACCTGAACCGGGCAGTCGGCCACCTGATGCAGATGTTCGCGGGCCTGCTCGACGGTGCCGAAACTGACCGGGCAGCCGAGGGTGTCGGTCAGCTCGTAGAGGGCGCCATCCTTGCCTCTGAATTCGATGAGCCAGCCGGGAATGGCCACGTCGTGGAGTATTTCGGCCTCTTGCAGGATCTGTTGCTGATAGAGCTTACGAAGTTCACTGACTGTCATGATGCTCTCCTGTGGGGAATATCATGACAGTCTATGCCTGCCCTTTATGTGCGGCAACGGGATCATCCCCGCAGGACCTCCCATGCCCAGCGGATGCGGATAAAGGTCTCGGCATTGCCGCCCCGATCCGGATGGTGTTGCAATGCCAGCTCCCGCCAGCGGCGGCGGATCGCCTCCTGACTCGCCCCTTCATTCAACTCGAACAGGGCCAACGCCTCGGCTTTGTGTCCCTCCCCGTCATAAGCGCGCCAGAAGAGGTTGAGCAGGGCCTCAACTTCGGCACGATCGGTCTGCCAGAACACCTGCCAGTCGAGATAGTAGCTACGCAGATTTTCGCCAACAGCAAAGCCGTGGTTGGCCTCCGAGTTCCCGGCCAGCGGTTCGAGCCGGATATCCAGGGTGCTGATCACCAGCCACCAACCCTCTTCATAAAGCTCGGCCTGCAACTGGTAGAGGGCGTTCATGATCAGGAAGTTGACCCGAAACAGCTGCAGCTGCTCGTCATCGGCCAGCCGGGGGATCGCTCCCTGCTGGCGCAGAGCAGCCATCAGTTCATGCACCTTGTAGCTGCCCGCCGCCTGTTGCAATAGCACCAGCAGCGGGGCAATCAGCGGATTGTGGTTGGCTTCGCTCATTCGGCGCTCTGTTCTTTGGGCGGCTGCAGGGCGATCAGCAGCTCACCCGCCTGCGGGGTGACGGGGCCGGTAACGATCAGGGGCTTACCCTTGCCATCCATGATGAAGAGCGGGATGGCGCCGGGATTGGCGGCCTGATACTGGGCCCAGTCGAACGCCTCGCTCAGGCGGGTCGCCTTGATCTGGCCACCCCGGCTCAGCAGGCCGCTCAGCCGGGCATAGTTGATGTCGGGGCCGAACAGGTTCTGGCGAGCGCGAAAGGTGGCGCTCTCCCGGTTGGCCTTGCCGTGCTGCTCGCTGGATCGCAGGGAGTAGACCTGCTCCTCGCCGTAGAGGTGGGCAAAATGCAGCACCCCGAGGGCGTTGTTGTGGCGGTTGGGGGAGAGCGCCAGCACGGTACTGATGCTGGTGAGCGGCAGGTGCAGCTCGGCATGTTCTGACTGGGGGTTGCCGAAGTAGCAGGGGAGGTTGCTCATCCGCGCCTGTTTGCAGAACTCCCAGGCGGGATCGCAGAGTTGCACCGGCACCCCCTGATCCGCCAGCGCCTTGCCTATGGCCCGCGCCACCGAGTTGGCCCCTATGATGAGCCAGGTGTTGGGGGCGCTCTGGCGCATCTTGAGTAGGCTGGCCAGCGGTGCCGAGGTGAGGCTCTGCAACACCACGGTGGAGATGATCACTGCAAATACCAGCGGCACCAGCTTGTCGGCATCGGGGATCTCGGCCTGATGCAGGCTGATGGCGAACGAGGCGCTGACCGCCGCCGCAACGATACCGCGCGGGGCGATCCAGCTTAGCAGGGCGCGAGCTCGCCAGGAGAGATCCGAGCCCCAGGTCGAGACCAGAATACAGAGCGGGCGCGCCACGAACTGCACCACGCAGAGCAGCGCCAGCACCATGGGGCCGAGTTGCCAGAGCTGGGCCAGATCGAGGCGCGCCGCCAGCAGGATAAACAGGCTGGAGATAAGGATGACCGCGAGATCCTCCTTGAACGCCAGCACCTCCTCCAGATCCAGCCCCTCCTGATTGGCGAGCCAGATGCCGAACACGGTCACCGCCAGCAGGCCGGACTCGTGGCTGAGCCAGTTGGAGAGGCTGAAGGTGACCAGCACCAGCGCCAGCACGCCGAACTTGTGCAGGCTGACCGGTAGCCAGTCCTTGCGAATGAGCAGGGTGGTGAGCCAGCCTGCCACCACCCCGATCAGGGAACCGACCAGCACTGTCTTGCCCAGCGCCAGCAGGGTATGGCTGATGAGATCCCCCTGACTGCCGAGGCGCACCGCCTCGAACACCAGCACCGCAAAAAGGGCGCCGATAGGGTCGATGACGATCCCCTCCCAGCGTAGGATGCGGTCCACCTCCCGGGTGGGGCGGATCACGTTGAGCATGGGGGCGATCACCGTCGGGCCCGTTACCACCAGCACAGCGCCGAGCATGGTGGCGACCCGCCAGTCCAGCCCCAGCAGGAAGTAACCGGCGCTGCCGATGACGGCGAAACTGACCAGCATGCCGGTGGAGCAGAGGTTGCGCACCACCTTGCCGATCCCCTTGAGCTCGGCCAGATGAAGGGTCAACGCCCCCTCGAACAGGATGATGGCTACCGACAGGGAGACCAGCGGAAACAGCAGATCCCCGAGTAGGGCATCGGGGTCGAGCAGGCCGCTGACCGGGCCCAGAGTCAGGCCGGTGAGCAGCAGAAACAGGATGGCGGGTACCCGCAGCGACCAGGCAAGCCATTGGGCCAGCACGGAGACCAGGGCGATCCCGGCCAGAGAGAGGGCAATCATGCAGACCTCGATTCAGGCAGTGAGTATGGAGCTAGTGTAGTGGCTAAGTTGGTCAGATTGACACCCGAAGGTGCGGGCGTCATGGCCGGGATGGGGAGATGTGCGACAGTCGGCGTCATGGTGGCTGGCGGTGGTGTGAAGGGCGCCAGCCAGACGCCAACCGTGGTGATGGGGTGGCCTCGGGGCCGGATTAGATGGGGCTCTCCTTGTGGAGCTCGCCGACACAGTCGGCCAGCGCCAGTACCAGTGCGGAGCGCACCATCTGATCGAGCCGGTTGAGCTGCATCTGGTAGAAGGCCCAATCCTCTTCGCTGGCGGGGGGCTCCAGCTTCATCATACCGCCCTGATTGACCCCGTGCAGGCGGTCGAGCAGATCGCGGATCGGCTTGTCGCTGAAGCGGTAATCCTTGGGGTCACGCACCAGAAAGTCGCGGATCTTGATATAGGCTTCGATATCCTGATAGCGCTCGAGTGAGATGAGGCCGAGGGCGAAGATGAGCTTGAGGCGCACCTCCAGCTGGCCGAGGGGGCCGCTCTGGTTGAGCAGGGGTTCGATGGCGTATTTGACGGCATACTCCTCCTGACGGAACGCGCGTCGCATCAGGGAGTCGACCGCCTCTTCCAGGATGGTCACGGCTTCGAGAAAGAAGCCGCGGGGGCCATCCTGCTCGTTCAGTCGTTCCAGTACTTCATCTTCCTGGTGTGTGGTCATAGGTGCATTGGGTCCAGCTGACAGGGAGAGAGTGGGCCTCTCTCCCGGTTTTTATCATATGGGGGCACATTCCCTTGCCATTCAAGCGCTTGGCGCGCTATCAGTGGTGGCTGAATGCGCCGCAAGCAGGGTTATTACAGGGTTTCGTAACGGGCGACGATGGCGCGAACCACTTCGCTCTCTTCATCCAGTCCGGTGACGCGGGCCAGCGTTTTTGCCGGGCCAAGCTCCGCGAGCAGGGCTTGCAGCTCCACCGCCTGCGGATCATCGGCATTGCGATAGTGGAGCGCCGCGGCGATCCCCTCCTGCAACTGATCGCTCGGCAGGCCGTACTCCAGAGTGCCCAGCAGCGGCTTCACCAGTCGATCTCCCGCCGCCAGCTTGCGCAGCGGCTGACGACCGACCCGGTCAATCTCGTCCACCAGATAGGGGTTGGCGAAGCGGGCCAGGATCTTCTCGATGTAGGCGGCGTGCAGACGCGGGTCGAAGCCGTAGCGTTTTACCAGCACGGCACCGCTCTCCTCCATGGCGCGGCGCACCTTGCTGCGGATCACCGGATCTTCGATCGCCTCGCGCACTGTGCGGTAGCCCCGCAGTTTGCCGAGATAGGCGGTGACGATGTGGCCGGTGTTGAGGGTGAACAGCTTGCGCTCGACGAAGGCCATCAGGTTGTCGGTGGGCTCCATGCCCGCCACCTGTGGCAGCTCCCCCTTGAACTGGGTCTGGTCGACGATCCACTCGCTGAAGCTCTCTACCGTTACTTCCAGCGGGTCATCGTTGGCAGCCGCGGCGGGCGGCACGATGCGATCCACCGCCGAGTCGACGAAGCCGATACAGGATTCGAGCGTGGCATGATACGCGACCGGCAGGTACTTGAGTACCTCCCGCTTGAGGTGGCTGGTGCCGCGCACCATGTTTTCACAGGCGATGACGTTGAGCGGAGTCAAGTTGCCGGCATCGAAGCGGGCCTGCAGCCCCTTGGCCAGAGTGCTGGCAATCTTGTCCAGAATGTTGGGGCCCACTGCCGTGGTGACCAGATCGGCGGTGATTATGCGGGCGATCACCTCGTGACCGGCGGAGCTCACCGCCGCCACGTTGCGCACCACGTCCAGCTTCTGATCCGCCCCTACTACATGGACCTTGTACTCCTGACGGTGGTTGAGCTGGTCGATCAGGGTGTCGTTGACGTCGGCGAAGGTGACCTGATGGCTGGCATCCGCCAGCACTTTACCGATAAAGCCGCGACCGATATTACCAGCACCAAAATGCAATGTTTTCATGATATTAACCTCTTGAACCAAAGACGATGAAAGATGATTACGCAGCCTGTTCGGCACCCAGCAGATCCAGGAAGGCCTGGGGATCCGTGGTGCTGGCCAGCCGGTCGATGAGACCGGGTTCATCCAGTGCATTGGTCAGGCGGGTTATCACCTGCATGTGTTCGTCGTTGCGGGCGGCGATGCCGATCACCAGCCGCGCTACCTCATCGGCAGCCTCGCCAAAGGCGACCCCGGCCGGGTACTGGCAGATGACGATGCCGGTACGCTTCACAAACTCCTTGGCGGCTATGGTGCCGTGAGGCACGGCGATGGATTCGCCGAGGTAGGTGGAGACCAGCTGTTCACGCTCCAGCATGGCGTTGACGTAGTCGGGCGCCACGTAGCCGCGCTCTGCCAGCAGTCGGCCTGCGGTCAGGATGGCGGCCTCCTTGTTGTCCGCTTTCAGTCCCAGATGCACGTCATGACGGCTCAGGGTAAAGACTTCGGCGGCCTGCGGCTCGTAGCTGTCGTCGTTGGCCGCTACCAGCAGTTGCGGGTTGGCGACGTCATCGTTGGCGGCGCGGCTCAGGCTCTGTACCAGCTCCTGATAGAGGCCGTTGTCGAGGAAGTTGGTCAGGGAAATATGGTGAGCGTTCGGCGCATGGCGACGGGCCCGCTCGGTCAAATCCTTGTGGGTGATGACCCAGTCCACCTGATCGTCGAGCTGATCGATGGCGCGGTTGGTGACGCTGATATCGAGCCCTGCGGCTTGCACCCGCTTGCGCAGCATGCCGGCGCCCATGGCGCTGGAGCCCATGCCCGCATCGCAGGCGACCACGATATTGCGCACCGCCATCAGTTCGCCGCCCGGCTTCTTGGCCGCTGCGGTTTCGGGCTTGCCGCCCTTCATGGCTTTCATCTTGCGAGTGGCTTCACCGAGGGCATCGGCCTCGTCGGCTTCCGGCTGCTGGGCGCGAACGAATACGGCGGCGACCAGGAAGGAGACCAGAGTGGCGCTGATGATGGAGAGGGTGACCCCGATCAGGGACGCTTTCGGCGTCATCAACAACACGGCGAAGATGGAGCCCGGCGACGCGGGGGAGACCAGACCTGCATTGAACAGGGTCAGGGTAAAGACCCCGGTCATGCCACCGGCGATCACCGCCAGAATGAGGCGCGGGTTCATCAGCACATACGGGAAGTAGATCTCGTGGATGCCGCCGAAGAAGTGAATGATGGAGGCGCCAGCCGCGGACTGCTTGGCCGCACCACGACCGAACACCATGTAGGCCAGCAGCACACCCATGCCCGGGCCCGGGTTCGCTTCAATCAGGAAGAAGATGGAGCTGCCGTGCTCGGTGGCTTGCTGGATCCCCAGCGGTGAGAAGATGCCGTGGTTGATGGCGTTGTTGAGGAACAGGATCTTGGCCGGTTCGACGAAGATGGAGGTGAGCGGCAGCATGTGGTTTTCCACCAGGAAGCCGACGCCACCGGCCAGCAGACCGGAGAGCACCTTGACGAAGGGGCCAATCACGAAGAAGGCGAGGATGGCCAGCAGCATGCCGATAAGGCCGGCGGAGAAGTTGTTGACCAGCATCTCGAAACCGCTCTTGACGCGGCCATCCATCGCCTTATCGAAGCGCTTGATGGCCCAGCCACCGAGCGGGCCGACCATCATGGCGCCCATGAACATGGGGATATCGGTCCCCACGATGACACCCATGGTGGTGATTGCACCGACCACGCCGCCACGCTCGCCGCCCATCAGTTTGCCGCCGGTGTAGCCAATCAGCAGCGGCAGCAGGTAGGTGATCATGGGGCCGACCAGCTTGGCCAAGGTTTCATTGGGCAGCCAGCCGGTGGGGATGAAGAGGGCGGTAATAAAGCCCCAGGCGATAAAGGCGCCTATGTTGGGCATGACCATATTGGACAGGAAGCGTCCAAAATTCTGTATCTTGACTTTGGTATCCGGTGATAACATGTCGGGACCCCGTTTTAAGCCTGTTTGATTAAAAGTGGTAGTCGGGATGGCCGGTTTTGCCGAACCTCCATCCCGGTCGTCTAAGCAACTTCAATCTACCAGCTTGCGATCAAATTAGGCTGAAAACGGGGTGTCTTGTGATCCAGTTCTCAGATACCCAGCAATCCCCCCTCCAAAACCAGTGATCCTGATCACGTTC
This sequence comes from Aeromonas sp. Y311-2, assembly GCF_027706025.1. Classification (NCBI taxonomy): domain Bacteria; kingdom Pseudomonadati; phylum Pseudomonadota; class Gammaproteobacteria; order Aeromonadales; family Aeromonadaceae; genus Aeromonas; species Aeromonas sp. Y311-2. The sequence continues at coordinate 259,759 of NZ_JAPDCL010000003.1, read as the reverse complement.
GAGAGCTGTAATTCGGCTACATTTCGATATTTTCTGTTTTGAATGACCATTTTTTGTGATTTAGATCACCAGTTCGGCTTTACCGCTCTTTCGCGCAAAGGTGATTTGAATCACAAATTCAATTTTTGTATTCGAATGGGACAAATCACTCAGTCACTCATCAGTGGGTAGTGGCGATGGATCTATCGAAATACTCCATTGCTTACCAATGAATCAATAAATTTGTAACCCGCTTTCAGTTTTTACGGTTGGTGATGAGGTCTCTTTTGCTGCTGGCCGATGGGAATGGGCGCCAACATGTAGGATGTTATCGAGCGGCAGATGTTCGGGGCGCTTGCTTGCCGCGCAGGGCTGATAGCAGATAAAAACAAACCGCCAGCAGGCGGTTTGTCGGTTTTTGCGATCTGAGCCCTGTCGGGGCTGCGGCTTAGTAGAAGCCGGTATCCTCGGAGGAGGGGCGGGTCTTGAAGCGGCGATGGAGCCACATGTACTGCTCCGGCGCCTTGCGCACGGCGGCTTCAATCTCGCGGTTGGCGCGGGCGGCATCGACCATGTCATCTCCGCTCGGGTAGTCGGCGAGCGGCGCCCCGATATGCAGGGTGTAGCCCTCGCTGGTGCGGATGTTGTAGCAGGGCAGAGTGACGGTGTTCTTCACCCGCGCCAGGGTGGCTGTGCCGGTGATGGTGGCGGCCTGCTCCACCGCGAAGTAGGGTACGAACACGCTGGCGTGGGAGCCGTAGTCGTGATCCGGCGCGTACCAGAGGGCGTCGCCGTTGCGCAGCGCCTTGATCATCCCCTTCACGTCCATCCGGTCCACCAGATATTTGTTGGAGGCGCAGCGACCGTGGTACTGGGCATACTCCAGCACCGGATTGGTGTTGGGGCGATAGACCCCGACCCCAGGGCGAACCAGCCCGAAACAGCGGGCGTTGAGTTCCAGCGTCAGGAAGTGGCAGGAGAGCAGCAGCATGCCCTGACCTTTTTCCATGGCGGCGATGACGTGCTCTTCCCCTTCCACCTTCATCAGGTTGCGCATCCGCCAGTCTGGCCAGAACCAGGCGATCCCCACCTCGAATACGGCGCAGCCCACGCTCTCAAAGTTTGCCTTAAGCAGTTTCTCCCGCTCATCCCGGGGCAGCTCGGGCATCGCCAGCTCCAGATTGCGACGGGCAATCTTGACCCGGGACTTCAATATCCTGGCGGCGAGACGACCGAGCTGACGGCCCAGCCACATCTGGCTACGCCACGGCAGCAGGGTCATCAGCCAGAGCAGGCCGAGGCCGAACCAGCTGGCCCAGTAACGGGGATGAAACAGGCGGGGCTCCAGGCGGGGAGCGTTGTCGTGGGCCATGGCTAATCTCTTGTTCGCAAACACAATCGGGGGATTCTAGCCGAAAAGGGGGGGCGGGGGCGAATGGCTGTGTGCTGGTCAGAGGGGTAGCCTGCGTCCGGTTAGCGTGACAGCGGCGGCAACTGCGGTCGGCTTTTTCTACACCGGATAAAAGAGTGTGATAAAATCGCCCGCTGATTTTTCAGGTTTTGAGAGTCGATACAGATGAAGATCACCCTGCCCGATTTTGAAAAAGCCCGCGTTCTGGTCGTTGGCGATGTCATGTTGGACCGTTACTGGCATGGCCCCACCGGCCGGATCTCGCCCGAGGCACCGGTGCCCGTGGTCAAGGTTGAACACATTGAGGAGCGTCCGGGCGGTGCCGCCAACGTTGCCCTCAACTCCGCCGCCCTTGGCGCTCATGCCGTGCTGCTTGGCCTGACCGGTCAGGATGAAGCGGCCGATGCGCTGGCTGGCCAGATGGCTGGCGTCAAGGTGGCCTGTGACTTCGTTCGTCTGGCCGACTTCCCGACCATCACCAAGCTGCGCGTGCTGTCCCGCAACCAGCAGCTGCTGCGTCTGGACTTTGAAGAGCCCTTCCACTCCGTCGATGCCACCCTGCTGATGAGCAAGGTCGAGCAGGCACTGCCAAACAGTGACGTGATGATCCTCTCCGACTACGGCAAGGGTGCCCTCAACGATGTGCCCGGCATGATCCAGCGTGCCCGAGCCGCCGGTATTCCGGTGCTGGTCGACCCTAAGGGGACCGACTTCGAGAAGTATCGCGGTGCCACCCTGCTGACCCCCAACATGTCCGAGTTCGAGGCTGTGGTAGGCAAGGTGAAGAGCGAAGAGGAGCTGGTCGCCAAGGGGTTGGAGCTGGTCAAACGCTTCGAGCTGGATGCCCTGCTGGTCACCCGTTCCGAGAACGGCATGACCCTGATCCGCGAAGGTCAGCCGGAGCTGCATCTGCCGGCTCAGGCCCACGAGGTTTACGATGTGACCGGTGCCGGTGATACCGTGATCTCTACCCTGGCTACCTCGCTGGCGGCAGGCAAGAGCCTGGACGAAGCCTGCGCGCTGGCCAATACCGCAGCTGGTATCGTGGTCGGCAAGCTGGGTACCTCTACCGTTAGCCCGGTCGAGCTGGCCAACGCCCTCTATACCGAGCAGGAGACCGGCTTCGGCGTCATGTCCGAAGCCCAGCTGAAAGTGGCGGTTCGTGCCGCCCGTCTGCGTGGCGAGAAGGTGGTGATGACCAACGGTTGCTTCGACATCCTGCACGCCGGCCACGTCTCCTATCTGGCCAACGCCGGCAAGCTGGGGGATCGTCTGATCGTGGCGGTCAACACAGACGAGTCGGTTCGCCGTCTGAAAGGGCCGGGTCGTCCGGTCAACCCGACCGAGCGCCGCATGGCCGTACTGGCTGCGCTGGGCGCGGTGGACTGGGTTGTGCCCTTCTCCGAGGATACCCCGCAGCGTCTGATCGCCGAGATCCTGCCGGATCTGCTGGTCAAGGGCGGCGACTACAAGCCGGAAGATATCGCCGGTTACGCCGAGGTGACTGCCAATGGCGGCGAGGTGCGCGTTCTCAACTTCGAGGATGGCTGCTCCACCACCGACATTATCAAGACGATCCGCGAGCGCGGCTAACGCGCCGCTGGCCCCGCAATCTGGCGGGGCTCATTATCGGCCGTAGCAAGCTGGCAGAAATACGGATAACAAAAAGGCGACCTTGCGGTCGCCTTTTTCATGTCCGATAGCGGCTATCAGCCTTTGGCTTTTGCCGTGGCGGGCATCAGGCCCTGGTTCACTTCCACCAGATCCTGCGCTTCCAGAATACCGGCAGCCTGTTTCAGGCTCAGGATATTGAGGATGTAGTTGTATCGGGCTTCGGAGAGCTTCTGCTTGGCCTCGTACAGCTTGCGAGTGGAGTCCAGCACGTCGACGATGGTACGGGTACCCACTTCGTAACCGGCTTCGGTCGCCTTCAGGGCGCTGTCGGCGGAGACCACAGACTGGCTGTAGGCGCGAACCGAGCCGATGCTGGCGTTCACGTTGTTGTAGGAGGAGCGCACTGTACTCTGCACCGAGCGGAAGTTCTTCTCAAGCAGTTCGCTGGCCGCTACGTAGTTGTATTGAGCCTGCTTCACCTTGGAGCTGGTAGCACCACCGCTGTAGATGGGCAGCTTGAAGGTCAGACCGATATTGGCCTGATTGTCATTGCCGCCCGGAATGCTATCCAGCTTGTAATCGGTATTGCTGGTTTGCAGTCCGGCACCCAGATCCAGCGTCGGCTCATGGCCGGTTTTGGCCAGATCAATCTGCTCCTTGGCAATGTCCTTGCTGATGCGGGCACTGTGCAGTTGCAGGTTCTTGTCCAGCGCCAGCTCCAGCCACTTGTCGGAACCGAAGGCGGTCTTCTGCGGGCTGAAACGATCGGTGTTCAGCACGTCCAGATTGCGGTGATCGATACCGGTCAGCTCGCGCAGGGTCTCGTAGCTGTTGTCCAGAGAGTTTTCGGCATTGATCTCGTCAGCCAGCGCCTGGTCGCGAGAGGCTTCGGCTTCATGGACGTCGGTGATGGCGGTCAGGCCCACTTCGAAACGCTGCTGGGTTTGCTCCAGCTGACGCTCTACCGCAACCTTGTTGGCACGGACGAACTCCAGAGTATCCATCGCCTTGAGCACATCAAAGTAGGCTTTGGCGGTGCGCACCATCAGGTTCTGGATCTCGAGGTTGTAGGCAACATCTGACTGGGTGGCCTGCTTCTCGCTGATATCCAGATTGACCCAGTTACTGCGACGATAGAGGGATTGCGACAGCGTCACTTCACCCTTGGCGTTGGTATTGCTCTGGGTATCGTTCTTGTTTTGCAGATAATTGAGCCCGGCACCCAGATCGATCTGGGGCAGCAGAGGGGCACGGGATTCGTTGATCTTCTCGAAGGCCTGGTCGCGAACGGCTTTGGACTGCAGCAACTGCGGGTCTTTGATCTGGGCTTGCTGGTAGATGTCGAGCAGGTTTTCGGCATGGGCACCGGCACTGACGCCCAGCAACACCATGACTGACAAAAGTGTTCTTTTCATAGATCGTTTTAACCTTATGTAGTAACCCAAACTGGTTGCTGGAGAGGCAAATATTGTCACCGACCAAGCTTGATTGCAGCTTAATCACTCTACTATAAGCAAAATTTAATGCTAAGAGTCTCAGGTCCGGTGACGGGAACGTCAAGAACCGGACGCAGTTTTCTCCCCGCGTGCCTAGCCAAATGGTCTGTGGCTGCTAAAATCCACCCCTCATTACCATGGTACGCCGAGTGAATGAACGTTCATTCATGTTCCTCGGATTTTATGGTCAAACTGATACAAGTCAAGCTGACGGGAGCCCCGGATGTCGCAGCAACCCTTGCCGCAAGATCGGCATTACGCCGCCGATGATGTGAAAATCATTGAAAAATCAGCTGGATATAACGGCTTCTTCAAGGTGAATGTCTATCGTCTGCAGCATCGGTTATTTGCGGGCGGCTGGAACCAGCCCATCGTGCGCGAGCTGTTCGAGCGGGGCCATGCTGCCGCACTGCTGCCCTATGATCCGGTGCGCGACCAGATAGTGCTGGTGGAGCAGTTCCGTATCGGCGCCATGGAGACCAGTCCGACCCCCTGGCTGCTGGAGCTGGTGGCCGGCATTATCGACGAAGGGGAGACCGCCGAGGCGGTGGTGCGCCGCGAAGCGGTGGAAGAGGCCGGGATCGAGGTGGCCCGCTGCGAGCATGCCATCAGCTATCTGGTGAGCCCGGGCGGCAGTACTGAACGGATCGAGGTCTTTGTGGGCGAGGTGGATGCCAGCAAGGCCGAGGGGCTGCACGGTCTGGCGGATGAGGGCGAGGATATCAGGGTGCACGTGGTGAGCCGCGAACAGGCCTATGCCTGGCTGAAAGAGGGGCGCATCGACAATGCGGCCTCGGTCATTGCCCTGCAGTGGCTGGCCCTCAACCATGGCGAGCTGCGCGCCCGCTGGCTGGCGGATCGCTGAGGTGGCGCTGACCCTGCAACAGAGCAGGCGCTATGTGCCTGATCTGATGTCCTTGCAGCGTACCTGCGAGGTCAATTACATGGCGTTGATGAAACTGCTGCCGCCAGATGGGGAGGTCGGGGCCGAGCGCCGCTATCGGGTCGGCAACGATCTGCAGTTCCAGCTCACCATCATTGGCGAGAGTCGCTTCACCAATCAGGTGATCCTGAGCCAGCACAACCCCGAATTGCCCGAATATTTACAAGCTCAGATAGAGATTCGTTTGTATCATGATGTGCGGATGGCGGAAGTGTGTGCAGCGCAACAGATTTCCCGTTTGCAACCACGTTATGATTATCCCAATAAAAAGATGCACCAGCGGGACGAAAAGGAGCAGGTAAATCTGTTTCTGGCCGAATGGCTAAAATTTTGTCTCAGACATGGTACCAGCCCGATCAATATCTCCAGTTGAACAAATAAAAAGAAGCGTGATTTTGGAAACAGAGCTCCCCCAGGCGCAGGACGGCAGTGTGCGCCTGTTGCAAATTACCGACACCCACCTCTTCGCGAGTGCCGAAGGGCGGCTGTTGGCTGTGCGCACCGCAGAGAGTCTGGCCGCCGTGCTGGAACAGGTGCAGGCCAATGAACACCCCTACGAGGTGATTCTGGCGACCGGCGATCTGTCGCAGGATCACAGTCCGGAATCCTATCAGCGTTTCGCCTCCATGATGGCGCCCCTTGGCCGCCCCATCTACTGGCTGCCGGGCAATCACGATGACAGCCCGCTGATGACCGAATATCTCCATGCCGCCGGGATCAGCGAATCCAAACAGCTGGTGGGCGACCACTGGCAGGTGATCCTGCTCGACACCCAGGTGCGCGGTAAACCCCACGGCATGATTGGCGATCACCAGCTGGCCGCCCTCGACCGTGCCCTGCGTCAATATCCGGATCGCCACGCCCTTATCACCCTGCACCATCAGGCGGTACCGGTGGGCTGCGCCTGGCTGGATCAGCACAATCTCAAGAATGCCGATGACCTGTTCGCCGTGCTGGCCCGTCATCCGCAGCAGAAGACCATCCTGTTCGGCCACGTTCATCAGGAGTTTGACGAGGTGCACCGCGGGGTGCGGCTGATTGCCAGCCCATCGACTTGCATCCAGTTCAAACCGCTCTCTGATGGCTTCGCGCTGGATGAATCCGGCCCGGGCTGGCGCTATCTCACCCTCTATCCGGATGGGCGGGTGGCCAGCGAGGTGTGGCGCCTGCCGGTGGGACAGTTTGTGCCCGACCCCAACGCCACCGGTTATTGAGGAGAGCATTCCATGAAGTCGGTTCTCCTTTATCTGCACGGTTTCAACTCCTCACCGGGCTCCGCCAAGGCGCAGCAGATGGCTGCCTGGGTAGCCGCCAATCGGCCCGACATCGAGGTGATCATTCCAGCCCAGCCCAATATGCCAGCGGCGGCCTGGGCGGCTATCGAGCAGACCATTGCCGATCTGCAGCGTCGTTATGGTAGTGAATTCAAGCTCGGCGCCGTGGGTAGTTCCCTCGGCGGCTTTATGGCGACCCGGGTGAGCGAGCGGTACGGCTGCCGCGCTGCGCTGATCAATCCGGCGGTGCGCCCCCACGAGCTGCTCTGTGACTACCTCGGCCCCCAGACCAATCCCTATACGGGTGAGCAGTATGTACTGCTGCCTGAACATATGGATGAGCTGCGGGCACTGGCGGTTCCGGTGGCGGCGCCGGAGCGACTCTGGATCCTGCAACAGCAGGGGGATGAGGTGCTCGACTATCGCAAGGCGCTGGACGAATACCGCTTTGCCCGCCTCTCGCTGGAGTGCGGCGGCAACCACGCCTTTGTCGCGTTCGAGCGCTACCCCGCCCAGATCATCCGTTTCCTCGGGTTATAGTCAGGTTTGAGTCAATAAGGGCGGTCTCGCCCTGCTTGTTCTTCTCCAGATCAAGCTTTCGGTGCGGGGAGTTTGTTCTACCCCCGCCTAGCAGTTAAGATTCCCTCCAAACGTCAATTCGCAAGGCCCTCCATGTCTACTCAATACAATGCGGATGCCATTGAGGTCCTCAATGGCCTTGAGCCGGTGCGTCGCCGCCCCGGCATGTATACCGACACCACCCGGCCCAACCACCTCGGCCAGGAGGTCATCGACAACAGCGTCGATGAAGCGCTGGCAGGTCACGCCCGCAGTCTGGAGGTGATCCTGCATGAAGACCAGTCCCTCGAAGTGATCGACGACGGCCGCGGCATGCCGGTCGATATCCACCCGGAAGAGGGGGTCAGCGGGGTGGAGCTTATCCTCTGCAAGCTGCACGCGGGCGGCAAATTCTCCAACAAGAACTACCAGTTCTCCGGCGGTCTGCACGGGGTGGGTATTTCGGTGGTGAACGCCCTCTCCGATCGGGTCGAGGTGACGGTACGTCGCGACGGTCAGGTCTACGACATCGCCTTCGAGCGTGGCGAGAAGGTGCAGGAGCTGACCATCACCGGCACCTGCGGTCGTCGCAACACCGGCACCCGGGTGCGCTTCTGGCCGCAGGCGAGCTACTTCGATTCGCCCAAATTCTCGGTCACCAAGCTGGAGCACCTGCTGAAAGCCAAGGCCGTGCTCTGCCCCGGCCTCACCATCAAGTTCCTCGACAAGAACACCGGCATCAAGCTGGAGTGGTGCTACGAAGATGGCCTCAAGGATTATCTGGTCGATGCGGTCAAGCAGTTCACCTGCCTGCCGGAGCAGCCTTTTATCGGCTCGTTCAGCTCCGAACAATCGGCGGTAGACTGGGCGCTCTGCTGGTTGCCGGAAGGGGGCGAATGCCTTGCCGAATCCTATGTGAACCTCATTCCCACCGCGCAGGGCGGTACTCACGTCAACGGTCTGCGTCAGGGGCTGCTCGACGCCATGCGCGAGTTCTGCGAGTTCCGCAACCTGCTGCCGCGCGGGGTCAAGCTGACCCCAGAAGATATCTGGGATCGCTGCGCCTACATCCTCTCCATCAAGATGCAGGATCCACAGTTCGCCGGTCAGACCAAGGAGCGGCTCTCCTCGCGCCAGAGCTCGGCGTTCGTCTCCGGCGTGGTGAAGGATGCCTTCAGCCTCTATCTGAACAGCAATACCGAGCTGGCGGAGCAGATCGCCGAGATCTGTATCAGCAGCGCCCAGCGCCGGATGCGTGCTGCCAAGACGGTGGTGCGCAAGAAGATTACCCAGGGCCCGGCGCTGCCCGGCAAGCTGACCGACTGTAACTGCGCCGACCCCATGCAGGGGGAGCTGTTCTTGGTGGAGGGTGACTCTGCGGGCGGCAGTGCCAAGCAGGCGCGGGATCGCGAGTTTCAAGCCATCATGCCGCTGCGCGGCAAGATCCTGAACACCTGGGAGGTGGAGGCCGGTCAGGTGCTCGCCTCGCAGGAGGTGCACGACATCTCGGTGGCCATCGGTCTCGACCCCGACTCCAACGACCTCAGTGGCCTGCGCTACGGCAAGGTGTGCATCCTCGCGGATGCGGACTCGGACGGTCTGCACATCGCCACCCTGCTCTGCGCCCTGTTCGTGAAGCACTTCCGCGCGCTGGTGGAGAAGGGGCACGTCTATGTCGCCATGCCGCCGCTTTACCGGATCGATATCGGTAAAGAGGTCTACTACGCCCTCGATGAGGACGAGAAGAACGGGGTGCTGCAGCGGGTCGAAGCCGAGAAGAAGAAGGGCAAGGTGATGGTGACCCGATTCAAGGGCTTGGGTGAGATGAACCCGAAACAGCTGCGGGAAACCACCATGGATCCCAACACCCGCCGTCTGGTGCAGCTCACCATGGATCCGGCAGGGGAGAGCGAAGGGGATGCGGCTGACGAGACCCTGCAGCTGATGGATATGCTGCTGGCCAAGAAGCGGGCGGGTGATCGCCGTGAATGGCTGGAAGAGAAGGGTAACCTCGCCATCATTTAAGCCGTCGGCTGGCCCGCACAGGGCCAGCAAGCATTTAGCCGGAGTCGCCCTGTGGCGGCTCCCGAACCGAAAGAGAAAATCACATGAGTGATGCTATCGAGCTCAGTCTGGACGGGGTAGAGCGCCAGCCAATGCGCACCTTTACCGAACAGGCTTACTTGAACTACTCCATGTACGTCATCATGGATCGGGCCTTGCCGCATATCGGCGACGGCCTCAAACCGGTGCAGCGGCGCATTATCTACGCCATGAGCGAGCTGGGGTTGTCGGCGCTCTCCAAGCACAAGAAATCCGCCCGTACCGTGGGTGATGTGCTGGGTAAGTACCACCCCCACGGCGACATCGCCTGTTATGAAGCTATGGTGCTGATGGCCCAGCCCTTCTCCTACCGCTACCCGCTGGTGGATGGTCAGGGCAACTGGGGTGCGCCGGATGATCCCAAATCCTTCGCCGCCATGCGTTATACCGAAGCGCGTCTGTCGCGCTTCTCCGAGCTGCTGCTCTCCGAGTTGGGGCAAGGCACGGTGGAGTGGACGCCGAACTTCGACGGCACCATGAAAGAGCCGGTGGTGCTGCCTGCCCGTCTGCCGCACATCCTGCTCAACGGGGTGACCGGTATTGCGGTGGGCATGGCGACTGACATCCCGCCCCACAACGCGCGGGAAGTGGCCTACGCCTGTGCCGAGCTGCTCGACAACCCCAATGCGGGGCTGGATGTGTTGATGCAGCACATTCAGGGGCCGGACTACCCGACCAACGCCGAGATCATCACTCCGCGCGACGATATCCGCAAAATCTACGAGACCGGCAAGGGCTCCATCAAGCAGCGGGCGGTCTGGAGCGAGGAGGATGGCGACATCGTCATCACTGCGCTGCCCCATCAGGCCTCCGGCGCCAAGATCATGGAGCAGATCGCCGCCCAGATGGTGGCGAAAAAGCTGCCGATGGTCACCGACCTGCGCGATGAATCGGACCACGAGAACCCGACCCGTCTGGTGATCGTGCCGCGCTCCAACCGGGTGGATGTGGAGGGGCTGATGGCCCACCTGTTCGCCACCACGGATCTGGAGAAGAACTACCGGGTCAACCTCAACATCCTCGGCCTCGACAACCGGCCGCAGGTGAAGTGCCTCAAGACCATCCTCAGCGAGTGGATCCAGTTCCGTCGCGAGACTGTGCGTCGCCGTCTGCAGTTCCGCCTCGACAAGGTGCTGGCTCGCCTGCACATCCTCGAAGGCTTGCTGATCGCCTACCTCAACATCGACGAGGTGATCGAGATCATCCGCACCGAGGATGAGCCGGGCAAGGTGATGGTGGAGCGCTTCAACATTACCGAGACCCAGGCCGAAGCGATCCTCGAGCTGAAACTGCGCCATCTGGCCAAGCTCGAAGAGTTCAAGCTGCGCGCCGAACAGAACGAACTGGCCGAAGAGCGCGACAAGCTGGAGCTGATCCTGGGCTCCGAGCGTCGCCTCAACACCCTGCTCAAGAAAGAGCTGCTGGCCGATGCCGAGAAGTACGGCGACGATCGCCGCACCCCGCTGGTGGAACGTGCCACCGCGGTGGCGCTGACCGAGAAAGAGCTTATTCCCAGCGAGCCGGTCACCGTCATCCTCTCCGACAAGGGGTGGGTGCGCGCTGCCAAGGGACACGATGTGGATGTGGCGGGGCTCTCCTACAAGGCGGGGGACAGCTATCTGGCCCACGCCTGTGGCCGCAGCAACCAGCAGGCGGTGTTCCTCTCCACGTTGGGCCGAACCTACGCCCTCGAATCTCACACCTTGCCATCCGCGCGCAGTCAGGGTGAGCCGCTCACCGGCCGCTTTGCGCTGGGGGCAGGGGAAGAGGTGCGCCATCTGGTGATGGGCAACGAGGGTGAGCCATATCTGATCGCCAGTGATGCCGGTTACGGCTTTGTCTGCACCTATGACGACCTGATCGGCAAGAACAAGAACGGCAAGGCGCTGCTCACCGTGCCGGAAGGGGGTCAGGTGATGGCACCCCAGAAGATCGGCTCGCCAGAAACCGATCTCTGCATGGCCATCTCCAACGAGGGGCGCATGCTGCTGTTCCCGCTCAACACCCTGCCGGTACTCGGCAAGGGCAAGGGCAACAAGCTGATCAGCATTCCGTCGGCTCGGGTGAAAGCACGGGAGGAGTTTGTGGTGATGGCTGCCGTGATCCCGCAGGGCCAGTCCGTCACCCTGTTTGCCGGCAAGCGCAAGCTCACTCTTAAGCCATCTGACCTTGACTACTACCGCGGCGAGCGCGGCCGTCGCGGCGCCAAGCTGCCCCGCGGTTTGCAGCGCGTCGATCGTATCGAGATTGAACCCGCCGCCGGTGTCGAACAGGTAGCTGGGGAAAATCAGGAAGGGTAATTAATATAGAAGGGCGCGAAAGCGCCCTTTAAATAAAAGATATGTTTACATTTCATTTGATAGTTTATTTTAAATGAGTATAAAAATTAAGTCTTGATATCTTTGTCTAAAGATAACTTAAAAGTTGCCTAACCGTTTTTTATATATAACGTTGTTGTTTGATAATTTATACTTGGGGGTGCCATCGTGTAATCGCATGCCAAAATAGACATTTCCAGCAAATCTAATATCCCACCCAGTGGGTGATTCGCTCTGGCCAAGTATATATAAAATGCCGACATTAGCATGGTTTGCTAAGTGCAACATTCCGTTCCACACTGATTGATCATTTTCAAAATAACTATTGGTTATTTTAACAAGGTCAAACTCTTTCGTGAATGAAAAATTTGAAAAAAGGAGGCAGTATTTTATTTTAGAATAACCATTGCCTAACTTAAATTCGCAAAAATTATAACTAATAGTTTGCCAAAACGCACGACTTGTTTTATGTGTAAAACCATCTTCTGGGTTAAAAAATTTTACTTCTACTCCGAATGGTGATGGATCGAATCCAGCATTAATGAGGTGCTCCCTTGGCTTGAATACAAAATCAATTCTTACTGCTACCCCTTCAATAAGATGTTTTCCTATAACTTCCCGCCCAATATGAAAGTGTTTTTCAAAGTTTGTAACTAACCATTTTTTGAGTTCATCTTCATTTTTAAAGCGAACTATTCTATCTCGTACATTTGAATGTTGAATTTGATCTATTTTTTCGATCTCTTTATTTAAGGCAGCTTTGACATCCTGAACACCACAGGTGTTTATATAGTTAGATGTTAATTTTGATAGCTCACTATTAATTTCACTTATTTTGTGGCTTTTCAAAAAGGTGTTTTCCAGCTGTGGATGTAAATCATTTAGCATTGTTAAAATTTCATTTTCTATGCTGTTTAATTTTTTTATTTTTTCTTGCATATCTAAGTAATATTTTTCTTTAGTAAAGTCATCAAAGTTGATACATGTATCTCCATTTAGCTCCTGTAGTGCTTCTTTCTTTGAAATAGCAGTGCCTTTCTGTTGTCCACAAGATGGGCATTGATAAACGTAATGAATGGCCCCGCCATCTACAGTTCTCATTCTGATGTTATATTTCTTGTCACAAAAACATTTACATTTAGTATATAGAGCATCTCTCTCCTTCTTTATTTCGTTTAATTTTCTCAACATGGCTTCATATTCTAAATTCATAAAGACCTCTTAATAATAAATATATGCAGTGTCTTGTAAAGTGATTCGGTAGATATTAACTTGATATTACGAAAATCTATCAGGTTCGATGGAACTCATGTTGTGAGCAAGATCTATTTTTCTAATGACAAGGATCGTAGGCCTGAATCATGTACAGGGCTGTAGGTTGGATTAACGAAGCGTAATCAGACGTTCGCACAAACTCATTACCTCAATGTGGTCGGTAATTTTATTTTACGGCCCCCTCATCCCCAGCCCTTCTCCCCCTGTTTTATGGCAAAGAGTGGGAGAAGGGAGCAGAGATCGCAGCCATTGATAGTGACCGTGGTATGGCGTGATAGCTAAGCGTGACAGCTTCGGCTACAGAGTGGCAGGTGCTGATCCCCTCTCCCCTTGGGAGAGGGTTAGGGTGAGGGAAAGCTGACGATAGGGGCAAACGCCGCAACAGGTGCCAGGTTGCCAACCTGAAAAAGATCCACCTATCCCGCCAAAAGAGAGGGCCCCGCCATCCATGATGGCGGGGCCCTTTGCATTATCAGCCGCATTGCTGATTCAACCGTTCGCGCTGGCAGGTGCCACTGAAATGGTTGGCCCGAATCCAATTAGACAGGAATGGCTGTCGCCGCCGGAGGCGGGGTGATTTTCGAGGCGATCAGTTGGCGCAGACGGGGCACCAGCAGCAGCAACACCACGCCGCCCGCCAGCGAGCCCCAGCCGAGCATATTGAATACCGAGCTGTAACCCGGGTTGGTGGCGACCGGGGTGCTGCCGATATTCTGCGGCATGGCGCTGGAAACATAGCCCGCCAGCACCGAGGCGACGCCGGTCACCATCATCCAGCAGCCCATCATTAAGCCTTGCAGGCTGGCGGGGGCCAGCTTGCCAATCATGGCGTAACCGATGGGGGAGATTAGCAGCTCGCCAAAGCTCTGCAGCACATAGCTGATGGCGATCCACTTGAAGGCGACCAGCCCGTCGGCCCCCGCCAGATGTATACCGATCGGCAGCACCAGCATGCCGAGCCCCATGCAGAACAGGGAGGCGGCAAACTGGGAGGGGATGTCGATATTCCACCCCTGTTCGCGCAGCCGCTTGAACAGCAGCGCCATCAGCGGGCCACCGATGACGATGACAATGGTGTTGATGTTCTGGATCCACTGGGGGGCGACCTGCAGCCCGAACACGTTGAGGTTGATGTTGTGCTCGGAGAAGAGCATCAGCCCCATGGGCGCCAGCTGGTAGAGCGACCAGAAGATGAGGGAGCCAAGGGCGAGGATCAGATAGGCCACCATGCGGCTGCGCTCGGCGGCGTCCGGGTGGCGGGCGGTCATCACACAGAGCAGTAGCAGCACCACGGCGCCCAGGATCAGCACGAAGCTGCCGCTAAAGCTGGCGTGGGTCAGCAGCAGCCGCAGCGCCGGCACCAGCATGGCCAGAATGGCGATCCCGGCCAGCATGCGGCGGTAGAAGCCGCTCCCTTTGATATGGCGCAGCGGGGTGCTGATATCCGCCAGAATCGGCCAGCAGGCGAAGGTAGCTATGATGGCGATGATGTTGCCCAGCGTCGCAAACAGGAACAGGGTGCGGTAATCCTCGGTGAGCTGGAAGTAGCCCGCCACCGTGAAGCCGATAAAGAAGCCCAGATTCATCCCGGCGTAGTTCCACAGGAAGGCGCTCTCGCGGCGGTGATCATCCGGGGCGAAGCGCTGGGTCAGCATCATGTTGAGGCAGGTGACGTTGAGGCCGCTGCCGGTGAGGAACATGGCGAGCCCCCAGTAGAGGCCGGTGATCCCCATCTCGGCGATGAAGTAGCAGCCGATCACCTGCAGCACCATCCCCATCACGAACAGGTTGCGGTTGCTGAGGTAGCGCCCGCCGAGATAGCCGCCAAACAGGTGCAGGCCATAGTTGAAGGCCCCGAAGACCCCCATCATGGCGTTGGCCTGGGATTCGCTAAAGCCGAGCCGCTTGGTGGCGTAGAGCACCAGCGTGGAGTAGAGCACGGCAAACCCCAGGGTCGAGAAGGTCTGGATAAAGAACAGCGCCCCGGAGCCGGGGGGAATGGTGGGGTGTTGATTCGAAGCGCTCACGGTCTGTCTCCTGTGAGAGAAGAAAGTCATAACTCGTCCTGAGAGCGTACCGGTCTGCTGCCGGCTAGCCTTGTGCGCTTCCATGCTGGTCTGAAGGCCGGTCTGTCATTTAGCGGCCAAGCGGTGCAAATAGCCATACCTGAAATTTAATCTGGCGCGATTAATTGCTTTTTATTGATCTATTCCGCCTTTTTATGCGTGATTGAGCCGTGGTTGTAGCTCGGCTTACCACGCGGTTGCAGCACGGTTGATGTGATCCAGTCGGCTATTTGGTGCCGATTATGGCGCTGTGGTGGGATCTGCGTCCCGCTTTGTTGTCCCGAAACGCAGCTGGCGCCAAGTTGTTGTATTGCAGGTTGTTTATTCATCTCCGGGCATTGAGTGAATAAATATTGGGAAGAGAAGGGGCAGCCCCGGGGTGACTTGCGTGTGTTCTCTCTTTGCTGTCGAGAGGGGGAGGGGAGGATAGAACAACGCCCGGCGGGCTGGGCGTTGTGGTGCGACTGATGGGCGGCGAAAGCGGCCTTAGAAGTCGTGGTAGAGCGGCCAGCCGAGCAGCGGGTGCTTGAGACCAGCGCGCATCTCGACGTTGTCGAGCTTCTCCGGCGAGGCGTTCTCTTTTTGCAGCAGCTGGTACTGGCGCACAAAGCCGAGGGTGTGCAGCAGGTTGGGCACAAAGCCGGGGCTCAGCTCCTGACGCAGGGCGGCGGCCATGTCGGCAGGCAGCGCGCTTAGCATCAGGGCGAGCTGGGCGGCGAGGTAGTCGGTGTCATACCAGCCCTCGTCGAGCTCAATCTCCCGCGCCAGCTTGCGCTTGAGATCCTGCTTCACCTTGAGCGGGGCGGCGCCACTGCCCTTGCCGCAGAGGATGCGGTAGAGCAGCGCTTCGGCCAGCTTGTCCTCCATGGTGGGGTGGTCGCTCTCGCAGGCGAAGAAGTGCTGGTCGATGAGCTCCATCAGGCGGCTCTTGTTGTGCTCGGTCAGCGCCTTCTCGTACTCCTGCCACCCTTGCCACTCCTCCACATCGGGCGGGCTCGAGATCTTGTCCAGCAGACGGGCATCCACATCACCGTAGAGGCTGTTGCCGCCTTGCTTGGGGCTGACGGTAATGAGCATCGACCAGCCCTTCTGGAACGGCTTGATGGGGCCTTCCGGCGCCTGCAGCAGCGCCAGTGCCTTGGCCGGATCCCGCGCCGAGAGCTCCTGCAGGCCGAGGCTCACCACGCCGATGACGTCGTGGGCCGCCTGCTCCAGCAGGTGCATCTTGTACTTGTTGTAGTACTTGTCGGCGAATTTGAGGCTCATCAGCACCGCCTTGCCCTTGATGGCGGCCAGCTGCTGCTGACTCAAGAGTTCGTTGTCGCGGCCAAAGCGCAGCACCTGAGTCAGAAAGGGGCCCTGGTTGGCATCGCGAATGACTAACTGCATGAATGGGCTCCTTAATCCAGAAAGCTGAACATGTCGTCGACGTCGCCGTACTCGTCTTCCTCGACCTTGTTCTTCTCTTTGGCCTGCATCACCAGTTCGGCGGCAAACTTGTTGATGATGCCGTCCCAGGTGGAGTGCTCGTTGCGCAGCAGCGCCTTGATGGCTTTCTCCACCTCGGGGGCCAGCTCGCGAATGAGCATCAAGAGGCTGCGCGGGTCATCCAGCGCGTAGTCGTGGACATCCTCGCTCTGCTGGCGCTCGCTGTAGCGCAGGGACTCTTCGAGATCTTCCTCTTCGGCGTGCAGCACGTCGCGATAGCCTTCGTCCTCTTCATAGCGATCGCCGCGATAGAACTCGATAAAGGGGATGGCGAGGTAGAAGAGACCGGCCGGATCTTCGGCCACGCACTCGAGGATCTCGCGCTGCTTGGCTTCGCTATCCTGGGTGCGGATCAGGTAGTTGAGGAAGTCGAAGGTGTGCTGTTGCAGCTCGTCGGCGTTGTTCTTGATCGCCTCTTCCCAGTAGAGCGGCTGCTGGCAGACGATGTCGCGGATCCGCTCCGGGGTCATCAGCTCGGAGATGATGGAGGGGAAGGAGATATCGTGCTGGCCGTTAATCTGAGTCAGGGTAACGATATCAATGTTTTCAATCACTTCTGCCAGCTGGTCGTCAGACATGGTCTTGGCGATCAGCTCGAACTTCTCGCTGGCCTGCTTCGGCTCGATAACGGCCAGCTCTTTGATCTCGATGGCGGTAATTTCTATCAGACTGTTGCTCATGCCTTGCCCCAATTAGAAACGGACTTCGTCGTACATATCCTGATCGCCGTCGTCATCACCATAGCGGTCACTGCCGCCGTGGTAGTCGGCGTCGGCATCTTCCCCGTCTTCATCTTCTTCGTCGCGCAGATCAACGTCGTTATCGCCGCGGTGGCTACCGCGCGGCAGCGGGTTGTCGAGCAGGAACAGCACGGCGCAGGCTTCCATCAGCTGATCTTCGCTCTGGGCCCGCACCGCCTTGACCAGCGGCAGGGCGGCGTTGTTGAAGCCGACGCTCACCTTGAACTCGTCCCAGCTCGGCTGCTCGCCGCTGGTGAGCCACTTGTTCCACTGCGACTTGGCCTTGGCCGGGAACTGCACCCGGCCATAGAGGGCCAGCGGCAGATACTCGGGCATAAACTCCAGCATGCTCATGTCGGCCAGCAGCAGGCTCTTCATCTGATCGGTGAACTGTTCCAGCCCCTTGGGGTCGTCCTGATCCCGGTAGGATTCGATGTTTTCGCTGGCATCGCTTTGCAGCGACTTGAGCCGCGCCTGGTCCCATCTCTTTTGCATAGTTGCTCTTTCTGCCTGCTGTTTCAGGGGTAGAACTGATCCCACATCTCCTGCATGGCGGAGGCGGGATCGGTCACGATGACGTTGTTGAAATCCTTGATAAAGGCGGCCCGCTGTTTCGGATCGGACAGCACTTCATAGGCCTGCTTTACCTGGTGCAGCTTGATGGCTGCCTGCTCTTTCTCTTCTTCACTGGCCCCGTGCAGCTTGTCGGGGTGGTACTGGTTTGACAGCCGACGATAGGCTTTCTTGATGTCGTTTTCGCTGGCGTTGGACTTGACGCCCAGCACCCGAAAGTAGTTGTTCATGGCAGATCCTGCATCACTGGCATCATAGGATTCACGCTGCGAGTGCCTGATGGTGGGGATTGGCAAACCAGGCACGGCAAAAACCCGTCATTTTAACGGAAACAGCCCGCCAACGCGATGAGTTGGGCGATCAATTAACGGGCGAGATGAAGAGGGGTCAGTTGAGCGTCTATTGTTGCCAGTCGGTCTGGCCAGTGCAAGGGCGGCGGGGCAAAAGCGATGAAAAAACGGGCAGGAAAGGCATGGGCGGCAGGCCGGGGTAAGGCTGCCGCCGCAGGGGTTACTCCTCCCAGAAGGAGGCGGAGGTGTGGTAGATCATCTTCTTGCTCATCCCGCCATCGACCACCAGATTGGCGCCGTTGATAAAGTCGTTCTGGGGATCCGCCAGAAAGAGGCAGGCGCGGGTGATGTCGTCGGGGCGCCCGACCCGGCCACTCGGGTGCTGGCGATGATCCGCCTCGGTCAGGGTGTGGTAATCCTCCGCCTGGATCCAGCCCGGACTGATGGCATTGACCGTGATGGGGTAGTCGGCCAGCGAGTTGGCGAGGGACAGGGTGAGGGCGACCAGCGCCCCCTTGGAGGCGCCGTAGGCATCCCAACCCGGTTCGTTCTGCTGCCAGCGGGTGGAGGCAATATTGATGATGCGGCCATAGGGCAACCCGCGGTTGGCCTGAACAAAGGCGCGGGCGCAGAGCATGGCGCCGCGCACATTGACCGTCATCACCTGATCGAACTGGGCTGCGCTCAGCTCCTCGAAGCGGGTGTGGAACTTGCTGATGGCGCCGTTGTTGATCAGCAGGTGGATGCCGCCATGTTGTGCGCGCACCTCGGCAAAGAGCCGCACGATGGCCTGCTCGTCCCGCAGATCGAGTGGATGAAAGTGGATCTCGGGATGGTCAAAAGCGTGAGGGGCCAGATCGGTGGCAATCACCCGATAACCAGCCTCGGCCAGCCCGATGCTGAGCTGGCGGCCAATCCCGCCAGCGGCGCCGGTGATCAGTGCAATTTGGGGTTGGTTGGTCTGCTCGTTCATTGTGCTGCTCCATTGCGCGCCCGCAGCACCTTGATGAGAGCCGACACCTCTTGCTGACCAAACCCTTGCGCCACCCCTTCCTCAAACAGATCGGCGGCAAAGCGCGGGAAGCGGCTGTTGATCCCGGCGTCGGTGGCATGACCGGCGAGGCGGCTGATGGCGGCGCTCCAGGTTTTCAGGCTGGCGTAGGGGTGATCGAAATCGCCGCTCGCCAGCGTCTTGCCCAGATGGACCACATCGCCACCGAGAATGGGCGAGAGCTCGCTGAACTGGGCGCACACCTTGGCTACCGGCAACCCTTCCGCCTCGCAGATCAGCGCGCCGTGCAGAGCACCGAGCAGACCACCGGCAAAGTAGGCGGCGACGGCACAATCTTGCGCCGCGGCGGCGCCCACCGCATCGGCCACATGGTCGAGGGTGGGGGCGAGCAGGCGCAGCACCGGCTCGGCGTCGCTAAAGGCGGTGCTGGCCCCCGAGCAGATGATGCTGGCATCAGTGGTGCCGATCTGTTCCGGGAAGCAGAGGATGGCGCCATCGAGATAACAGGCGCCGCGGGTGTGGCACCAGCTCTCCAGCGCTCTGGCCCCCTGCGGGCTGCCGGTGGAGAGCTGCACCAGCAGCTTGCCCGCCACCGCATTGCTCGCCTCGTCCAGCAACTGCTGGCTGACGGCGTAGTTATCGACGCAGACAAGGGTGATATCACTTGCGGCAATAGCTGCGCCAACCGAGGGGGCGAGAGTCGCGCCCAGCGCTTGCAGCGGGGCCGCCTTGGCGGCGCTGCGATTCCAGACGGTGACCGGATGGCCCGCCTTGAGCAAGGTGGTGGCGAGGGCGGAGCCCATGGCCCCGAGGCCGATGACAGAGAGATGGCGCATGATGGCTCCTGACGGTGTTGATAGACGCTGATATAGAGAATTGGGATGCCTTGTGGCAGGTAAGCCACTATATTTGCCCAGTGTCGCCGTGAAAAATGGCTTTTATGACTGTCTGGTATAGGTTAACTCTATGGATGTGCGAACCTTGCGTGCGTTTGTGGCTGTCTTCGAGGAGCGCAACATCACGGCGGCGGCCACCCGCCTCTTCATTACTCAGCCCACCCTCTCCACCACCATCAAGACGCTGGAGGATGAGCTGGGGGTGACCCTGTTTGTGCGGCAGGCGCGCGGTGTGGAGGGGACTGAAGCTGCCCACCGGCTCTATCCCCGCGCCAAGCGGCTGATCGCCGACACCGATTCCCTCGCCCGCGAGTTTCGTGAAACCTCCCCCTGCCTCGAGCTGACGGTGGGGATTGAGGCAGACCTTGGCGATGGCGTGGTGGGGACGCTGGTCAACGGGGTACTCGCCCACGAGGAGATCCTGCTGACTCTGGAGGAGGGCTGCTGTGGCGATGTGCGGCTGGGGTGTGAATCCCTGCGCTGTGGTGACGAGCTCTTTATCCCCCTGCTGGAGGAGGAGTTCGTGCTGGTGCTACCGCCGGATCACCCGCTGACAGGCAAGGGGGCGCTCACCCCGGCAGCGTTGGCGGATGACCCCTGGGTCACCTGCCCGCGCCACGACTCCCATCTGCGGCTGATCGCCATTCTCGGCAATCAGGCGCCCCTCTACCCACGGCGGGCAGGGTCGCTGCGACTGGCGGCTATCATGGTGGCCGCCGGGGCGGGGATTGCCTGGTTGCCCCGTTCGCTTTGTTTGCCCGGTTGTTCGGTCGCCGAGCTGGCGGCCTCTTCCTTCAAGCGGCGGGTGGGGCTCTGCTACGCCCCCGATGCGCTGCGCTCGGCAGCGGTGACTGCCCTGTTGGAGCAGGTGCGCGGGATGCAGCTCCCCGTCTGATGTCGGGATAAATATGTCGGCATAAAAAAGGGCCATCCGGTGGGATGGCCCTGTTAAAGGCAACGAAGTTGCGTGGCTAGAGCGATGCCCACCAGAGCCGCAACTGCAAGCCCCACTTCGAGCTCCAGCCGGTGGTGCTGCTCACAAGCGTCCCATCCCTGATGACGAGGAAAGTCGGGGTGACCCCTACCTGCCACTGGGCGGCCAGCGCTCCCGACTCGTCGTTGTGGGTCGGGAAGGTGAGCCCCTTCTTGCTCATCCCCATGCCAAGCTGCTCTGCGTTGCCGGAGCGCAGCGCCACCGTCAGCACGTTTTCCCCCTCCTGCCAGAGCTGCTGCACGGCCGGGGTGGTGAAACGGCACACTCCGCACCAGCTGGCCCAGTAGTAGACCAGCAGCGGCTTGCCTTGACTTAAGGTAGCGAGATCCGTGCTGCTGCCATCCTGCAGAGTGACGGGGGCGTTCATCGCCCCCTCTGGCAGGGTCGGGCTGCGCCACAGATCGAGCAGGGTCGAGATGACCAGCGCCATCAGCAGCAGCCAGAGCGCCTCCTTGCCCCAGCGGCGCCAGCGGGGTTGAGGATAGGTGGTCATCCCTTACCCCTGCTTGGCCAGTTCGGCCTGCACCAGTTGATCCAGCTCCTCATAGGGGATGGCGCCCGGTACCAGCTGGTTGCCAATCAGGGTCGCTGGTGTGCCCTGTACTCCGAGGATGGTGCCGATGCGCAGGCTGTTGCGCAGCTCCTCGGTCGCCTTGGCGGCCGGTTTGAGCGCGGTGTTGCCGGTGGCGGCCAGCGCCTTGTTGATGTCCGCCTCGGTCAGCATCCCCTGCTTGCTCATCAGCTTGTCGTGCAGGGTGAGGAAGCGGGCGGGATCTTGCTGCCACAGGGTCAGGCTGTATTGGGCCGCCTTGGCGGAGGTCTGCCCCTTGAACGGCAGCAGCTTGATCACCAGCCCCAGATCGTCCGGATAGGCCTTGAGCAGCTTGGTCAGCTGGGGATCGAACTGCTTGCAGTAGGGGCAGTTGTAGTCGGTGAACAGCACCAGCGTCAGCTTGGGGTTCTTGGCGCCGAGGCGCGGGCTGGTGGCGCTGTTGAACAGCACATCCTTGTTGCCCTTGATGAAGTTGCCAAGCTGCGCCTCCTGGGCTGCCGCGTTCTGTTTCTCCCAGGATTCGGCGGCCTCGTCGAGGATCTTGGGGTTGGCGATCAGGGTCTCGCGGATCAGCTCCTTGATGCGCGCCTCCTGCTCCGGGGTGAAGGGGGCGGCGTGCAGGGCCGGAGCCAGCAGGGCTGCGGAAAGGGAGGCCAGCAGGGTCAGGGCGCTCAGAGTCGGTTTCATGATTACTCCTTAAAATCGGGTGGTGCCAGCCTGAAGCAGGCCAGCCTTGTGCAATGTGGTCAGCAGATCGTCCTTGTCGAGCAGGGGTGACAGCGTGACCCCCTGCGGCAACTCCGGGCCGTAAATCTGGTTGAAGGGGACGGCCGCCGCGCCCCGCTTACGGAGGAAGGCGGCGATGGTGTCGCTTGGTTTGCTCCAGTCGCCGCGCAGGGCCACCACATCGGGGGCCGAGAGGGCCAGTTGCACCTCATCGCGTAGCAACACGTTGTATTTGTTGGCCTTGCAGGTGACGCACCAGTCTGCGGTGACATCGATAAAGACCC
This sequence comes from Aeromonas sp. Y311-2, assembly GCF_027706025.1. Lineage (NCBI taxonomy): Bacteria > Pseudomonadati > Pseudomonadota > Gammaproteobacteria > Aeromonadales > Aeromonadaceae > Aeromonas > Aeromonas sp. Y311-2. Next base: position 237,166 of record NZ_JAPDCL010000003.1, on the reverse strand, counting down.
GCTTGTTTTGGGCCAGCGCATCTGTGATGGCGCGTTCGGAGAGCGGCTGCCAGACCACCTTGTCAACGCTGGCCGAGCCCTGCGCGCTAAAGGCGCCGCTCAGCAGCAGGGGGCTGCCAATCAGGGCGGCGAGGGCGATCGCCAGCGTGAAGCCGCGCATGCCGTAACGCCAGATGATGCCAGTCAGCAGTGCCAGCAGCATGGCAACCATCAGCCAGCCGGTGGCATAGCTGCCGAGATGGTTGTCGAGCAGGCTGGTGAGCCAGAGGCTGGAGCCCAGCATCATCAGGCCGAGCAGGATGCGCAGATGGTTCATCCAGCGCCCCGGTTTCGGCAACCAGAGGGCGAGCCGTGGCAGGGCCGCCACCAGTAGCCAGGGCAGGCTCATGCCAATCCCCAATGCCGTGAAGATCAGCCAGAGCTGACCAAGGGGGGCGGCCAGCGCAAAGGCCACCGCGGTGCCGAGGAAGGGGGCCGAGCAGGGGGTCGCCAGCAGAGTGGCGAAGCTCCCCTGCAGGAAGTGACCGCCGAGGCCGTTACCGCCGCTGGTGGCGAGGCGGGTGCTGAGGGCGCTGGGCAGGCGGATCTCGAACAGCCCCAGCAGGTTGGCGCAAAACAGCAGGGTGACCAGCACCATCAAGCCGATAAAACCGGCGCTCTGGAACTGAATGCCCCAGCCGACGGCCCCTTGCGTGGCGCGTAGCAGGCTGCTCATGGCCGCCAGCACCCAGAAGGAGGCGATGATCCCGGCGCTGGCGGCGAGGAACTGCTTGCGCACCGCTCCCTGTTCACGCTCCTGATGTTGCAACACAGTGCCCAGCTTGAGCGCCAGCACCGGCAGCACGCAGGGCATCAGGTTGAGGATGAAGCCGCCGAGCAGCGCTGCTCCCAGCAACCAGAACAGCGAATGGCTCTGGTTGGGCAGTGCGAGTGGCGCGCCGATCGTCCCCTTGCCCTGCCACGCCTGTTCGCCGCTGGTGAGCAGCAGGCCGAGGGATTGGCCGCGCAGATCCGGCGCATCCCCCTGCCAGCCATCGCTCACCGGCACCCGGGCGATCAGGGTGTTGCCCTCGACCTCAAGCGCCGGTTTGCCAAACTCGGCCCCCTCCAGAGCGTCGATAAAGAGCGCTGGTGATTGCCAGCCCTCTGCCCGCTCGGCGCGCAGTTGCAGCTGGTTGTGCTGATAACCGAGCTCGATCCGGGTCTCGGCAGGCAGCGGCTGGGGCTGGGTGCTCATCGCCTTCGCCCAGGCAAAATCGAAGTCGGCTGGGCCCTGCCCATCCACCGTGAGGGTGAAGGGAAAGTCGGTCAGGATGCAGACATTGCTGCAGGTGGAGAGGCGCAGAGTCCCCTTGAGCGGTTGCCCAGTTGGGTAGTTGAGGCTGAGGGGGAAGGTCACGTCCCCCTGATAACCCTGGGTGCTGAGCCCGGCTACCTCGAAGTGGCGTGGCACCGGCCAGCGCCACTGAAAGTCTCGGACCGGCTCATCCCACAGGATCTGGGGGGCAATGCCCCCTTCTCCCGGACTGTGCCAGTAGGTTTTCCAGCCTGACTCCAGCTCGACATCGAGCAGGATGCGGGTCTGATCTGCCGTGCTGCGGTCGGCCTGCAGCCGTACCCGGGCGTGATCATTCTGTGGACTGGTGAGCCAGCCCGTGTCGCTGGCCAATCCCATGGATTGCCACAGCAGACCGCCCAGTAGCAGGGCTGCCTTGAAGAGATTCGACATCTTTTTGGTCTCGCAAAAATTGAGTGACAGCTAACGAAAGAACGCAGCCGAACTCATTCCCGCCAGACGCACAGGGTGAGGTGCAGACGCCGCTCGGGTGGCGAGATGGCTCTGGGAGGGGGCAGTGGCGGTGTGTAGCGCCAAAGGGGGGCCAGCAGGGCGATCAGCACGGCCACGGCAAAGAAGAGCTGTTCGACACAGAGCAGGGTGGCGGCGCTTAGCCACTTGCCGTTGAGCTGGCAGCTGGTGGGTTGCGGGCTGGCCGGTTTGGCATCCTCTTGATCCGTTGCCGAGCCTGGAACGGGCAGTGCCTGACAGCTGAGGGCGTGATCGAGCAGGGCAAGCCGGGCCAGCGGCTGGGCCGCACAATTGAGCACCAGCAGGCAGACCAGCAGCAGGAGATGTTTCGCTACCCGTTGTTGCAACATCATGTTCGCCCCGTCCGTCAAGATGGGGCCATCCTAACGACCAATGGCGGGTGGGGCAAGTCGGCGGCGTCGTATTGATGTGCAGGACTGTGGGTGGCGCGACGGGGTGGTCGGTTCTGTTTGGCGAACGCTTGTTCGCTAAAAGGGGGATCAGTATACTGCGCCGAGTTAAAACTCGAGGTGTTCGATGCTCAAAATTGCCCGTGTGCTGCTGCTTGGTCTGCTGCTCATTTTCTGGTTCCTGTTCGGCCTGCTGCTCTGTCTGGTTCGTCCGCGCCATCCCAACAACGTCTATGTCTTCGCCCGCATGTATCACGCGGTCTGCCCGCTGATCGGGCTGCGAGTCAAGGTGACGGTGGCCGACGAGGTCAAATCGGTCGGCCCGGCGGTCTACGTCTGCAACCACCAGAGCAACTTCGACATCTTCACCGTGACCGGTGCAGTGCAGCCCGGTGTGGTGGCGGTGGGCAAGAAGAGCCTGCTCTGGCTGCCGCTGTTCGGCCTCATCTTCTGGCTCTCCGGCAACGTGTTGATCGACCGCTCCAACCGCTCCCGTGCCATCGGCACCATAGGTCAGGTGGTGGATCGCATCAAGAACCGCGGCACCTCCATCTGGATGTTCCCGGAAGGGACCCGCTCCCAGGGGCGTGGCCTGCTGCCGTTCAAGGCAGGTGCTTTCCACACTGCGGTACAGGCTGAAGTCCCAGTGGTACCCATCGTCTGCTCCAGCTACTTTGGTCAGGTCGACCTCAATCGCTGGGACAACGGCGAAGTGCTGGTGGAAGTGATGGCCCCGGTCTGCAGCAAGGAGCACGGTGCCAGCGGCATTCGCGATCTCTCCGACACCTGCCGCGCCCGGATGGAGGCCAAGCTGACCGAACTGGACAGCAAGCTGGGCCACAGCAATGCCGCCTGACGGATATCGCAGACGCATCGACAAGGGAGCCACAGGCTCCCTTTTTTGTTGGTGAAAATTACCAACTGGTTGGCTATTCTCACCAACAATCTCTTCTTGAATTTCCTCAGCAAACTCCCATCTATATGTAAAACAACAATAATTTTTCTTGGCACGGCTCTTGTAATGCAATGGGAAGAGATAGCCATCCCATCAACAAGGAGCCAGACCATGAGCGTATTCAGCCGCCTGACCGACGTGATTAATGCCAACCTGCACAGCCTGCTCGACAAGAGTGAAGAGCCGGAGAAGATGCTGCGCCTGATGATCGAAGAGATGGAGCAGGTGCAGGTCGAGATGCGTACCCAGGCCGCCCGCGTGATTGCCGAACAGAAACAGCTGGAGCGTCACCAGCAGGCGTTGCAGGCGCAGATCCTGGAGTGGTCGGCCAAGGCCGAGCTCGCCATCCAGAAGGGACGTGAGGATCTGGCACGCGCCGCCCTCACCGAGAAGCTGGCGGAGGTCAAAAAATGTGAACAGCTGGAGCAGGACAAGGCCCGGGTGGCCGAGGTGCTGGCCCAGCTCACCGCCGACAGCGAGCGGTTGGCAGCCAAGCTGACCGAGGCGCGCGAGAAGCAAAAACTGCTGACCCTGCGCGAGCAGACGGCCCACAGCCGCATTCGTGCTCGCGCCCAGGTGGACAACCAGCGGATGCATGAGCTGATGGCGCGCTTTGATGGTTTTCAGGGCCGGGTCGATCAGCTGGAAGCCCAGCTGGAGGCGGCCACTCTGGGGCAGAATCCCTCGCTGGAGGCCCAGTTCCGCGAGCTGGAGCTCAATGACGAGATCGAGTGCGAGCTGGCTCGCCTCAAAGGCCAGAAGGCGGAGGTGTAATCATGAGCCCCTGGCCCAAGGATCTGGTGCATCGCAAGCTGACCGGGGTCTGCGCCGGTATTGCCAGGCGGTTGGGGGTCTCCAGAGTCACGGTGCGGGTGGTGGCACTGCTCGCCCTGATCCTGATGCCGCCGCTGGCACTGGCCGCCTATCTGCTGGCGGTGCTGGTGATGCCGCCCCGTTATGAATTGAAGCGCTGGCTGGATTGACCGAAGGGTTGACCAGCTGGCAGACAAGGTACTGATAAGGAGCAAGTTATGCTGGAATTTTTCATATTGCTGGTGGTGCTGCTGGTCATGGCACTGACCGGTTTTACCCTGGTAGCCATGTTGCTGGTGAGCGGTCTGTTCGTGCTGCTTGGGGCGCTGGGCGGCATGCTTGCTCTGATCATCAAGCTGGCTCCCTGGTTGCTGCTGGTACTGGCAGTTTGCTGGCTGATCAGCAACCGCAGCAAGCGTTCCAATACCTACCTCTAACCCGCCTGAGGTTGTGCAAGACGTTGTGTGATGCTCCCTGATTTCCCCTTTCCGGCCACTCATCGAGTGGCCTTTTTTTGCCTGTCGTCCTCAAGGCTGGGTGGCTGCGGGTAACCACTGGGGGCTCCAGCTCTGCCAGAGTGCCGGGCTGTGGATCAGCTGCTCCTTGAAGGATTTCGGCTGCTGCTTGAGGCGATATTCGATGCGCAGTGCCGCCCCCTTCTCGCCGACTTCCTGTTGCCACGCCAGCGTCAGTGGCCCCTTGCCGCGCAGGGCGCGAGCGCCCTTGCCACTCTGGTGCTGGCGTAGACGGCGCTGCGGATCCGTGCTGATCCCGGTATAGAGCAGGCCGGTGGCAGTACGCACCATATAGACAGACCAGCGGGAAGGGGCGGATGGTTGCTGTGCCGGTGTGGTGGTCGCGGGTTCTCTCATTCAAATTCTCTGTGCCAAACTCAGAGGCAGCTCAAGGAGGTGCGATGAGAGTCTGGTTTTGGTTGTGGTTACTGTTGTCGGTCCCGGCTCTGGGGGAGACGATCCGTCTCTACGATTACCATCAGCATCCGCCCTTCAACACCGGAGTGGATGCAGGGCTGAGCCGCGAGCTGGTCAAGTATCTCAATGAAAAGCTGGGGGGTGAACCCAGAATCGAGCTTTGGCTGGTCAATCGCGCCCGACTGGCGCTGGAGATGGCGGATCCCGACTTTGACGGTCTGGTGGTCTGGGTCAATCCCGCCTGGGTGGGGGACCCCCATCGCGAACGCTATCTCTGGACCTTTCCGGTGATGCGCGACACCAACGAGCTGGTCTCGAACATTGACAACCCGGTCACCTATCGCGGGCCAGACTCCCTAAAGGGGCTGGTGTTTGGCGGGGTGGAGGGCTACCGCTATCAGGGGATCGATGATGCAGCCAGCCGCGGGGAGCTGGTACGTCAGGATGCCAAGAAGGTGAAGACCAATCTTGAGCTGCTGGTGCGCGGCCGCATCGATGTGACGTTGGTCAGTGGTTCATCGCTGGGCTTTTTCATCGACGCACAGCACTATCAGGGCAAGCTGTTTATCTCGCCCTTCCCCCAATCCAGCTATACCCGCCATATCTTGCTGCCCAAGTCTCGCCCCGAGCTGCATGCCACCCTCAACGACATCGCCGAGCAGATGGACAGAGATCCCCGTTGGCACAAGGTGCTGGAGTCCTATCGCGATACGCCCTGAGGGCGGCGCTTGAGCCGGTGCAGCGGTAACAGGCTCACCAGCAGACCAGCCCAGACAAAGGCGAAACCGACAGCCTTGATGGGGTCCGGCGCCTCACCAAACCAGTAGATGGCGAGCAGGAAGGCGAGGCTGGGCTCGATATATTGCAGCAGTCCCACCGTGCTCATCCGGGTTATCGCCACCGCATAGCAGAACAGCCCCACCGGCAGCAGAGTAGCGGGCGCACTGCCCATCAGCAGCAGCTTGTCGGCCAGATCCCCGTTCACGAATGCCCCTTCCCCGTGCCATGCCAGCGTGCCGATGATGATCAGCGCGACGGGCAGTTGCACCATGGCTTCCAGATAGAGGCTGGTGCCGGTGTCGTAGTGGATTTTCTTCTTGATAAGGCCATAGCAGGCGAAGTTGGCCCCCATGATGAGGGAGAACCAGGGGAGCTGGCCGTAGCAGAAGAGCATGTAGGCGAGACCCGCCAGTGCCAGAGCGACTGCCAGATGCTTTTGCGGGGTGAGCCGCTCTTTGAGGAAGATGACGGCGAATACGATATTGAACAGTGGGGTCATAAAGAAGGCGAGGCTGGTGGTCAGCACCTGCCCGGTAGTGAGGCACCAGGTGAACATGCACCAGCTGATGGACATCACGGGGCCCGCCAGCAGAATGAGGCCGAGCTGGCGCGGCTCGCTGCGCAGTTGTGCCCAGGGCACCTGGTGGCCAAGCAGCAAAAACAGGGCGCCCAGCAGCACCACAGACCAGAGCACCCGGTGGGAGATCAGCTCCCACATGTTGACCTCGGGCATGAATTGATAATAGAGCGGTAGCATCCCCCACAGGATGAAGGAGAGGGTCGCGGTGCCGGTACCTAGCCAGTTTTTCATTATTGCCCGTTTATTAAATTAAACACCCATGACGATAGTAGGGGGCGCGCCCTGTTTCCACAAGAGGGAAAACAGGGAAATGCTGGTACTATCAACGTCATGCATCGAATCGATAAGTTGTTTGAGCAAATCAGGGCCTGCCGTCTGTGCGAGGCTCATCTGCCGCTGGGGCCTCGTCCGGTGATCCGCGGGGCCGAGAGTGCCCGCCTGCTGATCATCGGTCAGGCGCCCGGCACTCGGGTGCATGCCAGCGGTATCCCGTGGGATGACCCCTCCGGTGACCGGCTGCGCCAGTGGCTCGGGGTCGATAAGGCCACCTTTTACGACGAATCCCGCATCGCCATCATGCCGATGGGGCTCTGCTATCCCGGCAGGGGAAAATCCGGCGATCTGCCACCGCGCCCCGAATGTGCGCCTACCTGGCACGACAAGGTATTGATGCTGTTGCCCAATATCGAACTGACCCTGCTGATCGGCCAGTATGCACAAGCCCATTACCTGCGGGGGGCGGCCAAGGGATCGCTCACCGACACGGTGCGCAGCTGGGCCGACTATGGTCCCGGCTGGCTGCCGTTGCCGCATCCCTCCCCGCGCAATACTCTCTGGCTGAGGAAGAATCCCTGGTTCGAACAGGAGATCGTCCCCCATCTGCAGCAAAGGGTCGCCCCTTTGCTGGCACGACCCTGAGTGCTTAAACCGCCGGTTCGGCCAGCGGTTTGGGTTTGCTGCGGGCCATGGCGATAAGCGGCAGGACGATGCAGATACAGCCCAGCAGCAGCGGCAGGCCCGGCTGCTCGTCAAACAACCATACCCCGATGGCCACCGCCATCAGCAGACCGGTGTACTCCGCCGAGGCGATCTTGCTCGCCTCCGCCTTGCGATAGGCCACCACGCACAATCCTGCATAGACCATGATCAGCGCCGAAGAACCGAAGGCGGGCCACCACATCTGCCACTGCCAGTCGCCCCCTTCCCACAATGCCAGCGCCAGAATAAAGGGCATGCTTAGCACGTTGGTGAAAAACAGGGTCTGGGCGATGGGCTGCTTGAGCGGGATCCGCTTGATCAGCAGGTTGTTGAGCGCCATCGACAGCGCCACCCCGAGCGCCGCCAGCGCGGCCCAGTTCACTTCGGTCGGGCGCAGCACGATCAGTACCCCGATAAACCCGATAACCGCGGTCAGCACCTTCTGGCGCGAGATCGCTTCTCCTGCCATCCACACCGCCAGCGGCACCATCATCAGGGGGGCGGCATAGAAGAGGGCATTGGCAGTGGCGAGCGGCAAGCGGGTGAGGGCCACCACCATCAGGCAGACGCCGACCGCCCAAATATGGGCCCGCAGCAGGTGCCACTTGATGGCCACCGGCGGGTTGCGGCGCCATGACCAGAGCAGCCAGGGCATCAGCAGAATGGCGGCCGAGAGCTGGCGGAAAAAGACAAACTGGAAGATGGGCTGATCCGGCTCCAGCACCTTGACCAGCGCATCGGAAAAAACTGCCACCATATTGCCCAGCACCAGATAAAGGATGCCGATCCCTACTGCATTCATACCACCTCCCACTTCAGATGAGCGGAGGGTAGCGTGCCGGTTGATATCCAGTAAAATGATAAAAAATGACCACTCATGAGATATTTAGATAATGAAGCTTCCTCCCCTGCGTGCGGTGCAATATTTCGAGGTAGTGGCCCGGCTGCTCAGCTTCTCCCGTGCCGCCCTTGAACTGAACGTCAGCCAGAGTGCGGTCAGCCACCAAATTCGTCTGCTGGAGGATTTTCTGGGTGAGCGCTTGCTGCTGCGTCAGGGTCGGCTGCTCTCGCTGACAACCCAGGGGGAGAGCTACTTCGAAGGGATTGCCGCCGGGCTCAGCCAGATTGCCCAGAGCAGCGAACAGTTGCGTGGTGGCGGTGAGATGCGAGTCCGGCTCGCGGTCTACAGCTCGTTTGCGGTGAAATGGCTGATCCCCCGCCTGGCCGGATTGCGCCAGCTCTATCCCGAGCTGGATCTGAGTCTGGAGATGGTGGCGGAGGATCCCGAGCTATCTGATCGGGTGGCAGACTGCTTTATCACAGTCTCACCCAACGGGCGGGGCTACTGTCACGATCTTATCTATCAGGAGCGGCTCTTTCCGGTCTGCAGTCGCCGTCTGTTGCTGCAGGTCAGCGGTGAGTGGCCTGAGGCCATCTGGCAGCTGCCGCTGCTCTCGGTGCAGTCCATTTACAAGGCGCGGGGGGGGGATTGGCAGCGCTGGGCCAAGGCAGGTGGTTTGGTGATCCCTGACGAGGCGCGGATGCACCATTTCAGCCATGTGCTGCTGGCGATGGAGGCGGCAGCCTGGGATCAGGGGGTGGCATTTGTGAATGACTACATGCTGCGGCCCGATGATCCCCAGCTGGTGGCCTTGCCGGTACACCAGCTGGAGACGGGGGATGCCTTCTACTTCACCTGCAAGCGCTCGCGGGCCCATGAGCCCGCCATCAGCCGGTTGCGCCAGTGGCTGATGATGGAGACACGCCAGAGCATGCCGTTGTAATTGCTCGGGTTATCAGGCTTTCTTAAACTGGCTCAGCACAAACAGGCTGGTGGCACAGACGACGACCGAAGGGCCAGCCGGGGTGTCCTGATACCAGGAGAGGGTCAATCCACCCAGCACGGCGAGGCAGCCAATCAGCGCGGCAAAGCCCGCCATCTGCTCCGGCGTCTGGCTGAAACGGCGGGCGGTGGCGGCGGGGATGATCAGCAGGGAGGTGATGATCAGTGCCCCGACAAACTTCATCGCCACGGCAATCACCAGCCCGATGAGCAGCATCAATACGCAGCGCAGCACATCGACCCGGATCCCCTCTACCCGTGCCAGCTCTTCCGAGATGGTCATGGAGAGCAGGGGATCCCACAGTCGCCACAGGGTGAGCAGTACTAGCGCGCCACCGCCGTAGATCCAGAGCAGATCCATCGGTTGTACCGAGAGCAGGTCGCCGAACAGATAGGCCATCAGATCCACCCGCACGTTATCCATAAAACTCAAGGTAACCAGACCGAGGGACAGGGCACTGTGGGCCAGAATGCCGAGCAGGGTATCGGTCGCGACCTGCTGGTTGCGGCTCATGATCACCAGCAGCATCGCCATGGCGAGGCAGCAGACCACCACCGCCAGGGTGAGATCGACCTGCAGCAGGATGCCCAGCGCGATGCCAAACAGACAGGCATGGGAGAGGGTGTCGCCAAAATAGGCCATCTTGCGCCATACCACGAAGCTGCCGAGGGGGCCGGCCAGCAGGGCGATGCCGAGACCGGCCGAGAGGGCGTATAACAGAAAGCTGTCCACTTTAATGTCCTGTTGCTTGCGCTATTTGCTGTGAGCGTTGTTGCGAGAGGGCAGGCGGATGACGGGAGCCTGCGGTTCATGATGATGGTGTTCGCCGTCGCAGTGGTGATGGTGGGTATAGACCGCCAGCACCTCCTGCTCCGGTCGCCCGAACAGACGGGCAAATTCGGGGTGGCGGGCCACGCTTTCCGGCTCGCCATGACAGCAGACGTGGCGATTGAGGCAGATCACCTCGTGGGTGCTGGCCATCACTAGATGCAGGTCGTGGGAGACCATCAGCACGGCGCAATTGAACTCGGCGGCGAGCTGGCCGATCAGGGCGTAGAGCTCGATCTGGCCGGTGATATCGACCCCTTGCACCGGCTCATCCAGCACCAGCAGCTCGGGCTTGACCAGCAGGGCGCGAGCCAGCAGCACGCGCTGCATCTCACCGCCAGAGAGCTTCTGCATCCGGTTTTCCAACAGTCCCTCAGCGCCCACCCGGGCCAGAGCTTCCTCGATGGAGAGACGGCTGTTTTTGCCCAGCTGCAGGAAGCGGCGCACCGTCAGCGGCAGGGTGGGATCCAGATAGAGGCGTTGTGGCACATAGCCGACTCTCAGATCGCGGCTGCGGGTGATCTTGCCTGAATCCGGCGTGAGCAGGCCCAGCACCAGCTTGCTCAGGGTGCTCTTGCCAGCCCCGTTGGGGCCGACGAGCGTGGTGATTTTGCCTTTATTGAGGGTAAAGGAGACCTTGTCGAGCACAGAGCGTCCATCAAACGAGAGAGAGACCTCTTTCAGCTCTACCAGTTGGCTCATGACAACTCCGGGGTTTACAGCCAGTGAGAGTTATAATATAACAAAAAGCGGCTGTTATATTATCACATACTCACCCCCTGACGAGATTCACCAATGAGAATTATTGCGCTTTTCACTGCCCTGCTGGCGGTGAGTTTGCCTGTTCGTGCCATTGAGGTACTGACCACCATCAAGCCCCTTGGCTTCATCGCCGCGGCGATCACTGACGGGGTGAGCGAGCCCAAGGTATTGCTGCCGACCGGTGCCTCTCCCCACGATTTCTCCCTGCGTCCGTCCGATATTCGCAGCATCAACAGTGCCGATCTGGTGGTGTGGGTTGGCCCCGAGCTGGAAGGGTTTATGGCCAAGCCGCTGGCCAATCATCCCCATGCTTTGGCCCTGACTCAGGTTGAGGGAATGCCGCTGTTCAACTACGCGACTCAGGATAGTCATGACTCCCATGACCATGATGAAGGGCATGAGGGACATCATCACGAAGGGGTCGATCCCCATATCTGGCTTGGACCGATGCAGGCCAAAGTGATTGCCAAGGCGATCGCAAGTGAATTGGGCAAGCTGGATCCGGCCAATCAGGCTCGTTATGACGCCAACCTCGCGGCATTTGATGCCAAAGTGGATGCCAAAGACAAGGTGATTGCTGGCCAGATGAAGGCGGTGAATGAGAAGGGGTACTTTGTATTCCACGAGGCGTATGGCTACTGGGAGCGCCATTACGGCATGAGTTCAAAAGGTCACTTCACCGTGAGTCCGGAGCGTCGCCCAGGCGCCAAGACGCTGGTGGATATTCGCAAGGCTTTGGAAGAGAAGCAGGCGAGCTGCATCTATGCCGAGCCGCAATTCTCCCCCGCAGTGATTGAGTCGGTTGCTCGTAATACCGGTGCCAAGGTGCTGCTGCTGGACGAGGTGGGTGAGCAGGTACCGCTCGGCCCGGATGGTTATCCCCAATTCATGCAACAACTGGCAGACGCATTTGCACAGTGTCGCTGATCGCCTGCTGAGGCTCTCATCCTGAGGGGCTATACTGACCTCCAGCATCTGACATGGAGTGTCCGGTATGAAATGGTTGTTGATCCCGGCCTGCACGTTGGCGCTATGTTGCGCCAACGTGCAGGCTTCGCGTCTTTCCGAATATATTGCCAGTCCGGATCTGCGGGCCAAGCTGCAGGAAGTGTATGGTGGCCGGGCCATCCAGCGGGCCGAGGCATTCTCTCGCCTGCTCACCCCCAGAGCGGGTACAACCGACCAGCAGAAGATCGAGCTGGTGAACAACTACTTCAACAATCTCACCTACAGTGAAGACCCCAAGCTGTGGGGTGATGAGGATTACTGGGCCAATCCGCTGGAGTTCATCGGTGCCCGGGGTGGGGATTGCGAGGATTACAGCATCTCCAAGTACTACACCCTGATGGAGCTGGGGGTGGATGAGAAGAAGCTGCGGCTGGCCTACGTCAAGGCGGTGCGTTACAACCAGTTCCACATGGTGACGCTCTACTTCCCGACGCCCAAGGCTGATCCACTGGTGCTCGACAACATCAACAGCCGGATCCTGCCGGGCAGTAAGCGAACCGATCTCATCCCCGTCTACAGCTTCGATGCCAAAAGCATCTGGATCATGAAGTCACGGCGAGAAGGGACGTTGGCGGGGAGTGCCGATCGGCTGGCGCAGTGGACATCGATGAAGACCCGTTTCTCCAGCGAGCAACTGCGCTCTCCCCGTCGTCAGCTATAGCTTGCCCGCCGCCTTCAACTCATCGAAATATTTCGCTGCGCCCGGATGCTGCTCAATACTCAGCACCGGGCCGGTTTTATTGCGTGCCCGGTGAAACATATTGGCGTAGCCATAAGTCTGCTCATTGAACTTGGTCTGCTGGGTCAGCATGGCCTTGGTCAGGCGATAGACAGACTCTTCCGGCATGCTGGCATTGGTAACCAGAGTGGCGGCAATGGCAAAGGTGGGGGTCGCCTTCAGATTGCCGGGGTAGATGCGGGCGGGCACCTGACTGCGCTGGTAATATTTGACCCCTTTGAGTAGCTGATCCCGAGTGACCCCATCGATGGGGAGGAAACTGACCGCGCAACGTTTGGCTGTGTCGAGCACAATCCGGTTAGGGTGTCCCATCACCAGTGCAAATGCATCGATCTGCTTGCTACAGAGCGCATCCGGCAGGTTGGCCATGCTCTTCAGATCGAGATCCTGTTCTTTCGCTCCCAAGATGTTGAACAGGGTCAGCGCCGTCTGGCGGGTTCCCGAGCTCTTCAACCCCATGTCGATGGGGGCGAGCTTGAGCTGTTCCAGTGAAGTGATATCGCCATCGGCACGGATCACTATGGTGAAGGGCTCGGCATGGGTGGCAAACAGGGCGCGCAGCTCAGGTTGCGGCTGCGTGGCAAAGGGGCCCAAGCCCTGGCTTGCCTGATATAGCCAGTCTGACTGCACCATGGCGTAGGATGACTCGCCACTCTTCAGTCGCTTCAGGTTTTCTATTGAACCCGATGAGCTCTGCAGTGTGCACGCAAGTTGCTCGTCGACCTCATGAGCTAGACGGCAAAACTCTTTGGTTATCTGGTGATAAATCCCCTGCTCACCCCCGGTGGTGATAGTGACGGTTTCGGCCATCAGGCCGGGTTGCCACAGCAGGGGCAACAGCATGGCGAGCTTCTTCATGATTGCGCCTCCTTGACATAACCATCGATACCCCAGGTCCGCAGTTTGTCGATGTCGCGACACTCTCCCGATTCTGCCAGTAGGGTATAGCCAGCAGCATGCATGGTTTGGGAGAGCAGATTCCAGTAGAGCGGCTCATTGGTCAGCTGACAGCTGATAAAGATGGGATTGAGCGGGTCAAGTTGATTGAAGGTATCCGCATTGAGGGGAATGGCGCTGAAGGCGAGCTCACACCCCCGTTCCTGCAACGCGGCCAATGTGGCTTGGCCGTGGGCGGGGAATGTGGCTACATCCCAGCGCCAATCCAGTGTTTTTCCTCGACCCTGGCTTAGCAGAGGGGCGATCTCGGACCATTGCGGGTGATTGAGCAGGGAGAGGGGCAGCAAGACCCCTTCTATATGAGAGTGCTGCCACTGTTGCAGGGCGCTCTGGATGGTTGCGAGATCGCTGTCGGCACCGAGGGGCTGACTGGGCAAGAAACGCTGATAGAGCGCGATCTCCCCTTGTGTGGAGACAAATTTTTGCAGTTGCCCGCCTTCCGGCAGTGGGCTCACTCCTTGCAGCGGCTGTGGGGTCGTCAGTGGCAGCTGTTTTCCCAGCTGGGTGATTTTGAGTCGTTGTTGCAGCAGATCCCGTTTGCGTTCGGAAACCAATTGGTTGATGGAAAGTGCCACTTCTTTGAGGTCTTGCAACCAGGGAGTGGGCAGGGTGCTGTTGAACTGGTGTTTGCGGATGCGGATCAGCTGCAGGTTGATCTGCTCCAGGGGCTGCAGCAGGCGTTTGCAGACCAGAGAGATGATCAGGGTAAATACGACGAGGCCCGCCAGCAGCGCCAGACCGGTGCGACTGATGGCATTCCACAGATGCTGATAGGCGTAGCCGCTATGACCCTCAAGGGTCAGAGTGCCCAGCATGCGCCAGCCATCGGTCAACTCTTGCTCAATCTTGACGGGGGGCATGCCGATAACCGAGGGAAGCCAGCCGGGGACATTTTGCTGGGTAGAGTGGAAGACCTTCTGAAACAGCAACTGGCCATCAGGATCGATCAGGGTGACCGAGCTGACGAAGCCGCCATCAAACATGGCATTAACGATGGTCTCGGCCAGCACATTGTCGTCATTAAGCAGGGTTCCTTGCAGCACCAGCCCGAGAGCGGTGATGGCGGTTTCCAGGTTGGCTGACATCTGGTCGAGGATGGATTGGCGGACCGTCGTGACTTCCAGTGCAAACAGCAGCGCTGCACCGATCAGGAACAGGACGACAATTATTCTGATTAACAGTTTTGCTAACGACATATCCACTCCATGGAAAAGTTATCGCAACATTTTGGGTTTCTATTCAGTATCGAATCCGACCCGGTTCTTAAAAATAGGAAAAAATGGTTAAAAAAGACGATCATTTCTGCCCATCCGGGCGGGTTATGCATAAAATGTGAGGTTCATGCAGATTGTGATGAACTATTTGTAACTATTTGTGTCCAACAAACAGTTTTATACGGTTTTGTCACAACTGACATCGCAACTCACACTCTTTAGATCTAAATACAGGATAGCGGATGAAACGTCTCCGTCCCTTGGTAGTACAGGCTGCCAATTGGGAACCACCGGTTCCCCGCAAACACTTTTACGCCATGCTGATGCTGACGGCCATGACCCTGTCAGCAGTGGCATTATTGCCAGCTCCGGGTGACATCCTCGAGCGGCCGCTGCGTCTTGAGTTGCCCATTGATACCGCCGGTACGGCAACCAACGAAAACAACACCGACTTTAACGAAATTCCCGATCACGAACTGGTTGATCAGAGTGCGCCGGATGACGACATCCCGGTCGACACCACCCCCCAGTGGCAGGATTACCGGGTCCGCAACGGCGAAAACCTGACCGCCATTTTTAACAATCTCGGTCTATCCACCACCACCCTCTACAAGGTGCTGGACGCGGACAACAAGAACTATCTGGCGCGCCTCAAGCCGGGCCAGAATATCGAGCTGCTGATCGATCAGGACAACATCCTGCAGCAACTCAAAATCCGCCTGAACATCAAGCAGACGCTGGTGATGGCGCGCAGCGACGATGCCTATACTGCCTCTATGATCAATGAGAAGGTTGAGTGGCAACCGCAGCGTTACAACGGCGTGATCAACGGCAGCTTCTATGTCAGTGCCCGCAATGCGGGTATTCCGGCCAACCATATCCAGAAAATTGCCAACCTGTTCCAGTGGCGAATGAATTTCGCCAAGGATCTGCAGAAGGGCGACAAGTTCAAAGTGCTGGTACGCCAGGAGACGGTGGAAGGCAAGAGCACTGGCAACAGCCAGCTGCTGGGTGTGGAAGTGACCAGCCAGGGCAAGACGGTGTCGGCCTGGCTCTCCGATGACGGCAACTATTACGACGGTCAGGGCAACAGTCTGGAGCGCGGATTCCGCCGCTACCCGACCCACAGCCGCTATCGGATCAGCTCCAATTTCAACCCGGCGCGCAAACATCCGGTAACCGGTATGGTGCGTCCTCACGAGGGCACCGACTTTGCGGTGCCGGTGGGCACGCCAGTGCTGGCGACCGGTGATGGTATCGTCCAGAAGGCAACCAGCCACCCGCTGGCGGGCACTTATATCGTCATCAAGCATGGCCGTACTCTCTCTACCCGTTATCTGCACCTGAGCAAGCTGCTGGTCAAAACCGGTCAGCGAGTGAAGATGGGCGACAAGATCGGCCTCTCCGGTAACACAGGTCGCTCGACCGGTGCTCACCTGCACTACGAGCTGCGGATCAACAACCGCCCGGTCAATGCCATGACCGCCAAGCTGCCTATGGCTGAACCGCTCAGCGGCAAGGAGCGTCGTCAGTTCCTTGCCAAGGTGAAGAGCTACCGCAAGGAGCTGGCAGCGGGTTGATTCCTGTCGTCACAGCCTGAAATGAAAGGCCCCGCCAGATTGGCAGGGCCTTTTTACATGCGCAGTGAGGGTTAGTAACCCTTGTCGAAGTCGATTTTGCCATCCAGTGGCTGGCCATCGATAAAGCGGATGTAGTTGCGCACAAAGATCTGGGCTACATCATCCGGGAAACTGTAGGCGCTGTTGTGGGGGGTGACGATGAGGTTGGGTTGGCCCCACAGTGGACTGTCGGCGGGAAGCGGCTCCTGCTCGAACACATCCAGCACCGCCATCGCCAGCTTGCCGGTACGCAGTGCAGTGAGCAGATCGCCCGAGTGCACGGCGCTGCCGCGGCCAACGTTGAACAGGATGGCGCCCGGTTTGCAGTGTTCGAAGCGGGCGGCATTGAACAGATGACGGGTATCGCGGGTGGCTGGCAGCACGCTGACGATGACATCGGCCTGCGCCAGCATCTTGTTGAGCGCAGGTAGTTGATAAACCTGATCAAACCCGGCCCGCTCCCGACCGCTGCGGCTGATGCCCAGCACCTTCATGCCAAAATGTTTGCCGGTGTGGGCGATATGCTGGCCAATGCTGCCGGTCCCCAGGATCAGCATGGTGCGCCCCTTGAGGCCCTGATAGGGGTGGCTTTGCCACAGTCGCTGTTTCTGCTGCTCCCGATAAAGGGGGATTTGGCGCATCAGGCTGAGCAGATGACCAAAGACATACTCGCTCATCAGCGGGCCGAAGATGCCGCGTACATTGGTGAGTTGATAATCACGGCGACTGTCAGGATCGAGCAGCACATCGACTCCCGCATAGGTGGACTGGAACCAGCTCAGCTTGTTGGCTTTGGGCAGCAGCGGTTTGGCACGGGCCGGTTCGGCCATCAGAATATGGGCTTCGCCGATCAGCTTCTCGGCATCGCCCGGATTATCGGCCCGCAGAATGCGCAGATGGGGGAGATTGGCGGCCTTGAGCAGCCGTTCGTAGTGAGCATTATCCTGGCTGAGCAAAAGAAGGGTACGTTGGCTCATACTCTTGTTCCTTATCAGAATTTGCGGCGCAACAAGATGCCGCTCTCGACCCATCTTACCTGACTTCATATCGCAACATAGCCGACCAGGGCGCTTTTTCGTTTTCGCCGCGCCCCTCGTGGGCTACAATCTGCCCCACATTTTGCAAAGGATCCGACTCCAGTGTTTGGTGACAAGTTTTATAAGCGACTGGCCGAGCTACAGCCTTGGCAACAGACCGTCTACACCCTGGCGCTGGCAGAGCGCATGTACCCCAACTATGCCCTGTTCTGTCAGGCCTCCGGCTTTGGCAATGCAGGCGCTTTCCGGCATGCGCTGGATCAGATGTGGGTCTACCTCACCGTCAAGGGATCCCGGGTCAATCTGGGTGCCATTCTCGAAGAATTCGAGTCTCACATTCCGGATCCCCGCAAGTTTGAATCCTACGGTGCCTATCCGGCGCTGGATGCCTGTGTTGCGCTGGGCTGCGCCTATAACTCGGTGATCTGCCGGGTTGGCGAAGAGGCCAACGATGCCAGCCATGCGTCGGTCGGTACTGTGGCCGGTTTTATCGAGCTGCTGGAAGAGCGGGATCTGACCGAAGAAGAGCTCTACGAGCACGAGTACATGGAAGCTGAGCTGGAGTTCCAGGTCGAGCTGCTCAAGCGGGTTGCCCATGAGCGCGACAGCGATCGTATCCTGGCCATCAGAGTATTCGCCTCTCAGGATGGCGTCTCCAATATCGGGATCAGCCTGGAAGAGTAATTCTCTGCGGCCCCTGATCGAAAAAAGCTCCCGTTCGGGAGCTTTTTTTATGCCTGAAATTGTTCAGCAGCTTATGCCTGCTCTTCGGTGAGGGGTCTGACGCTCAGCACCGGGGCTGCGTCGATTTCGTCTGCATTCATCATGGAGGAGATGCGTTGCAGGGAGGAGAGCAGCAGGGTCTGTTCCCACGCTTCCAGCGCCTGAAAACGCTGGATGAAGCGCTCTTGCAGCGGGGTCGGGGCCTGAGCCAGCAGGGCGTAGCCTGCGTCAGTCAGTGTCGCGTGAACCTTGCGCTTGTCGGTATTGCTGCGAACGCGCTGCACCAGTTGGCGGCTCTCCAATCGGTCCATGATGGTGGTGGCGGTAGCCTGGCTCATGTTGGTGTGATCGGCCAGCTGGCGCATGGAGGTCTGTCCCAGCTCGTCGATCCCTTTGAGCAGCAAGAGTTGCGGGGAGGTGAGCCCGGCTTCTTTGATCAAGCGCCTGGAGTGCATGTCGATGGCACGAATAATCTGGCGCAGGGCGACCAGCACTTCATCATGTTTTTCCATGGGGTGTGCGTCATTGAAGGGCAATGGAGAGGCGCAAAATTTTCCGCCTAATTCGTCACAAGGTCAATATTGTTTTTGCTGTAATAATTTCTGCTCTAATTAATTTTGTGTTAGGTTGACGGGCATTTCACGGAATTCACCCTGACATTTGAGGAGCGAAATGATGAATGACGAGCTGGATATCAAGTCTCTGGTGGCCGAGTTACGTGTGGTCAGAGTGCGCTATGAACTGCCGGATACCTCGGCTTTTGTGCGCTATCAGCCTGCCTATGATGAAGACCCGAACAACCTCAAGGTACACCACTATGATGGTGAGTTACCCCTCTCTTGCAGTGAGACAGGTACTTTCAACCTAAAGGAGTTGGTGAACGAATTGCGCTACGCCTATGTGCTGGTGCACCTCTTTCCTGACGAAAGTGCCATGAACTTCTATCTGACCGGCCTCGATACCGGCCTGGCCCAGCTGGAATTCATCGGTGGCTCCTACGACTTCAACCGCCTCTGGATCACCAGCGGTATCTCCAATCTGGGCGTCCCCATGGCGATCTTCCTTGGCAAGCGTCACGCCGTGAATGGCCAGCCCTCGGTTTCGCTGGTGGATCACCGCGAACAGGTGGCTGGCAAACTGGTCTATCGCGCCATCGGCGGTGCCGGTGATCATGTGGGCGAAGACTTTTTCAACAACGACTAAGGAGGCTGGATGCGAGCAAGCAAAGGGCTATTGAAAGGCCTCAACCCCACCATGGCCATGACGGCCCTCACCGTGATCACCCTGTTTTTGCTGTTTGGCGTATTTGTTCCCGATGCCGCGGCCGCCTGGTTTGTCGGTGCCAAGGATCAGATTATTGCCGGGTTCAAGTGGTACTACATTCTGGTGGTCGCCCTGTTCCTGTTCTTCGCTGTCTACCTGATGTTCAGCCGTTTTGGCAGCATCCGGCTGGGTGACGACGACCAGGTACCGGAGTTCGGCTACTTCGCCTGGTTCTCCATGCTCTTTAGCGCGGGCATGGGGATCGGTCTGGTGTTCTGGAGCATCGCCGAGCCGATGAACCATCTGCAGGGCAATCCGTTCATTACCGAAGGGATGACCCCGGAAGCGGCCCAGATCGCCATGCGCCTCACCTTTTTCCATTGGGGCCTGCACCCCTGGGCCATCTATGTGATCGTCGGCCTGTCACTGGCCTTTTTCAGCTACCGGCGCAAGTTGCCGCTGGCGATCCGCTCTGTGCTTTACCCCATCCTTGGCGAGCGGATTTACGGTTTTTGGGGCCATGCGGCCGATGTGTTGGCCGTGTTCGGTACCGTGTTCGGGGTGGCGACCTCCCTTGGCCTAGGGGTCTCCCAGATGAATACCGGCCTCAACCAGATGTTTGGTATGGCGGTGTCGCAGTCCAACCAGCTCTGGCTGATTGGCGGTATCAGTCTGATCGCCACCCTGTCGGCGGTCTCCGGGGTCGGGCGCGGGGTGAAGATCCTCTCCGAGCTCAATATCTGGCTGAGCGTCTTCGTTCTCGCACTCTTTCTGGTGTTGGGGCCGACCACCTATATCCTCAACGCCTATGTGCAGAACATCGGTGATTACCTGCAGAACATCGTCAAACTGAGCTTCTGGACCAACACCGAGGCCAACGGCACTTCGGCCTGGCAGTCGAGCTGGACGGCGTTTTACTGGGGCTGGTGGATTGCCTGGGCGCCGTTTGTCGGCATGTTTATCGCCCGCATTTCCAAGGGGCGTACTATCCGCGAGTTTGTGCTTGGTGTGTTGCTGGTACCCTCGCTGCTCGGCATGTTCTGGCTCACCGTGTTTGGCGGTACGGCGATGAATCTGGAGCTGTTTGGCGGTGGCGGCGTGGTCGCTGCGGTCAATCAGGATGTGACGCTGGCGCTCTATAAGACGGTCGAACTGCTGCACTGGGATACCTTCGGCTGGATCGCCAAGGCCGTGCTGACCCTGCTCATCTGCACCTACTTCATCACCTCCAGTGACTCGGGCACGCTGGTCATCACCACTCTGCTCTCCATCGGTGATCAGGAGCCGCCGGTACTGCACCGCGCCGTATGGGGTCTGGGGCAGGGGCTGGTTGCCGCTATCCTGCTGGTTTCCGGCGGCCTGGCGGCCTTGCAGGCGGCCAGCATCATAGCGGCACTGCCCTTCTCGGTGATCATGTTGGCGATGTGCTATTCGCTGATGCTGGGGCTCAAGCAGGAGAGCCAGCGCCAGTTCGAGTATCGCCAGAACCTCAAGCGCCACGATGGCTCATCCCATATGAGCCTGATGGAGCGAATTGGTCCCGCATAACGGCACCAGCAGGGGTTAGCGCCCCCCTCACATATTAATCTGGATGCAAAACGGCCGCCCTGGCGATGCTCTCCTTGCGGAGCTCATCATCAGGGCGGCCGTCTGTTATGGGGCCGAGGTTACTCTTCGATAAAGGTCCACTCATCCTTGATGCGGCTGATGGCATCAGTGCGCTTTTTGGCCAGCTGCTCCTTGATCTCTTCTCCTTTGAAACCGGCCGCCACTATCTCTTTCACCGGCACTGCCTGGGCGGCAGCCAGCGCTTCTGCCACATAGTCCGGCTCGGCGTAGACCCGCTCCTCGAAACCTGTGCGGCCGTGGAAGTCGGCGCGGCAGGCGTCCAGCAACTGGGCAAAGCGCGCGGGCCGGCGCCAGGCATCTGCCTTGTCGAACACCTTGAGCAGGGTGGCGGGCTTGAGCTCAAAGGCGATGTGGATGTGGGTGTGCAGATCGCTCACCAGCAGTGCCAGATCCCTGCACTCGTTGGGAACCCGGAACCGCTCGCACAGGGATCGTATCAGCGGCAGCCCCTTCTGGCCGTGACCGTGATGGCTTGGCCAGAACTCCTTGGGGGTTACTCCCTTGCCAAGGTCGTGGCAGAGGGCGGCAAAGCGGACGGTCAATTCCGGGGAGATCCGGCACGCCTGCTCCAGCACCATCAGGGTGTGGATGCCGGTGTCGATCTCCGGGTGCCACTTGGCCGGGGCGGGGACGCCAAACAGCGCGTCGATTTCGGGGAACAGTGCCTTCAGGGCGCCGCACTGGCGCAGCACCTCGATAAAGATCTGCGGGGTCGGCCCCAGCAGCACCTTCTCCAGCTCCTTCCAGACTCGCTCCGGCGTGAGGTGGGCCAGCTCGCCAGCGGCCGTCATCTCGCTCATCAGGGCGAGGGTCTCCGGCGCTATGGTAAAGCCCTGAGCGTGGAAGCGGGCGGCGAAGCGGGCGACCCGCAGGATGCGCAACGGATCTTCGGCAAAGGCGGGTGATACGTGTCGCAGCAGCCGCTTTTCCAAATCCTCGATGCCGCCGTAGGGATCGTGGAGCTGGCCCTGATCATCCTCGGCGATGGCGTTGATGGTGAGATCCCGGCGCAGCAGATCCTGCTCCAGGGTCACATCGGGGGCGGCGTGGCAGACAAAGCCGGTGTAGCCCTGACCCTGTTTGCGTTCGGTACGGGCGAGGGCATACTCCTGCTGGGTTTTGGGGTGAAGAAATACCGGAAAGTCGCGACCGACCTGGGTAAAACCCAACGCCAGCATCTGCTCCACGGTGGCGCCGACCACCAGATGATCCCTGTCGCCCTGCGGCAATCCGAGCAGGCGATCCCGCACTGCGCCCCCAACCAGATAAGTCTGCAAATCGTCTCTCCCGTCATCAATCGTGGGGCCGAGTATATCGTCTTTGTTACCGCTTTGCTGCCTGACCACCACCTGCCCGCAGCGCCAGTCAGCGCGGCTTTGACTTGGCCGTGACGAGGCCTTACGCTGCCGCACCAGATAGCTGGCGCTGTGTTGCGGGATGACTTTATGCCCGCTCAGGCCAGATGAGCCGAAGGAACCGCAGAGTTCCCCTTATATCAACGACATGAGAACAACGTGAATCAATCAACCTTCGCAAGCCGGGTTCTGGAGTGGTACGAGCTTCATGGCCGCAAAACCCTGCCCTGGCAGCAGGAGAAGACCCCTTACCGGGTCTGGGTCTCGGAGATCATGCTGCAGCAGACCCAGGTAGCCACAGTCATCCCCTATTACCAGCGTTTTATGGCGCGCTTCCCCGATGTGGTGGCGCTGGCCGATGCCCCTGTCGACGAGGTGCTGCACCACTGGACCGGGCTTGGCTACTACGCCCGGGCCCGCAACCTGCACAAGGCGGCCCAGCAGATCCGCGATCATCACCACGGCCTCTTTCCCGAGCGCTTTGACGAGGTGATGGCGCTGCCGGGCATTGGTCGTTCTACCGCCGGGGCCGTGTTGTCGCTCTCTCTGGGTCAGCCCCATGCCATCCTTGATGGCAACGTGAAGCGGGTACTCACCCGCTGGCTGGCGCTGCCGGGCTGGCCCGGTCAAAAACAGGTGGAGAACGAGCTGTGGGAGATCGCCATCCGGCTGACTCCCAAACTGGGGGTGGCGCAATACAATCAGGCAATGATGGATATCGGGGCGACGATCTGCACCCGCAGCAAGCCTGCCTGTGATCGCTGTCCGGTGCGGGCCGATTGCCAGGGGCTGTCGCAAGGCAAGCCTACCGCTTATCCCAACAGCAAGCCCAAGAAGAGCATTCCGGCTCGCGATGGCATCATGCTGCTGATCCGTCACGGCGATGAGCTGCTGCTGGAGAAGCGGCCGCCACAGGGGATCTGGGGCGGGCTCTACTGCTTCCCGCAGGTGGCCTCGCTGGCGGAGGTGGAGGGTCTGCTGGCATCCCTCGGCCTGAGCCATCACGGTTATCGTGAACTGGCCGGTTTTCGCCATACCTTCAGCCACTTCCATCTCGATATTCAGCCGCTGCTGATTGACATTGATGAGGCGCAGCCGCTGCGGCTCATGGAAGCAGATAACCGACTCTGGTATAACTTACGCCATCCTGCCGAGGTGGGGCTGGCGGCCGCCACGGCCCGTCTGCTCGCCTATCCAGAGTTACAACCATAGAGGTCAACATGAGCCGTACTGTATTTTGCCAACGCCTGAAAAAAGAGGGCCCGGGTCTGGATTTCCAACTCTATCCCGGTGAGCTCGGCAAGCGGATTTTTGACAACATCAGCAAGGAAGCCTGGGCCGAGTGGCAGAAGAAGCAGGTGATGCTGATCAACGAGAAAAAGCTCAACATGATGAATCTTGAGCATCGCCAACTGCTGGAAAAAGAGATGGTCAGCTACCTGTTTGATGCAGGTGAAGTGCAGATCGAAGGTTACACCCCGCCTGCCCAGTAAGCTCTCCGGCTGTTGTACGTGTGAACAGGTGCGGGAATGGCGCCACACTGGCGTGACCGCTCCTGAAGTCGCAGCAAATGAATGATGGGCAGCTCTGCTGCCCGGTTTGAGGATCCTATGGGCCGAATTTTTTGGCTGCTGTGCACCCTGCTGTTTCTCTCTGCCTGCTCATCTTCCCCCAAGCCCAGCGGGAGTGAGGATGACGATCTGGTCAACGGCAAGGACATCCGCGGTTTTGAACACATGATCAGCGCGCTCTCCCATAACGTGAACGAGATATGGGGGCGGGAGGCGCTGTTTGCGGGCAAGTTTGACTACGTCAAATACACGGATCAGTACAAGAGCCGGGCCCACATCGACTTCTCCAGCGGCCACATCATGGTGGAGACGGTCTCGGGCATCGATCCCCGCGCTCACCTGCGTCGCGCTATCATCGAGACCCTGCTGACGCCGGACGATCCGGCGGAAGTGGATCTTTACTCCGATCGGGAAATTCTGACCGGCGGCGAGCCTTTCCTCTATGGTCAGGTGCTGGACAACCAGCGCCAGCCAATCCGAGCCTCCTGGCGCGCCGAGCGTTATGCCGATTACCTGCTCAACACGGCGATGAAGAAGCGCACTCTGGGTATTCGCACCATCTTCTTCGTCGATATACCCATGGTGGCCAACCATGAAGATCGACGGGGCTACAAGTATGCGGGGATCATCCGGGAAGCGTCGCGCAAATACGGCGTGCCGGAGAGCCTGATCTATGCGGTGATCAAGACCGAGAGCAGCTTCAACCCCTATGCGGTGAGCCATGCCAACGCTTATGGCCTGATGCAGGTGATCCCGGCTACCGCCGGTCGTGACGTCTATGTTCGGGTCAAGGGCAAGAACGGCCAGCCAACCCGGGAGGAGCTGTTCAACCCGGCCTACAACATCGATGTTGGTACCGCCTATCTGCACCTGTTGCAGACCGTCTATCTGGCGGATATCGAGGATCCGCGCTCCCGTCGCTATGCGGTGATCTCCGCCTATAACGGTGGCGCTGGCGGGGTGCTCAATACCTTCTCCAGCGATCGCAAGGCGGCGCCGGGCCGGATCAACCGGCTCTCCCCCGAGGCGGTCTATCAGGTGTTGACCGAGCAGCATCCCAAAGAGGAGGCGCGCCGTTACCTCTACAAGGTCAATCAGGCCGAGAAGGGCTTCAAGAGAGCCTTTGCCAGTCGGGCCGGTTAAGCGGTGACGCTGGGTTAACCATGCAAAAGGGCGCTTGATATCAAGTGCCCTTTTAACGTCTGGCCAGTTCGTCGTTGAAGTGGCCTTATTTGGCGATAAAGCCGCCCTTGGTCTGCGGGGCCGCGCCCACTTTCTCCAGGGTTTTCACTTCCACTTCGGTTTTGTTCCAGCTGTGGTCCACTTCACCACGGATGCGGATCTGATCATCCGGGCCCACTTCGGTGCCACGCCACACATCCTGATCCACTTCGACCTCCACCTCACCGCTGGCATCGCGGAACAGATAGTTCTCGCCGCCCAGGTGCTTGACCAGTTTCCCTTCCAGGGTGGCCCAGCTGTCATCGGCCAGATCTTTCAGTTGAGCAACGGAAACCTTGTTCTGCTCCTGCGGGCCGGTATAGGCCGCCATGGCAAAAGAGGAGACAGACATCAGGGTCAACAGTCCGATTACGCTTGCGCTTGCCTTGTTCATTTCATACTCCTGTCGTTGGTATGGGGGCATTGTGCCGGGGGGGGCGTGAAACAAGCGTGAAAGAAATAGGCTGGTGTGATTGTCTGTTTTGTGAGCGCAAGCGATTTCATCGGTGGTGGAACATGTGTGATTTCATCTGGAACTGTAATCTGTCGCCTTCACCAGAAGTCAGTGGCTGCAGACTCTTCCCATGCCTGTCGCCACTCGAGGAGAAGTCCGCAGGTCTCACCTGCTTAATCGAAGAGCATAACAATATGAAAAAATGGCTTGTTTGTTTATTGGGGTTAATGGCATTGACCGCGCAAGCGGCAGAGGGACGCCAACCTTTTTCCCGGGTCGTGATGTTTGGGGACAGCCTCTCCGACACCGGCAAGATGTACAAAAAGATGCGGGGCTATCTCCCCTCCAGCCCACCTTACTTCAACGGGCGCTTCAGCAACGGCCCGGTGTGGCTGGAGCAGTTGGGTGACGAGCGTTTCCCCGGTCTGGTCGTGGCCAACGAGGCGGAAGGCGGTGCAACCGCGGTGGCCTATAACCATCTGGGGGCCCTGAATGGCTGGCTCGGTTTCTGGTCCTGGGATCCCAAATATCAGGTGATCAACAACCTCGATTACGAGATCGATCAGTTCCTGAAAAAGGACAAGTTCCGCCCCGATGATCTGGTGGTGATCTGGGTCGGTGCCAACGACTATCTGGCTTATGGCTGGAACACCGAGCGGGATGCGGATCGGGTGATCGATACCATCCGGCTGGCATCCAACCGGTTGGTGCTCAACGGTGCGCAGCAGATCCTGCTGTTCAACATCCCGGATCTGGGGCAGACCCCGTCAGCCCGCAGCATGAAGGTGGTGGAGAAGGTGCGCCATGTGGCCAGCTACCACAACCAGAAGTTGCAGAACCTCACTCGAGAGCTGGCTCCCCTTGGCATCGTGAAGCTGTTCGAAGTGGACAAGCAGTTTGACGAGATGATGCGCGATCCTCAGCTGTTCGGGCTGAGTGACACAGAACACGCCTGCTACGGTGGCGGCTATACGTGGAAGCCATTCTCCGGTAGCGCCGCCGAGGTGGCTGCGACCCCGGCTTTAAGTTTCTCCGAAAGAGTGGCTATTGCCGGTAACCCGATCCTGGCGCAGGCGGTGGTGAGCGGGCAGGCAAAAGGGCGAGCAGCGACTCTCAACTGCGATGAGCATATGTTCTGGGATCAGGTGCATCCGACCAGGACGGTGCACAAGGTACTGAGCCAGCGTGTTGCTGACTTTATCGATCAGCACTACGAGTTTGTTCGTCACTGATATCGCTTCGGGCCAGCATGTTGCTGGCCTTTTTTCCCTTTCAGCCCTCTTCTGTGCGTCTTTTTGCGTCACATCTAGTTCAAATAACAAACGTTTGTTGCTGTTTTTGTAACGTGGTTGCGTTAGAGTGTTTTTTGTTAATTGATATCAGTGACTTGAAAATAGGCTAACGTTGATATGCTGCGATCGCTTTTGGGTGGTTGCACCTATAAGACGAGGTGATATCAATCAACCTCCTCCTACATAAAGTTGCAGAGGCTCAAACATGAAAAAATCATTGATTACCTTGCTGGTTACCGGCTTGCTGGCGGCCAATGCCCAGGCTGCCGGTCAGGACAACACCTGGTATGGCGGTGCCAAACTGGGTTGGTCCAACTTCTACGGCATTGATGAAAGCAATGCCCTGACCCTTGGCAATGAGACCAACGATGCCTTGGGAGCAGGCGTGTTTGGCGGTTATCAGATCAACAAGAATCTGGGACTGGAGCTGGGTTACGATTATCTGGGCAATTACAAATACGATGCCACTACGGCGGCAGGCGCTTTCAGTGATGAAGTAAAAGCACAGCTGGCTCAACTGACCCTGAAACTGGGCTTCCCGGTTACCGATAATCTGGATCTGTATGGTCGTGTCGGTGGCGGTTATGGCTGGGCTGACACCAAGAGCGATGTCTACAAAGATGACAGCCGCTTTGTCATGGTCGGAGCACTGGGTGCCGAGTATGCATTCAACCTCGACTGGGCTGCTCGCCTGGAGTATCAGTACACCACCCCGTATGGCAGCCGCGATGATACCGGTCTGAGAATGGATAATGGCCTGCTCTCGCTGGCAGCGGTTTATCGCTTTGGTCAGGTTGCCCCTGTGGCGCCCGCCCCGGCTCCGGAACCTGCTCCTGCACCTGTGATGGTTGAGAAGCAGTTTACCCTGAGCTCCGATGTGCTGTTTGACTTCAACAAGGCAACCCTCAAGCCAGAGGCCAGTCAGGCACTGGATAGCCTCTATAGCCAGATTGAAGAGGCGCGACCCAAAGATGGCGTAGCAACCGTAATTGGCCACACCGACCGTATCGGTTCCGATGCCTACAACCAGAAGCTCTCCGAACAGCGTGCCCAGACCGTTGCCAACTATCTGGTTGGTAAAGGGATCCCGGCCGCCAAGATCAATGTGGAAGGGCGTGGTAAATCCTCACCGGTTACCGGCGACAGCTGCGTCAGCAAGTCCAAGCGTGAGCTGATCGTCTGCCTGGCTCCGGATCGCCGTGTTGATGTGAAAGTCGAAGGTGTCAGCGAGGTGCAGGAGTAATCCTTCACACTGAGCAGATCTCCACTGGGGCTGGAAGGAACAGCCCCTGTCGGAGCAAGAGAGACCAAAAAGCCAGTCAGTTGATCTGACTGGCTTTTTACATTGGCATTGCGGTCGGACAAGGGACTACATCAGGAAGGGAGTGGCATTACCCGGTTGCGCCCCAGCTCCTTGGCCTTGTAGAGCAGCTTGTCGGTACGTTCGACCAGACTGTCTGCGCTCTCCTGACCGTTGAACTCACCCACGCCAAACGAGGCTGTGATGTGGTCGATGCGGCGGCCCGATTTGCGATCCAGAATCGACATCCGCTCGATGGCGCGGCGCATGCTTTCCGCCATCTGTCTGGTCAGCGCCAGCGAGCGATGGGGGACCAGCATGGCGAACTCCTCCCCACCCAGCCGATAGGCGGTGACCCCCTCCTTGCAGGCATCGCGCAGCCGTTTGCTGAAGGCGCGCAGCACCTGATCGCCGAGCAGGTGGCCATATTCGTCGTTGAAGTTCTTGAAGCGATCGATATCGGCGAGGATCAGCGAGAAGGGGTGCTGGCTGCGGATCAACCCCTCCAGCTCCAGATCGAAGGCGCGGCGGTTGAGCAGGTTGGTGAGGGCATCCTCGTTGGCCAGTTTGCGTGTCTCGTTGAGCGCCGCCCGCAGCTCCTTGATCTCTTTCTCCGCATTGCTGAGCTGGTTGCGAAAGTGCATGGTGGACATGCGCACATCCCTCGATTCGCGCACCAGCTCCCGCAGGATCCCCATGGTGTCTTCCAGGCTGAAGCCCTCGTCATCAATGCGGCTGAGCTTGTCAAAACTCTTGTCGAGCATCTCCTGAAACATGCCGGTATCGGAGATGGCGTCCTGCATGGAGTGGCCGAGCTCATTGGCCATGGCGGCGAGGCTCAGTTTCATCGCCTCCATCTGCTTCTCGTCCTGAGCGGCCAGATACTGGTGATAGAGTCGCTCGCAGGTGGTGAGCGAGCAGGTTCCTTGCATTTTTACTGCCTGATCAATCGCCTGGTTGAGCTCGGGCATGCTGGCCGAGACATAGTTGTACCACAGGTGGTAATTGTCCGGCGTCGTGGGGATCTGGTACTTGATCATCAAGGGCACCGCCTGTTTGAGATAGGCGGCGGATTGGGCAAATGTGTCCTTACTCATGAGTTCTGTGTCTCATCATGCCAGCGAACTGAAGATAGTATGACAGAGAGATTGGCCAAAAGGCAGCCGATGGATGCCATTCGCCCCCCCCTCCGATATAATGGCACCGTTACCACCTACCCTAAGGCCTGCTTATGTCTCAAAAAGATCCTTTCCTCGAACGCGAGGCCGAAAAATACGATAACCCCATCGCCAGTCGCGAGTTGATCCTGGAACTCATCAAGGGCCATGAAAAGCCCATGTCCCGTGAAGAGTTGGCCAAGGTCCTCAAGCTGAAAGATGAAGAGCCGTTGGAAGCCTTGCGTCGTCGTCTGCGCGCCATGGAGCGTGATGGACAACTGGTATTCACTCGCAACCAATGTTATGCCCTGCCGGATCGCCTGAATCTGGTCAAAGGTTATGTAATCGGCCACAAGGATGGCTTCGGTTTTCTGCGTCCGGAAGGTGGTGGTCCGGATCTGTATCTGAACAACCGAGAGATGCAACGCCTGATGCATGGCGATTACGTGCTGGTGCAGCCGACCGAGATCGACCGCAAGGGTCGTCAGGAAGCGCGTCTGGTGCGCCTGCTCAAGTCCCGTGAGGCAGACATTGTCGGCCGTTACTTCGTCGAGAATGGCGTTGGTTTCGTGGTGCCGGATGACAGCCGTATCGGCCAGGACATCATCATCCCGGAAGGGGAGAACAAAGGGGCTCGCCAGAGCCAGGTCGTGGTTGTGCGCATCAACCAGCGTGCCACCTCCCGCATCAATGCCGTCGGCACCGTACTGGAAGTGCTGGGCGAGAACATGGCGCCGGGCATGGAGATCGAAATTGCCCTGCGTACCCACGGCATTCCGCACACCTGGCCGGAAGAGGTGACCAAAGAGGTTGCCGGTCTCGGCGAGCAGGTGCCGGAGAAAGCCAAAGAGGGCCGCATCGACCTGCGCGCTCTGCCGCTGGTGACCATCGACGGGGAAGATGCCCGTGACTTCGATGACGCCGTCTTCTGTGAAGCCAAACGCGGTGGCGGCTGGCGTCTGTGGGTTGCCATTGCCGACGTTTCCGCTTACGTGAAGCCCGGCACGGCGCTGGATGCCGAAGCGTATCAGCGCGGCAACTCCGTCTACTTCCCCGAGTTCGTGGTGCCCATGCTGCCGGAGGTGCTCTCCAACGGCTTGTGTTCCCTGAACCCGCAAGTAGACCGCCTCTGCATGGTGTGCGAGATGACCATCTCCGCCGCTGGTCGCATGTCCGGCTACAAGTTCTACGAAGCGGTAATGAACTCTCACGCCCGTCTGACCTACACCAAGGTGGCGGCGATCCTCGACGGGGATCCCAAGCTGCGTCAGCAGTATGATCCGCTGGTGGGCCACATCGAAGAGCTGAACAACCTCTACAAGGCGCTCAAGCATGCCCGTCACCAGCGCGGCGCGGTGGAGTTCGAGAGCGAGGAGACCCGCTTCATCTTCAACGCCCAGCGCAAGATCGACCGCATCGTGCCACTGGTGCGCAACGATGCCCACAAGATCATCGAAGAGTGCATGATCCAGGCGAACGTCGCCGCGGCCCGTTATATCGAGAAGAACGAAGCCTTTGCCCTGTTCCGGGTCCACGACCGTCCGGGCGAAGAGCGTCTGACCGGTTTCCGCGATTTCCTGGCCGAACTGGGTCTGGAGCTCAAAGGCGGCCTCGAGCCCGAGCCGAAAGACTTTGCCGAGCTGGCTGCCAAGTTTGAAGGGCGCCCGGATGCGGAGCTGCTCTCCACCATGCTGCTGCGCTCCATGCGTCAGGCCATCTATCAGGCTGACAACATCGGTCACTTCGGTCTGGCGTTGAAGTCCTACGCGCACTTCACCTCGCCAATCCGTCGCTACCCAGACCTGATCCTGCACCGGGCGATCAAGTACCAGACTGCCAAGGAGCAGCAGGGCAACCTGCGCCACAAGTGGACCCCGAGCGGTGGTTATCACTACCAGCTGGAAGAAGTGGACCCGATGGGCGAGCACTGCTCCATGACCGAGCGCCGTGCCGACGATGCGACCCGCGATGTGGCCGACTGGCTCAAGTGCGAGTACATGCTGGATCACGTGGGTGACGAGTTCGACGGCGTCATCGCCAGCGTCACCGGCTTTGGCTTCTTCGTGCGTCTGGCCGAGATCCACATCGATGGTCTGGTGCACGTCAGCACCCTCACCAACGACTACTACCAGTTTGATCCCCTGCACATGCAGCTGATCGGCGAGAACTTCCGCCGTCGCTACCGTCTGGGTGACAAGGTGCGGGTCAAGGTGATGGGCGTGAACCTGGACGATCGCAAAATCGACTTCGTGATGGTCGAAGAGCCGCTCAAGGCCACCGGCAAGAACGCCAAAGAGATGGCGCGCAAGCAGGCCGAGATCAAGAAAGAGAAGGCCAAGAGCGCCCAGCGCCACGAAAAACGTAAAGAGGGCAAGGATCACGGCAAATCCGACAAGGGTGGCCGTGCCAAACCGAGCAACAGACGACCGAGCAAAAAGGCTCGCGATAAGGCCAAGAGCACTAAATGAGTACTGAACTGATCTACGGCATTCACGCTGTATCCGCGCTGCTGGAGCGCACCCCGGAGCGTTTCATCGAGGTATGGGCGCTGAAGGGGCGGGATGATGACCGGCTGCAACCCCTGCTGACCGAGCTGGAATCCCTCGGCCTCAAGGTGCAGAGCGTGAACCGCAAGACCCTTGATGACAAAGCGGAAGGCAACAATCACCAGGGCATCATGGCCCGGGTGAAAGAGGCGCCGAAGCTCGCCGAGCACGATCTGGCCAGCTTGCTGGACGAGTTAGCGGCACAACAGAGCCAGCCCTTCCTGCTGGTGCTGGATGGCGTGACCGACCCGCACAACCTCGGCGCCTGCCTGCGCAGCGCCGATGCTGCCGGGGCTCATGCGGTGATCGTGCCGCGGGACAAGGCCACCGGCCTGACCCCGATCGTGCGCAAGGTTGCCTGTGGCGCGGCCGAAGTGGTGCCGCTCATTCAGGTCACCAACCTGGCCCGTACCCTGCGCGAATTGCAGGAGCGCGGCGTCTGGATTGTCGGCACCGCTGGCGAGGCCGATCACGACCTCTATCAGGCCAAACTGACCGGCCCGATGGTGCTGGTGATGGGGGCTGAAGGCAAGGGGATGCGCCGTCTGACCCGCGAGCACTGCGATGAGCTGGTGAGTATCCCGATGGCGGGGGCGGTATCCAGCCTCAACGTCTCGGTGGCAACCGGTGTCTGCCTGTTTGAAGCTGTGCGTCAGCGCCGCGCTTGATCATGCTGACTGACAGACCCCCCTTCGATTGGGCGCAGGTCGCAGATAAAGAGGAGGCCGCGCGCCTCCTCTCTTTTGCCCGCCCGCTGACCCTCAGCCCGAAAAGCTGCCTCTGGCACGCCGGTGACAGCCCGGATCTGCTGGTCAGGGTGGAGCAGGGGCTGCTGCGGGCCAAGCTGGTGCTGGAGGATGGCCGCGAGTACATCAAGGAGTTCTACTGGGAGGGGGACGAGTTTCTCGACTTCCACCACCTGCTTAGTGGCGAGCCAGCCCGCTACAGTGTGGAGGCGCTGGAGCCCTGCCATCTGCAGCTGTTCAGTCTGGTCGACTTGCGCCAGCTGCCCGGCTGGCTGCGCTGGTACCAGCACCTGTTGGAGGTGCAGCTGCGCATCAAGGAGGAGAAGGAGCAGTTACTGTTGACCGGCAGCCCGCAGGCGCGCTATCAGCACTTTCTCGACAGTTTTCCTGCACTCGATGCCAGAGTGCCCGACCACCAGATCGCCGCCTATCTCGGTATCACGCCCATCAGTCTGAGCCGCATTCGCAAACGGCTGAAAGAACTTAACAAAGGTTAATGCAGGGCGCTGGTGCCGCGATTATGCTGGCAGGCCGAACTGATAAGGAGTTGCCGATGAACTGGATCCTGAAACCCTGGTCTGAACTGACCACTGACGAGTTGTATGAGTTGCTGGCGCTGCGGGCCGAGGTGTTCGTGGTGGAGCAGACCTGCCCCTTTCAGGATCTGGACGGGCTCGATCGCCGCGAAGGGGTCTGGCACCTGCTCGGTTATCAGGGCGAGCTGCTGGCCGCCTATGCGCGGATCATGGCGCCCGGCATCGGCGACGAGAGCGGCGCCGCCATAGGCCGGGTGGTGACCTCACCCAAGGCGCGTGGCGGTGGTCTTGGTCATAAGCTGATCGGCGAGGCGGTCAAGGCGTGCGAGGCGCGCTGGCCGACCCACAGCATTTGGTTGGGGGCGCAGGCCCATCTGCAAGGCTTCTATGGCCAACACGGTTTTGTGGCGGAAGGGGAAGGCTATCTCGAAGATGATATCCCCCATATGGGGATGCGCAGAGTGGTGGCATAACCACTCGTCAGAGTGATTCAGAATGCAGAAGGGCCATCCCGCGGGATGGCCCTTCTCTTTATCGCCAGGCGATCACTTCTTCTTTTTCTTCTTGGCGGACTTCTTCTTGTCGACCGGCTTTTTCTTCTTCACCGGTACCCGCGCTTCTTTGTGTTTCGGGCGCAGCTCGTCGATCACCCGGCGCTTGAGGCGCTCCTCGGTGTAGCGTTCGATCTTGGCGACCATCGCCATGTCGTGGGCTTCTACCAGGCTGATGGCACAGCCACGGTTGCCGGCGCGGCCGGTACGGCCAATCCGGTGGACGTAAACGTCGGCGCCGTAGGGCATGTCGTAGTTGATGACATGGCTGACGTTCGGCAGGTCGATGCCGCGGGCGGCGACGTCGGTGGCGATGAGGAAGGGTACTTCCCCTTCGTGGAACTTGCGGATCGACTCGATACGCTTGCTCTGCTCCATCTCGCCACGGATCCAGGCACAGGAGATACCCGCAGCCTGCAGCTGGCCGGAGAGCTCCGCCAGACGCTCGCGAGTCTTGACGAAGATGATCGCCTTCTGGGTTTCCGGATCTTTCAGGATATGGGTCAGCAGCGCCAGCTTGTGGGCGGCGTCATCGGCCAGATGGATCCACTGGGTAATGGGGCGACGTTCGCTGCGCGGCGGCTCGGCGTGCAGCTCCACCGGATCCTTGAGGATCTCGTTGGCGAACTTCTCAAGGCCGGCCCCTTCCAGGGTGGCGGAGAAGAGCATGGTGTGCTTGCGGTAGCGCGCTTCGGCCACGATGCGGTTCACATCCTTGATAAAGCCCATGTCCAGCATGCGATCCGCTTCGTCCAGTACCAGCACCTCGATGTCGTGGCTCTCGAACTCCTCTTTCTCGATGTACTCGAGCAGGCGGCCCGGGGTGGCGACCACGATGTCGGTGGTTTTGGTCAGGGCAGGCAGCTGCTCTTCATGGCTGACGCCGCCGATGATGGTCTCGATGCTGAGGTTGGTGTGGGCCGCCAGCGCCTTGGCGTGGGCAGTGACCTGCAGCGCCAGCTCGCGGGTTGGGGTCAGGATCAGCATGCGGCAGGGGCCCGGCTTGCGGCGCGGGAAATCCAGCAGGTGCTGAAGCGCCGGCAGCAGGAAAGAGGCGGTCTTGCCGGTACCGGTCGGAGCGGATGCCAGAATATCGCGGCCGTCCAGGGCTGGCTCCAGTACCATCTGCTGGATGGTAGTGGGGCGGGTGAATCCCATCTCGGCCAAAGCCCGGTTGAGGGCAGGGTGCAGGTCGAAATCATCAAAGGACTGGCTCATGGCAATACTCGGTCATTAAGGAAACGGCAGATTATAGGCGATTATCTCGTCGGCTCCTATGGCGAGTGTGGCTTAGTCGCTATAATCGCCAACCATTTTTTCAGATGACGGGGGCCAGATGGGGCGTAGTCGCGGTTTTACCTTCAAACAGTTCCATATCAATCACGATCGCTGCGCCATGAAGGTGGGCACCGACGGCATCCTGCTCGGTGCCTGGGCCCCGGTCGAACAGGCGCGCCGGGTGCTCGATATCGGCACCGGCAGCGGCCTGATCGCCCTGATGCTGGCCCAGCGCAGCAGATCTGACTGCCGTCTTGATGCGGTCGAACTGGATATTAATGCGGCCAGTCAGGCGCGGGAGAATGCGGCTGCTTCTCCCTGGGCCGATCGGGTGACCGTCATAGAGAGTGCCATTCAGGATTATCAGGCCGTCCCTTATGATCTTGTCGTCTCCAACCCGCCCTATTTCGTGGCAGGCCAGTCATTTAGCGATCCGGCGCGGGCGTTGGCCCGCCATACCGGTGCCCTCGACAGCCCCGCATTACTGGCGGCCTGCAATCGTTTGCTGAGCCCGAACGGGCAGGTGGCGCTGGTGCTGCCGACGGCGATGGCCGATGAAATTTTATGCATTTCGGCGAATTATGATCTGCATGGCATTTGTTATACAGCTGTTATAACCAGAGAGGGTAAAGAGGCAAATCGTGTTTTATTGCTACTTGGCAGAGGATTAAACAGGTGTGAGAGGGGTGAAATTGTGATCCATTCTGCTGATGGGGCCTATTCCGACAGATATATCCAACTGACCAACCCCTTCTATTTGAAGATGTAAATTTCGTCTTGAACTATTTTTTCACGCCATTATGCTGGTTCCAGATCGAGCGCCCGCTCCAGACCAGCTAAAACCACTGGTTGCGATGAAAAAACATGCGGGGCTCTTTTTTTATACCCCCTGAACACACCCGGTCAGCGACCGATAAAAACTATAACAAGCAATAATTTACAAGACAGACGAGGTTGAACTTGACGAAATCACTCACATTGTCCGATGTACTCGGATTAGGGTTTATGACCTTCGCCTTCTATCTGGGCGCCGGTAACATCATTTTCCCGCCGTTGGCCGGTTACATGGCTGGTGAGCACCTCTCCCTGGCGATGCTTGGCTTCCTGGTCACTGCCGTGGGCCTGCCTCTGGTGACCATTCTGGCCGTGGCGAAAGCCGGTAACGGCTGGGCTGGCATGACCAAACTGCTGCCTGCCGGTGTCGCGACTGCGCTGGCCGTTGCCATCTACATCATCATCGGCCCGGCCTTTGCCGCGCCCCGTACCGGTCTGGTTGCCTACGAGATGGGCCTCAAGCCGTTCATCGGTGATATGGGGCAAGCGGGTCTGGCGGCCTATACCGTGATCTTCTTTGGTGTGGCCATTCTGGTCTCCATGAACCAGGGCAAGCTGATGGACGCCATCGGCAAATACCTGACTCCGGTACTGATGCTGCTGCTGCTGACTCTGGCTATCGGGGTATTCGTAGCACCGCAAGGCTCCATGCCTGATGCGTCCGGTGACTATCAGAACAGCCCCTTCGTCAAAGGGATCCTGGAAGGCTACAACACCATGGACACCCTGGCGTCCCTGATGTTTGGCGCTCTGATCGTCGATCTGCTGCGCCAGAAAGGCATCAACGATTACAAGAGCCAGTTCAAGTATCTGGCCATTGCCGGCCTCATCTCTGCCGTTGGTCTGAGCGTGGTGTACGTCTCCCTGTTCCAGCTGGGTAACACTGCAGCCGGTGTGGCGACCGATGTCAGCAATGGTGGCGCCATCGTCAACGCCTACGTACTGAGTCTGTTTGGTCAGCCGGGTCAGTTCATTCTGGCGGCCATCATCACTCTGGCTTGCTTTACCACTGCCGTGGGCCTGATCTCTGCCTGCTCTGATTTCTTCCACAATCTGACCGGCATGGCTTACAAGAAGCTGGTGGTGTTGCTGGGCGTTATCTGTGCCGTGGTGGCCAATGTGGGCCTGAGCCAGTTGATCAGCCTCTCCATTCCGGTGCTGGTTGCCATCTATCCGGTTGCCGTGGCGCTGGTACTGGTCACCTTCCTGAAGGGTTACTTCGGCCGTCCCCGTCTGGTGTTCCGTGGCGTGTTGATGGTTGCCTTCCTGTTCGGTTGCCTGGATGGTCTGGGTGCTGCCGGTATGAAGATGGATGCGTTTGCCTTCCTGCCGCTGTTCGACAAGGGCCTCGCCTGGCTGATGCCAACCCTGCTGGCCTGCGTAGTTGGCGTGATGGTGCGTCCGACCGAGATGGCTGCCGAAGCGGCCTGATCACACCCGATGTGATATTGCCAAGAGCCTGCCCCGTGCAGGCTCTTTTGTTTTCTGTGAGCCTCGCTTTGCTGCCGTAATTGTAACCGTATGAAGATAGCACCTGAGCAGCCGTATCTTGCCGCTATAACCCGTTCCCCTCTTCTTGCCTCCCATACGCCACGTGTGACACCTGTTTATGGAGCGCCGAGTTGTTCGGCGATTAATTCCACAGCAGTAAATTGTTTCAAGATATTAATTGGTGATTGAGATCGAACTCCTCTTCTTTATGCTAAAGGTGGTGCGCCTCATCCGGTCCGCGGGCCGTGTGGGGGCGAGAGGTATTGTTACCGGTTATCTGCCAGGCAGTGGGTGCAATCAATAACAAGCTGATAAGGCAGATGAGGTTGAGTTTGACGAAATCATTGAAGTTGTCCGACGTATTCGGATTGGGGTTTATGACGTTTGCCTTCTATCTGGGGGCTGGCAATATCATTTTTCCGCCGCTGGCCGGTTTTATGGCTGGTGAGCATCTGCTGGCCGCCATGTGCGGCTTTTTGCTGACGGCGGTGGGCTTGCCGCTGATCACCCTGATTGCGGTGGCCAAGGGGAGTTCGGGAGGCGGCGCGAGTGGCTGGACCGGAATGACCCGCTATCTGCCCGCCGGGGCGGCGACGGCGCTGGCCATCGCCATCTATATCATCATGGGGCCAGCCTTTGCCATTCCCCGCACCGGTCTGGTCGCCTACGAGATGGGGCTAAAGCCCTGGCTTGGCGATGCCGGTCATGCGGGACTGCTGATCTACACCCTGAGTTTCTTTGCGCTGGTGATCCTGGTGGCGCTCGATCGGGGCAAGCTGCTCGATGCGGTCGGCAAGTATCTGACCCCAGCCCTGATGGCGATGCTGCTTATTCTGGCGGTCGGGGTCTTTATGATGCCGCAGGGCACCATGCCTGATGCCTGCGGTGAGTACATAGATGCAGCCCTGACCAAAGGAATGCTGGAAGGGTACAACACCATGGATACCCTGGCCTCCCTGATGTTTGGTGCCCTGATCATCGGGTTGTTGCGCCAGAAGGGGATCGAGGATTATCGCAGCCAGTTCAAATATCTGACCATTGCAGGCTTGATCTCGGCGGTCGGGTTGTCGGCGGTGTATGTCTCGCTCTTTCAGCTGGGCAACAGCGCCGGTGGGGTGGCAAGCGATATCAGTAATGGCGGCGCCATCGTCAATGCCTACGTCCTGAGTCTGTTTGGCCAACCGGGTCAGTTTATTCTGGCTGCCATCATCACCCTGGCCTGTTTTACCAGCGCAGTTGGCCTGCTCTGTGCCGGTGCCGACTACTTCCATGGCCTGACTGGTTGGGCCTATCGCAACTGGGTGATCCTACTGGGGGCGCTCTGTGCAGTGGTGGCCAATGTGGGGTTGAGCGAATTGATCGGCCTCTCCATCCCGGTGCTGGTAGCCATCTATCCGGTGGCCATCGCGCTGGTGCTGGTGACCTTCCTCAAGGGATGGTTTACCCAGCCACGGCTGGTGTTTCGCGGTGTGCTGACGGTCGCTTTTCTGTTTGGTTGTCTCGATGGGCTGGGGGCTGCCGGGATGGCGATGGACGGCTTTGCCTTCCTGCCGCTGTTCGACAAGGGGCTTGCCTGGCTGCTGCCGACTCTGCTGGCCTGCATCGTCGGCATCCTGGGGCGACCAAGCGGGAAGTTGGCGGCCGAAGCGGCTTGATTCAGAAACAACGAGATAGCAAAGAGGCCAGCAACTGCTGGCCTCTTCTGTTTCTGCCGGATCCGTTACCGGATCAGATTTGCGGGCCTGACGGCTTGGGTTTGCCCTCCAGACCATACCAGTGGGTTTCTACCCGTCCGGCATGCCACTCGAAGGTGCCCCAAGGCTGCTTGGCTTCCCAGCGCGGGAAGTTGATGAGCACCCGGTTATCTTCGTACTTGTAGAGGGAGGTGCTGATCTGAATGTCCGACAGGATCAACAGCAGTGCCCAGCAGATGAAAATCCATTTCAATGCTTTCCACATAGGGTTACTCGAAGCAAATTTCGATAGTGGCGCGACCGAAATCCGATTCGAACGGCATCATGATCTTGGTGCCATCGGCACGGTGGGTAATGGTGTGGTTGGGGCCGGAGACGATGATGGGGGTCGCCATGTCAAACTCGTAGCCCTTCTCGCCCAGCATCCGCTTTGCACCGCCGGTCACCATGTTGGTGATTTCACCGACCATGTCGGTCACCTCTTCGTTGATGGAGGCGGGAGCTTCCCCCAGCATGCGGCGCATGATCTCCAGTGCCAGCCCCTTCTCGAAGCTGATGGAGAGGGAGCCACGGGTCTGCGGGCCGACCATGCCGATCAGGCCGGAGACGTCGCCGCGCGCCAGCTCATCCATCTTGCGTTTCGGTTTGCCCGGTTTGAGTTCCAGCTGTGCCATGGTCGAGAGCACATTGAGCAGGGATAGCAGGAACGGATTTACAAAATCAGCCTTCATGATGACTTCCTACAGTGGGCGTACAACGGGCACATTGGCCATGTGCCTCTATCGTCTTATTGGTAATAGTAAAACCATGCAAGTGGGCCTGCTCGGAAAACGCGCTATCGATCGCCGTATCGTGAAGCTCGACCACATCCCCGCACTCGTCGCAGATCAACAACTGCATCGGGTGAGCGTGATCGAAGTGGCAGCAGAAGATAAACGCGTTGAGAGATTCCACCTTGTGAGCAAAGCCCTGTTCGAGCAAAAAATCGAGTGCCCGATAGACGGTTGGCGGCTTGGCATTGGCTTCGGTTTGTTGCAACTGGGCCAACAAATCATAGGCGCTGATGGCGTTGCCGTGTGCCGCCAGCAGGCGAAATACCTGACGTCGGGTCGGGGTGAAACGGATCCCTCGCTGTATACAGAGTCGCTCGGCTCGTTGTAAAAGTTGGTCTTGATTCATGATCGCGCAGATACCCTTTCTATTAGCCGGATACTATCACAGGGCCTCGCATGGCGCGGCGACAAAATTCATTTTCTGGGGCTGCTTCACGTTGTGATAAAATCCGCCCCTTTCTTTAGCCAACCCGGATGATTTTTATGCAGGCGCAGCGTTTTTCCATCGCCCCCATGCTGGACTGGACCGATCGGCATTGCCGTTATTTTCATCGACTGATGAGCCGCCAGACCTTGCTCTATACCGAAATGGTGACCACCGGCGCCATCATCCACGGCAAGGGTGATTATCTGGGTTACAGCGAGCAGGAGCACCCCATCTCCCTGCAGCTGGGTGGCAGCAATCCGGCCGATCTGGCGCGCTGTGCCAAGCTGGCCGAGGAGCGTGGCTATGACGAGGTGAACATCAACGTCGGTTGCCCCTCCGATCGGGTGCAGAACGGCCGTTTTGGTGCCTGCCTGATGGGTGAACCGGCGCTGGTGGCAGACTGCGTCAAGGCGATGCGCGATGTGGTCGATATTCCGGTGACGGTGAAGACCCGTATCGGTATCGACGATCAGGACTCTTACGAGTTTTTGCAGGCCTTTATCGAACAGGTGCGCGATGCCGGTTGCGACACCTTTATCGTCCATGCCCGCAAGGCGTGGCTGAGTGGCTTGAGCCCCAAGGAGAACCGCGAGATCCCGCCGCTCGATTATCCCCGCGTCTATCGGGTCAAGCAGGATTACCCGGAGCTGACTATCGCCCTCAACGGCGGCGTCACCTCCATGGAGCAGACCCTTGAGCACCTGCAACACGTCGATGGCGTCATGATGGGGCGCGAAGCCTATCAGAACCCCTACATTCTGGCGCAGGTGGACAATCTGGTGTTTGGTCAGAACAACGCTGTGCCGAGCCGCCACGAGGTGGTGCGGATGATGCTGCCCTATATCGAGCAGGAGCTGGCCAAGGGCAACTACCTCTCCCACATGACCCGCCACATGCTGGGGTTGTTCCAGAATATGCAGGGGGCCCGCGCCTGGCGTCGTCACCTGAGCGAGAACGCCTGCAAACCGGGAGCGGATATTCAGGTGGTGCTGGATGCCATGGCCAAGGTGCCGGAGTTTGCCGCCAGCGAGCAGGGCGAATAACTCTCCTGTCAGGCAAAGCGAAAAAAGCGCGTCAGTTGACGCGCTTTTTTGATCGCTGTCGCTTCAATATCTGAACTGGTTGATCAGCCGCGAGAGATCCTGCAGCCGCTCTACCAGCAGGGTGATGCCATCTAGCGCCTGCCTGCTGTTGTCGGCGGTGTGGCTGGCCAGCTGGTGGATCTGGTGCACCCCTTCATCGAGCGTCGCCGTGACGTCGGCCTGCTGACTCACCGCCTGGGCGATCTCGTCGCTGGTGCGGGTTACCTGCCCCAGCATCTGGTTGATCTGGGTGAGCACGTCGGCGGTGGTGCCCGCGTGCTGCTGGCAGCGCACCGAGGTCTGCGCCCCTTGCGTCATCCCGTCCGACAGCTGTCGTGTAGTCTGTTGCAGCGCCTGGATCATCTCGTGGATCTCGCTGGTCGAGGCTCGGGTCTTCTGGGCCAGCGCCCTCACTTCATCCGCCACCACGGCAAAGCCGCGCCCCTGTTCGCCCGCCCGGGCGGCCTCGATGGCCGCATTGAGTGCGAGCAGGTTGGTCTGGTCGGCGATTTGACGGATCACCTCCAGGATACCGCTGATCTTCTGGCTGTCGCTGGTGAGCTGGGCCAGCACGGCGTGGTTGGCATCCAGCTCCTGATGGAGTTGGTTGACGGCAGAACGGGTGGTCGCCAATGCTTGCAGCCCCTCGTCGGAAACCTGCTGTACCTCTATAACCAGATTGCTCGCCTCATGGGCACTGTGGGCCACATCCCGAATGGAGTGGCTCAACTCGGTGATGGCGGTCGCCAGCTGCTCGCTGTGGGCGCGCTGCTGCTGCAGATGAGTATCAATGGTCTGGATATTGCCCCGGTCATCTTCGGCTGCCTGCAGGATCTGCTGGTTGGTGTCGGCGCTGCGCCCGACCACGGCCTTGAGCTCGGCCTGCTTCATCCGCAGGGCCAGTTCGACGGCCGCCAGAGTGTCGCGCCGTCGGGTGTAGAGCACCTGACAGAGGCGGGTTCCCTTGTCTTGATCGGCAAGGGTGAGCAGATGAGCCAGCCGTTGCTGCAGTCGCCAGCCGTGGATTGCCTGTGCCAACAGCAACAGAGCGGTGGGCAGCAGCCATAACAGGTTGCCGGTGGCAAAGGTAGCAAGGGTAGTGAGCAAGGCAGAAACGGAGAGCCAGAGGGTCAGCTGACCCGGTTCAATGTGAAACCGGCTCAGCCAGGGAAGCGCCTTGCCGCTGCGCAGCAGGCGATAGAGTTGCTCGGCCCATGCCACATCGCTGGCGGCGGGTTTGGTGCGCACCGACTGGAACTCGACGATCTCCTTCTGCGCGTTGAGGATCGGGGTGACGTAAGCGTTTACCCAATAGAACTGACCGCTTTTGGCGCGGTTCTTGACCAGTCCCATCCAGCTTTTGCCCTGCCGCAGCCGCTGCCACATGTCGGCGAAGGCCACCTTGGGCATGTCGGGGTGTCGCACCAGATTGTGGGGTACCCCTTCCATTTCGGCTGCACCATACCCGGCCACATCACAGAAGTGCTGGTTGGCATAGGTAATATGACTGGCGGGATCCGTGGTCGAGATGAGTGCGATGTTGTCGGGGAAGTGTATCTCCCCCTCCTGATGGAGTTTGGTCATGTGTCGTTCCTGAAAAAGCCAAATAACTGATAACTATGTTTTTTATTGTCGTTCTCAGTTAATCATTCTAAGGCTCTTCAGTGCCCCGAACTTGGCTTGGGTCAATTAATCAACACAATGAATTGATGAAGTAAGGGTCAGCTGGCCGGTGTGAAATCGTGGACTTCGCCGCTTCTCGGTTTAAAGCGCGGATCGCTATCTTTGTAGCTGCGCACCAGCTCCATTGTCTTGCAAAAGCTGGTCTGCTTATCGTACTCCTGACGAGCCAACTCGATGGCCCGTTCGGCCCGGCGCCGCTCCATCTTGTCAGACTTGCGATCGCTGAACTGTTGCTGCTGGTGCAGCATCCAGCCGACAAACTCTTGCTGGCATTGGGATTCGCTGTTGGCCTGTGCAGGCAGGGTCCACAACAACGAGAGCAGTATCAAATAACGCATGTCTGACTGGGCATTGAAGATTAATTGAACAGAAGGGGCGGCATTTTAGGCTGGAAATCGTGGTGTGAACAGTATCAATAGCGAGGCCCAGCGGGGCCTCGCATCGTTGTGGCCGGTCTCAGTGTTTGACGAGGTAGAGTTGGCGGCTGTAGGCCACATCTTCCGGGTTGTTGATGGGGTAGCCCTTGAGCCATGGCTTGATGAGGCGGGCATTGGTGTACTGGTAGATGGGGGCGATGGGGGCCTGATCCAGCAGGAGCGCCTCCGCCTCGCCAAACAGCTTGCTGCGGCTGGCGGCATCCTGAGTGCTGGCCGCCTCTGCCAGCAGCTGGTCATAACGGGCATTGGCAAAGCCAGCCATATTGCCGCTGTGACGAGAGCCCCACAGGCCAAGGAACGCTGAAGGGTCGTTGTAATCGGCGACCCAGGAGGAGCGGATCACCTCGAACTGACCGCTCTGGCGGCTGTCGAGATAGGTTTTCCACTCCTGATTGGTCAGCTCGACCTCGGCGCCCAGCTTCTGCTTCCACATGCTGGCAATCGCCAGTGCCATCTTCTTGTGAATTTCCGCGGTGTTGTAGAGCAGGGTCAGCTTGAGCGGCTTGTCCGGGCCGTAACCAGCCTCCTTGAGCAGGGCCTTGGCCTTGCTGTCCAGCGCTGGCTGGCTGCTGGTGGAGAGCAGGTTGGCGGCCGGGGTAAAGCTGGCGGTCACATCCGGAGTGAAGTGATAAGCCGGTTTCTCGCCGGTGCCGAGCACCTTGTCGGCGATCAGGGCGCGGTCAATGGTGTAGGAGAGTGCCTTGCGCACCCGCACATCGTTCAGTGGTGCCTGACGGGTATTGAATGCGTAGTAGTAGGTACCGAGCTGATCCGGGGTATAGACCTCATTCGGGATCTGCTGCTTCAGCTTGTCGTACTGCTCCTTGGGGAAGGATTCGGTGATGTGCAGATCGCCCGCCAGATAGCGGTTGGTCGCCGCGCTCTCCTGATTGATCGGCATGAAGATCACCTTGGTCAATACGGTATGGGCCCGATCCCAGTAATAAGGGTTGGGGGTCAGCTCCAGCTTCTCGTTGACCACCCGATGGTTCAGCACAAAGGCACCGTTGCCCACCAGTTTACCGGGCTGAGTCCACTGGTTGCCGTACTGCTCGATGCTGGCCTGATGGAGCGGCGACAGGCTGGGGTGGCTCAGCAGGTTCAGGAAGTAGGGCACCGGCTGGGAGAGGGTCACCTGCAGGGTGTGATCATCGAGGGCCTTGACCCCCAGCTCGCTGGCAGGCAATTTGCCAGCGACTATTTCGTCCACCTTGTCGAAACGGGCCAGCTGGGCGAACCAGGCGAAGGTGGCCGCCTCTTTCGGGTCGACCAGCTTGCGCCAGCCGTAGACGAAGTCACCGGCCTTGACCGGATCGCCGTTGGACCAGCGCGCATCCGGGCGCAGATGGAAGGTAAAG
The DNA here is from genome assembly GCF_027706025.1 of Aeromonas sp. Y311-2. Classification (NCBI taxonomy): domain Bacteria; kingdom Pseudomonadati; phylum Pseudomonadota; class Gammaproteobacteria; order Aeromonadales; family Aeromonadaceae; genus Aeromonas; species Aeromonas sp. Y311-2. The sequence goes on along the minus strand of NZ_JAPDCL010000003.1, from coordinate 192,442 downwards.
AACTGGTTGCCCTTGTTCTCCCAGCTGGCCGCCACCCCGGCAACCGGTTTGCCATCCGGCCCCTGGGTCAGCAGTCCCTCGAACAGGTCCCGCAGTACCTGCAACTCCGGCAGGCCGACCAGCTTGAGCGGGCTCAGGCTCGCAGGTTCATCCTTGAGGTGGCGAACGACAATCTGCTCGGCGGCGAGTTGTGTTCCGGCGGGAATATCGGCAGCCTGGACAGCAGCACAGCCCAGCAGGGCCAGCAAGGGGCTCCATCCTTTCATGGGTCGGATCCTTCAAATAGTGTGAAGCGGGGAGAAAACTCGGCGAGAAAATATCGCCGACAGATGGGAAATCATGATATCCCGTTTGCTGGTCTGACCGCCAGCATTCGACTCTCACTCCCAATCGGGGTAGAAGAGCGTTCCCGGCGTCTGTGCAGTTCAATGTGGTGAGGAGTGTCAAACGATGAAAGCATGGTTATTGCTGGCCTGTGTGTTGAGCCAGGGTGCCTGGGCGTTGGCCCCGTGCCAGAGCGACACGGCGGTGGGCAACTGGTGCGAGATCGGCATCGATGCCTTGCACCCGACTCAGGGGGGCGTCGGCCAGATCCAGGTCGATGAGACCCAGGCCACATTGGCGGGCATGAGCGCAAAGCAGCTCGACAAGTTGATGAAAAAGAAAGAGATTCCCGTGGTGATTGCGCCGGATGGCAGCTACTGGCTGGTGGACCGCCACCATCTCACCAAGGCGTTGTGGCAGCAGGGCGTCAAGGATGCCCGGGTCAAGGTGATTGGCCGTCTGCAGGACAAGGCCAACTTCTGGAGCCAGATGCAGAACAACCATTGGGCCTGGCTCAAGGATGAGAAGGGACAGCCGCTGACCCCGGAGCAGTTGCCGACCAGTATCGACAAGCTGCCTGATTACCCCTATCGCACCCTCGCCGGACTGCTGCAGAATGCGGGCTACTTTCGCAAGGACAAACAGGTCTATTTCGTCGAGTTTGCCTGGGCCAGCTGGCTCGGTAAGCAGATGCAGTGGATGCCGGTGGACAGCGCCAATCTGGCGGCCCGCCTGCAACAGGCCAAACGGCTCGCCTGCGGCAGCGATGCCAAGGAGCTACCCGGTTATCCAGGCAAGCAGTGCAGCCTCAACCAGTCCAAAAGCGCGCAGTGAGTGGATGTGCGATGTCGGCATCCAGAGCATGCCGGAGATAAAAGAGGGCGACCCCGGGGTCGCCCTTCTACTGTCAGCTTGTTACTGCTGGCTAGTGGTGGTCACTCATGGCGCTCCGCCCAGTGGGCAGCCGCCTGCTCAAGCAGGGCGACGTCACCTTGCTGGATCAGCGGTAGCAGATCGTTGACCTGTTGATCCGGCCAATCCCACCAGACGAGGGCCTGTAGCCGGGCAATCTCCTCCTCGCCAAAGCGCATTCGCACCACCCTGGCCGGGGTGCCCGCCACCATGGCATAGGGCGGCACATCCTGATTGACCAGCGAGCGGGCGGCGATGATGGCGCCGTCGCCGATGGTGACGCCGGGCATGATCATCGCCTCCATGCCGATCCAGACATCGTTGCCGATGCGGGTATCGCCTGCGGGGCGGTAGCTGCGCTTGAGCGCCGCCAGATCGGCGAACGGATAGGTGCTGATGAAGGACGTGTTGTGGGTGTGGTTGCCGCCCATGATGATCCTCACCCCGGCGGCAATCTGCACATAGTCGCCGATATGGAGCCGGTCGATATGCCAGAGCGGCTCCCAGCCGGTGTCCGGGCTGCGGCTGAAGGGATCGCCATGGAGGTAGCGCACCGCCACCTCTTCGAAGGGGCCATCCCAGGCACCCGAGTAGTAGCTGTGCTGCCCTTTGAGGGAGATATTGGGGTTGGTCACCGTCAGGTGCAGGTATTCGACCTGCGACCAGTGTTGGCAGGTGTTCATGCTGGTACTCCTTTGCTAAATGGATCGGATGGGTTGCGTTCGCTTGAGCGCAGCTAATAGATCCAGACCAGCATGCGGGGCACGCAGAGCAGGGAGCAGCCCAGCATCTGCGGGAGGCGAGGTCGCATTGTGGTGTGCTCCAAAGAAGGGGGGAAGGGCAGGATCATAAGGTCGGGCGCCGGGTTTGCCAAGGTTGCGCAGAGATCCTGCACTAACCCTCTGGTTGATATTTATTCTCAATTAGCCATGATAACACTCCCACCATGACGGACTCGGGAGAGCGAAATGACACCGCAAAGTTGGCAACGATACATGCTGGAGGCGGAGCGTGCCTGGCAGGCCGGTTCGCTGGGGGCGGCGATCTGCTTTTATCAGCAGGCGCTGGGGGATGTTTACGAGATGACTCAGGTCGAGTTGACCGAACTGGCCACCATGCGAGTCGCCACCTGCCACCGGCTGGCCGACTTCTGGCGGGCGATGGATGAGCCGACTTATGAGCTGCGCTACCTGAAGCTTGCCTCCGAGCTGGTGACTGCGCTGGTGCCGCAGTGCCCGAACCGGGAGTGCGAGGCACTGATCAGCGAGCTGGGTTGCTGCCGTGGAGCCCTGCTCGCGTTTCTCAAGCGTCACCCCAATCCGGAAATTGCCCGGCTGATCCAGTTACAGGACAAGGTGCAGGGCTGCGAGCTGATCGGCCGTTTTCGCCTCAACTGACCGGCGTTGAGCGGCAGCTCAGCCTCGCCGTTTGAGTTTCTGGGCGATCCGCTGCTGTGCCTCTTCCCCTTGCAGTGCCTGGGCGAAGGCGCGCGCCTCCAGATCGATGACAAAGTGCACCGCCTGTTTAAGCTCCTGTTTCAGCAGTGCCTTGCTCTTTTGCAGCGCTCTGGGCGGTTTGGCCGCCAGCTTCAGTCCCTGCTCGCGGGCAAAGGAGAGTACTCCATCGGCCGCCACCACCTTGTTGGCCAGCCCGAGCCGTAGCGCCTCTTCGGCATCAATCGCCTCGGCCAGCAGCAACAGCTCGGCTGCCTTGAGGTGACCTACCAAGCGCGGCAGCAGCAGGCTGGAGGCGAACTCCGGCACCAGCCCCAGCTCGACAAAGGGGAGCTGCAAGCGGGCGTTATCCGCCAGATAGACCAGATCGCAGTGCAGCAAAATGGTGGTGCCAATCCCCACTGCCGGGCCTGCAACGGCAGCGATCACGGGTTTGGGGAAATCGGCCAGGGTGTGGAGGAACTGCAGTATGGGGTCGTCGGGCTCCAGCGCGCTTTTGCCCATAAAGTCGGCCAGATCATTGCCCGCGGTAAAGCAATCTTGCTGCCCCTGCAACAGCAGGACATGCACCTCCTCATCAGCCGCCGCCGCTCGCAGCGCTGCCACCAGTTGCTTATAGAGCTCGGTATTGAGAGCGTTGCGTTTGTCGGGGCGGTTGAGGGTCAGGGTGAGCAAGCCATCCTGCTGCTCGGCAATGAGAATGGGGGCCATGTCTAAATCCTTGTTATTGAAAGGTGCAAAAAAGGTTGCTGCTGGGGTAACCTTGGCGCCGTTTAACAACATCATAAAAGGATTTCAACCATGTTTAAACGTGCGTTTTATTCTCTGCTGGTTTTGGGTATGACGGCGCCTGCACTGGCCAAGGTCGAGGCTGTCGACGGTTATGTGCGCCTGTTGCCGCCGGGTTCCCCCAACACTGCCGCCTTTATGGTGCTGAAGAATGACGCCGACCAGCCGGTCAGGCTGGTGGTTGCGGCTTCTGCGGCGGCCGGGCGTGCCGAGCTGCACACTCATCTGCACGAAAATGGTGTGATGAAGATGCGTCAGGTCGAGAATATCGAGATCCCGGCCAAGGGCGAGGCGGTGCTGAAACCGGGCAGCCTGCACATCATGCTGTTCGAGGTGGGCACGCTCTCTGAGCAGACCCCTTTCCCGCTCACCCTCACCATGGATGATGGTCAGAAGCTGGATCTGTCACTGCCGGTGAAGCCGATTGAGCCGATGGCAGAGATGAAGCATATGAAGCACTGACATTTGTCGTCGTTTGTTCAGGATTGACGCTGGGTATTTTGGCTGCACCGAGTAAAATAGTGCTCTTTTCCATGTATGCAAGAGGAAGTGACGTAATGAAAAAGACGCTGATTGCCGGTTTTGTGCTGGCGCTGTGCAGCCAGAGTGCCATGGCCGCTGACGACTGGCGTTTTGCCGCCGGTGCCGACGTATGGGCCGCCAAGGGCAGTGGTCAGGCTTATGGCACCAGTGCTGATGGCAGCTATGACGACAGCTACAACTGGAACGGCTATCTGCAACTGGAACACGGCATCATCTTCCTGCCGAACGCCAAGTTTGAAGTCTCCGATTTCAGCACCTCCGGCGGCAACTTCAAGAACGATCTGACTGCCTACGATCTGAGCCTCTACTACCGTCTGTTCAACAACGATCTGTTCAAGATCGATCTGGGTATGACCGGTCGTCACTACGATGGCGAGCAGGTCTACTCCGGTCGCAAGGGTTATGACGAAGATACCCTGATGGCCTATGCCGGCAGTGAAGTGAAGATCCCGGGCACCGGCATCGCCTTCTTCGGCGATCTGCGTACTCACGATGCGGACAACTATGACTACCGTCTGGGTGGTTCCTACAAGTTCTCCTCCATGCCGATCAAGCTGCGTGCCGGCTGGCGTGAAGCCAAGGTCGACTTCGCCAATATCGACCAGTCTGTCGATGGCTGGTTCATGGGCGGCGAATTCACTTTCTAATCTGACGTTGTCTGACAACGGGGGGTGATATTCTTCGCCAACATCTATCAGAGCATTCTGTCGACGGCTGGTTCATGGGCGGCGAATTCACTTTCTAATCTGACGTTGTCTGACAACGGGGGTTAAATTCTTCGCCAACATCTATCAGAGCGTTCTGTCGATGGATGGTTCATGGGCGATGAATTCACTTTCTAATCTGACCGTCAACTGACGACGAGGAGCGATAATGGGCCACATCATAGTGACAGGTGCCGGTTCCGGTCTTGGCCGGGCGCTGACCATAGGTCTGGTTGAGCGGGGCCATAAGGTCTCCATGATGGGGCGCCGTTATCAGCGACTGCAGGAGCAGGAGCAACTGCTCGGCAGCGCGGTAATCGGCATCGCCGCCGATCTGGCGCACCATGAAGAGGTCGACGTTGCCTTCGCCGCTGCGGTGGAGTGGGGCGGGCAGCCCGACATGGTGATCCACTGCGCCGGGGTGGGCAAGTTTGGCCCGGTCGGTGTCTACACCGCCGAGCAGATCCGCCGGGTGGTGGAGAGCAATCTCATCTCCACCATTCTGGTGGCCCAGCAGACGGTGCGGCTTATCGGCGACAAGGGCGGAGTACTGGCCAATGTGCTCTCCTCCGCCGCTCAGGTGGGCAAGGCCAACGAGAGCCTCTACTGCGCCTCCAAATGGGGGATGCGCGGCTTTCTCGAATCCTTGCGCGCCGAGCTGAAAGGCTCGCAGCTGCGGCTGGTGAACCTCTACCCGAGCGGGATCCGCAGCGAATTCTGGGACAACTCGGATCACGTGGACCCGAGCGGTTTCATGACCCCGGAAGATGCGGCGGCCTATATGCTCGACGCACTGGAAGCCAGAAGCAGCTGCCACGTGACCGACCTCTTTATCGGTCGCAATCCCTGAGGCGAAGCCAGCCATCCGGTTGCCGTCGTCAGCACACAGAAACAAAAAGCGCGCCAAATGGCGCGCTTTTTTATATCGGGAAGAGGGCGGGATTAACGGCCCAGCTTGGCCTTGAGCATGGCGATGATGTCGCTGATGGCCACTTCCTGCTTCTCGCCGGTGCGGCGGCACTTGTACTCCACCACGCCGTTGTCCAGACCGCGATCGCCGATGACGATGGCGTGCGGGATGCCCAGCAGCTCCATGTCGGCGAACATCACGCCCGGGCGCTCTTTACGGTCGTCGAACAGCACGTCCACACCAGCGGCTTTCAGCTCGGCGTAGAACTGTTGTGCCTGCTCGGCCACACGCTCGGATTTGTGCATGTTCATCGGCACAATGGCCACTTCGAACGGGGCGATGGCATCCGGCCAGATGATACCGTACTGGTCGTTGTTCTGCTCGATGGCGGCAGCCACCAGACGGGAAACCCCGATACCGTAGCAACCCATCTCCATGGTGACGGATTTGCCAGCTTCGTTCAGCACGCTCGCCTTCATCGTTTCGGAGTACTTGGTACCCAGCTGGAAGATGTGGCCCACTTCGATACCGCGCTTGAGCAGCAGCTTGCCCTGGCCGCACGGGCTCGGGTCGCCTTCCACCACGTTGCGCAGGTCGGCAACTTCGTAAGAAGCGATGTCGCGATCCCAGTTGGCACCGGTCAGGTGGAATCCGGTCTCGTTGGCGCCGCAGACGAAGTCCGCCAGATGGGCAGCGCTGCGATCGACGATGATGCGACCGGCAAAGCCGACCGGGCCGATGGAGCCTGCATCGCAACCGGCGGCAGCTTTGATCTGCTCGTCGTTGGCGAAGGTCAGCGGGTTAGCCACGCCAGAGAGCTTCTCGGCCTTGATTTCGTTCAGCTCGTGGTCGCCACGCAGTACCAGCGCGATAACGGCCTGCTTGCCGTGCTCATCTTCCTCTGCCAGTACCAGCAGGGTTTTGGCGATGGCGGTCGGTGCCACGTTCAGGAAAGCGGCCACTTCGTCGATGGTGTGGACGTTCGGGGTGGCAACCTTGGTCAGGGCTGCGGTGGCGGCAGGGCGCTCACCAGCCGGTGCCAGTGCTTCGGCCATCTCGATGTTGGCGGCGTAATCGGAGCTGTCGGAGAAGGCGATCAAGTCTTCACCGCTCTCGGCCAGCACCTGGAATTCGTGGGAACCGGTACCCCCGATGGAGCCGGTATCGGCCTGCACCGGACGGAAGTTCAGACCCATGCGGGTGAACGCCTTGCAGTAGGCGGCGTGCATCTTCTCGTAGGTATCGACCAGAGACTCTTTGTCGATGTGGAAGGAGTAGGCATCCTTCATCAGGAATTCGCGGCCGCGCATGACGCCGAAACGGGGGCGCACTTCGTCGCGGAACTTGGTCTGGATCTGGTAGAGGTTGAGCGGCAGCTGTTTGTAGCTGTTCACTTCGTAACGCACCAGCGCAGTGATCACCTCTTCGTGGGTCGGGCCCAGCACGAAGGGACGGTTGTGACGGTCGGTCAGACGACACAGCTCGGGACCGTAGTCGTCCCAGCGGCCGGACTCCTGCCACAGCTCGGCGGGTTGTACCACCGGCATGGAGACTTCGACGGCACCAGCATTGTTCATCTCTTCGCGAACAATGTTCTCGATTTTCTTCAGTACCCGCAGACCGGTTGGCAACCAGGCATACATGCCGGAGGCCAGTTTACGGATCATCCCGGCGCGCAGCATCAGCTGGTGGCTGACAACTTCAGCGTCGGAGGGGGTTTCCTTGAGAGTGGAAAGCAGATATTGGCTGGTACGCATCGCGGTAGACCTTAGCTAGAACGGGCGCGGGGCCCAGGATAATTTCAAGGGCGGAATTTTAACAGGCTGGGCGTTGCGGCCCAAGGGCTAAATTTGCCGCAACCCGAAAGGTGGCCACGCCCGGCAGATGGTCAGGGTAATGACCATTGCAACAAGCAGGCTTTTTATGCCTGCAATTTGGCCGGATCTCCGCTAAACTCTGCCACCTTTTCTCGATGGGCATGGCTCTGCCGCGTTCATCACCCCCCATTTTTAGTACTTTTGGAGCCGCTCATGCCGTTAGTGGGACATCAACACCAGATCGAGATCCTGGAACTGACCGACAAAGGAGATGGCAAAGGACGCCTGTTCGATCGCCCCCTGTTTGTCGAAGGTCTGCTGCCCGGTGAGCAGGCGCTGGTGGAGCTGACCGAGGTCAAGCCGAACTATCTGCACGGCAAGGTTGCCGAGCTGCTCCAGCCCTCTGCCGATCGGGTTGCCGATTTCTGCCCCAACACCGAGTGCGGTGGCTGTCAGGTACGTCCGCTGGCCTATCCGGCCCAGCTCAAGCTCAAGCAGGCCTTGGTGCAGAGCGCACTGGAACAGGCCGGGCTGGGTGACACCCCGGTCAAGGATATCCTTGGCATGGAAAGCCCGTTCGCCTATCGCAACAAGGCGCAATATGCGGTGCGTGGCTGTGACGCCGGTGCCGAGATCGGTTTTTATCGCAAGCACTCCCACGATCTCATCCCCGCCGATGACTGTGCGGTGCAGGATCCGCTGCACGTGGAGCTCAACGCCCGGGTGCGCAACTGGATGCGCGCGCATGACATCGCCGCCTATGACGAAGTGAACCACAGCGGCTGCGTGCGTAACCTGATGACCCGCAAGGGCTTCAAGAGCGGCGAACTGATGGTGGTGCTGGTGACCCTGGGTGAGGCGCTGCCGTTCGAAGCCGAACTGTTGGCAGCCCTGAGCGATCTGCCGGTTACTACCCTGGTACAGAACATCAACGATGAGCGTACCAACCGCATTCTGGGTGCCACCAACCGGGTGCTGCTCGGCGAAGGGGTGATCCGCGACAAGATCCACGAACTCGAGTTCGAGATCTCGCCGCTCTCCTTCTTCCAGAACAACCCGACCCAGACTGATGTGCTCTACTCCAGCGCCCTCGAGTATGCCGAGCTGACCGGTAACGAGACGGTGTTCGACATCTATTGCGGTATCGGTACCATCTCCCTTTTCCTGGCTGGCAAGGCCGCCAAGGTCGTCGGGATCGAGTCGGTGGAGAGCGCCATCAGCGATGCTCGCCGCAACGCTGCCCTCAACGGCATCGAGCACACCGAATTCCACGTCGGCAAGGCCGAGCAGCTGATGCCCGAGCTGCACGCCCAGGGCGTGACCGCTGACGTGGTGGTAATGGATCCGCCCCGCAAAGGCTGTGACAAGGCGGTGCTGCAGACCCTGGTCGCCATGGCGCCTCGTCGTCTGGTCTATGTCTCCTGCAACCCGCAGACCCTGGCCCGCGACCTTGCCTGGCTGGTCAAGCAGGGCTTCGTGCTGGACGAGGTGCAACCGGTCGATATGTTCCCGCACTCCATGCATGTGGAAGCGGTTGCCCGCCTGAGCCTGCCTGCCAAGGCATAAGTCTCCCCCGACTCTTGCCCATAAAAAAACGACGCCAGCTGGCGTCGTTTTTTTATGTGGGCAGAAATCCACTGTGACAAATTGTGAGTCATCCACTGGTTAATTAGTTGCACACTTTGTAGTACACCTCATTCCACTGCAGGGTCTGCTTGAGCTCGGGGATCCGGGTGTGCTCGTCGATGACCACAAACTCGATGCCCATGAGGTCGGCGAAGGTGCGCAGCTGTTCGATATCCACCGACTGGGTGAACACCGAGTGGTGGGCGGCCCCGGCCAGGATCCAGGCCTCGGCGCTGGTTTGCAGGTCCGGCATGGGCTGCCACAGGGCGCTGGCCACCGGCAGTTTTGGCATGGCCTCTGGCAGGTCCACCACTTCCAGCAGATTGACCACCAGCCGAAAGCGATTGCCCAGATCAATCAGGCTGGCGTTGACCGCCTTGCCGGCGGGGGCCGCGAACAGCAGGCGGGCCGGATCGGCCTTCTTGCCAATCCCCAGATGCTGGGCATCCAGCACGGGTTTGCCTGCGGCGATGGAGGGGCAGACTTCCAGCATATGGGCACCCAGTACCAAGTTGTTGCCCGCCTCCAGGTGGTAGGTGTAGTCCTCCATGAAGGAGGTGCCGCCCGCAAGACCGGCCCCCATCACCTTGAGGGTGCGCAGCAGGGCCGCGGTCTTCCAGTCCCCTTCCGCGCCAAAGCCGAAGCCTTGCTGCATCAGGCGCTGACAGGCGAGCCCCGGCAGTTGGTGCAGGCCGTGAAGGTCTTCAAAGGTAGTGGTGAAGGCGCCAAAACCGCCGTCGGTGAGGAACTTCTTCATCCCCAGCTCCTGGCGCGCCGCCTCATAGAGGGAGGCGTGAAGGGGCCCGCCCGCCTGCACCGCCTCGGTCAGGGTGTAGCTCTCTTCGTATTCGGCCAGCAGCGCCTCGATGTCGCTTGCGGGCACGGCGTCGATCACCTTCACCAGATCGCCGACCGGGTGGTAGTTCACCTGATAGCCGAACTGGATCTGGGCCTCAATTTTGTCGCCCTCGGTGACCGCCACATTGCGCATGTTGTCGCCGAAGCGGGCGATCTTCAGGTGGCGGCTGTCGTGAATGGCGGCGGCAACCCGCATCCAGTTGCCCAGCTTGCGGTGGGCCTCTTCATCTTGCCAGTGACCGACCACCACGGTGCGCGGCAGCCGCAGCCGGGCCCCCATGAAACCGAACTCACGGCCGCCGTGGGCGGTCTGGTTCAGGTTCATGAAGTCCATGTCGATCTCGCTCCACGGCAGATCCCGGTTGAACTGGGTGTGGAACTGCAACAGGGGTTTTTGCAACTGACTCAGCGCCGGGATCCACATCTTGGCGGGGGAGAAGGTGTGCATCCACACCATGAGCCCGATGCAGCGCTGGTCGTGATTGGCATCCCGGGCCACCGCGCTTATCTTGTCGAGGGTGGTGCCGGTGGGCTTGAGCACTATCTTGACCGGCAGACCGGCGCGCTCGTTGAGCTGGCTGGTGATGGTGTGTGCGTGATCGGCCACCTGCTTCAGGGTGGCGGCGCCATACAGGTGCTGGCTGCCGACCAGGAACCACACTTCCAGCTGTTTCATGAATTCCATCTTGGTGTCCTCTGTTTATGCTTTTGTCTGGCCGTAATAGGCGTGTTTGCCATGTTTGCGCTGGTAGTGCTTCTCCAGCAGGTAATCGGGCAGGGGGCGGGCCGCGGGGTTGATCTGGCCGGTGAGCCAGGCCATGCGCGCCACCTCTTCCAGAACCACGGCGTTGTGTACCGCGTCCTCGGCGCTCTTGCCCCAGCTGAAGGGGCCGTGGTTGGCCACCAGCACCCCCGGCATGGTGAGGATGGGGGTCTGTTTGAGGGTCTCGACGATGAGATGACCGGTCAGCCCCTCGTAATCCTCCTCGACTTCCCCCGGGGTGAGCAGGCGGGTGCAGGGGATCTCGCCGTGGAAGTAGTCGGCCTGGGTGGTGCCGAAAATGGGAATAGGGCGCCCCGCCTGGGCCCAGGCGGTGGCGTGGGTGGAGTGGGTGTGCACCACGCCGCCAAGCTCCGGATAGGCGCGATAGAGCACCAGATGGGTGGCGGTATCGGAGGAGGGGCGCAAGGCACCTTCCACCTGCTTACCCGCCAGATCCAGCACCACCATGTCCTCCAGCAGCATCCGCTCATAACTGACGCCACTTGGCTTTATCACCACCAGATTGCGCTCTCGGTCGATGCCGCTCACGTTGCCCCAGGTGAAGGTCACCAGCTCGTGGCGCGGCAGATCCAGGTTGGCGACGAGCACCTGCTCCTTGAGCATCTTGAGGTTCATGCCGGTATCCCCCGGTTGTAGAGCGGCTCGGCGGCGGCGCCCCAGGCGAGGTAGCGCTGGTAGAGACGCTCGTATTCGGCGACCCGCTCAGGGTTAGGCTGGTGGGTGCGCTCCACGGCGCTCGCCATGTGGCGCTGGGCCTTGGCCACATCGGCGTGGATCCCGGCCGCCACGGCGGCAAAGATGGCCGCCCCCAGGGCGCAGCACTGATCCGAGGCCACCACCTGGATGGGCCTGTTCATCACGTCGGCGCAGGTCTGCATCACTGTGGTCGACTTGCGGGCGATACCGCCAAGGGCAATCACCTGCTCCACCGGCACCTGCTGACTGGTCATGCACTCCATGATGCTGCGGGCCCCGAAGGCGGTGGAGGCCACCAGGGCGCCAAAGAGATCGGGGGCATCGGTGCCGAGGTTGATCCCCGTGAGGGTGCCCTGCAGGCGCTGGTTGGCGTAAGGGGTGCGGCGGCCGTTGAACCAGTCGAGCACCACCGGCAGGTGGGCCAGATCGCGCTGCTGCTCCCAGGCGGCGGCGAGGCTTGGCAACAGTTCCCGCTTGTGGGCCTCGATGGCGGTGCGCAGCTCGGGGTACTGGGCGGCGAGGCTCTCCAGCGGCCAGCCGAGCTGGCGCTGATACCAGGCGTAGATGTCGCCGAACGCCGATTGTCCCGCCTCCAGCCCCACCATGCCCGGCACCACGCTGCCGTCCACCTGGCCGCAGATCCCGGCAATGGCGCGATCACCTATGGTGGCCTCGTCGGCGATCAGGATGTCGCAGGTGGAGGTGCCTATCACCTTGACCAGCGCATTGTTGCCGGCCCCGGCCCCCACCGCCCCCATGTGGCAGTCAAAGGCGCCGCCGGCGATCACCACTTCGCAGGAAAGGTGCAGCCGCTCCGCCCACTCGGGGGTCAGGGTGCCGACCGGCAGCTCGGCGGTCCAGCTGTCGGTAAAGAGCGGGTAGTCGAGATCCTCGGTCAACAGCGGATCCAGTGCGTTGAGAAACTCGGCGGGGGGCAGGCCGCCCCAGCTCGGGTGCCAGAGGGACTTGTGGCCGGCGGAGCAGCGTCCGCGCCGGATGTCGGCCGGGGCCTGAGTACCGCTCAGGATGGCGGGAACCCAGTCGCACAGCTCGATCCAGTTGCAGGCGGCGGCGCGCACCGCCGCGTCACTGCGGGAGACGTGCAGGATCTTGGCCCAGAACCACTCGGAGGAGTAGACCCCGCCGATGTAGCGGCTGTAGTCGGGGAACTGGCCGCCGTGGCACAGGGCGGTGATGGCCTCCGCCTCCTCGATGGCGGTGTGATCCTTCCACAGCACGAACATGGCGTTGGGGTTGTCGGCAAACTCCGGACGCAGGGCCAGCACACGGCCCTCCTCGTCGATGGGGGCTGGCGTCGAGCCTGTGCTGTCCACCCCGATGCCACGCACGGCGGCGCGCTGACTCGGGGTGAGCTGGTTCACCACCGCCACCACCGCCTGTTCCATGGATTCCAGATAGTCGAGGGGGTGGTGGCGAAACTGGTTGGTGACCGGCTGACAGTAACGACCGGCCTGCCAGCGCGGGTAATAGACGACCTGGGTTGCCAGCTCGGCGCCGTCGTGGCAGCGCACTGCGAGTGCCCTGACCGAATCGCTGCCGAAATCGAGTCCGATGGTGATCTGCTCGGACCTGGGGTGCTCAGACATAAGTGCTCCTGACCATCAATGAGGGGTGACTGGTGAGGAACCATAGGAGATGGACTGGACGGGCGGTTAGCCATTGGCTGCTGGAAATATGGATTTAAACGCTATGCCGGCAAGAGGGTGACGGCCATCGAAGATCCGCTATGTGATTATTTTGCTGAAAACATAGACAAAACGGCTGCAATTTCATGGCGTGATCCTGCTCTCCATTTTTCCATTTGAAAACGATTACAACTTGGTTCGCTCAACTAACAACAACAATAACATCCTGTTTAAGCATGTTTTTATATGGCTGCGACTTGATTGACTCAAGGAGCAGCACTGCGTGGATACATGGATTGATAGAACACCTGGAGACACTCGCATGAACAAAATCGTTAGCAGCATGATCGCAATGGGGTTTGCCCTTGGTATGGCAAATTCTGCTTTCTCGGCCGAGGCACTGAAGCTGGGCTATCTGGTCAAGCAACCGGAGGAGCCCTGGTTCCAGACCGAATGGAACTTCGCCGACAAGGCGGGCAAGGATCTCGGTTTCGAGGTGATCAAGATCGCCGTCCCCGATGGCGAGAAGACCCTCAATGCCATCGACAGCCTGGCGGCCAACGGCGCCAAGGGCTTCGTCATCTGCACCCCTGATCCCAAGCTCGGGGCTGCCATCATGGCCAAGGCCAACAGCATGGATCTGAAGGTCATCACGGTGGACGATCAGTTCGTCAACGCCAAGGGCCTGCCCATGGAGCAGGTGCCGCTGGTGATGATGGCCGCCACCAAGATTGGTGAACGCCAGGGCCAGGAGCTCTACAAGGAGATGCAAAAACGCCAGTGGGACGTGAAGGCGACCGGGGTGCTCGCCATCACCGCCGACGAGCTCGACACTGCCCGTCGCCGGGTCGAAGGTTCCCTGAGCGCGCTCAAGGCCGCCGGTTTCCCCGAAGGCCAGATCTACCGCTCACCCACCAAGGCCAACGATATTCCGGGGGCGCTGGATGCCGCCAACTCCATGCTGGTGCAGCACCCCGAGGTGAAGAACTGGCTCATCGTCGGCATGAATGACAACACAGTGCTGGGCGGCGTGCGCGCCACCGAAGGGCAGGGCTTCAAGGCCGAGAATGTCATCGGCATAGGCATCAACGGGGTGGATGCGGTGAACGAGCTCTCCAAGTCCAGCGCCACCGGCTTCTTGGGCTCCCTGTTGCCCAGCCCGGACGTGCACGGTTACAAGAGCATCCAGATGCTCCATGACTGGGTAGTCAACGGCGCCGAACCGGCCAAGTTCACCGAGGTGACCGACGTGGTGCTCATCACCCGCGACAACTTCAAGGTCGAGCTGCAGAAGAAAGGTCTGTGATTGACGCCATTTAAACCCTGACACCGAGACCGGCATGGCGAAGCACGCCATGCCGGTCGGCTGGAGTGAAACATGAATCAGTCAGTTCCTTATCTAGAGTTTTGTGGCATCAGCAAGGAGTTTCCCGGCGTCAAGGCGCTGAAGAACGTCTCCTTCTCCTGCCAGCATGGCACGGTGCACGCGCTGATGGGGGAAAACGGCGCAGGCAAGTCCACCCTGCTCAAGATCCTGAGCGGTTTCCAGTCGCCCACCACCGGGGTGGTGAAGCTGGCCGGCCAGGAGCGGGTCTTTCAGAGCACGGTCGATGCACTGGAGAGCGGGATCGCCATCATCTATCAGGAGTTGCACCTGGTGCCCGAGATGACGGTGGCCGAGAACATCTACCTCGGTCAACTGCCGACCCGGCGCGGGGTCATCGATCGGGAGAAGCTCTATCAGGATGCGGCTAAGCAGCTGGCGCGCCTCGGCATGGATGTCTCCCCCGAGACGCCGCTCAAGTACCTGTCGCTGGGGCAGTGGCAGATGGTGGAGATCGCCAAGGCCTTGACCCGGGATGCCAGCGTCATCGCCTTCGACGAGCCGACCAGCAGCCTGTCGTCCCGCGAGATCGAGCAGCTGTTTCGGGTCATCCGACAACTGCGTGACGAGGGCAAGGTCATTCTCTACGTCTCCCACCGGATGGACGAGATCTTCGCCCTGTGCGATGCCATCACGGTATTCAAGGATGGCCAGTTCGTGCGCACCTTCGCCTCCATGGCCGAGGTGGACCGGGATCTGCTGGTCAAGACCATGGTGGGGCGTGAGCTGACCGACATCTATGGCTACAGCCCAAGGCCGCTCGGCGAGGCGGGCCTCAAGGTAGATAACCTGATGGGACCAGGGCTCAAGGCACCGGTATCGTTCGAGGTCAAACGTGGGGAGATCCTCGGCATCTTCGGGCTGGTGGGAGCCGGGCGCAGCGAGCTGATGAAGCTCATCTTCGGCGCCAACAAGATGCACTGCGGCGAGATAGCGGTGTTCGGCAAGCCGGTGGTCATCGGCAGCCCCATCGACGCCATTCGCAGCGGCATCATGCTCTGTACCGAAGATCGCAAGGCGCTCGGCATCATCCCCATTCACTCAGTGCAGGAGAACATCAACATCAGTGCCCGCCGTCACCACGCGTGGGGGGGCTTCTGGATCAACCAGCAGTGGGAGGACGAGAACGCGAGGCTGCGGATCCGCGACATGCGGGTCAAGACCCCGTCTCCCCAGCAGGCCATCATGAACCTCTCTGGTGGCAACCAGCAGAAGGCCATTCTGGGGCGCTGGCTCTCCGAGGACATGAAGGTCATCTTGCTCGACGAGCCGACCCGCGGCATCGACGTCGGGGCAAAGAACGAGATTTACAACGTGATTTACGATCTGGCCAAGGTGGGCATCGCCGTGGTGGTGGTATCGAGCGAGCTGCCGGAAGTGCTGGGCATCGCGGACCGGATCATGGTCATGCGGGAGGGGGAGATCGCCGGCGAGCTTTCCCACGATGAGGCCAACGAGGTCAAGGCGCTCAATCTGGCCATGCCGGCCCGTTGATCTGCTGACCGCAACGAGATAGCACCCGGAATTATCAGGAGAAATACCATGACAACTACTACCTCAGTCGGCCAGGCCGCCAGCGCCGCGACTGCCAGCGGCTCCCGCCTGCAACTGGCCCGCGTCTGGGATCAATACGGCATGCTGGTGATCTTCGCCATCCTGTTCCTGCTGGCCTGCGTGCTGGTACCCAACTTCGCCAGCCTGATCAACATGCGCGGGCTCGGGCTCGCCGTCTCTATGTCGGGCATGGTGGCCTGCGGCATGCTGTTCTGCCTCGCCTCCGGCGAGTTCGACATGTCGGTGGGCTCAGTGGTTGCCTGCTCCGGCGTCGCCTGCGCGGTGGGCATCAACGCCACCGAGAGCATCACGGTGGGCATCCTGGCCGGCATGTCGGTGGGGGTGCTGTTTGGCCTCATCAACGGCATCGTGGTGGCCAAATTCAAGATCAACGCCCTCATCACCACCCTCGCCACCATGCAGATGGCGCGCGGGGTGGGCTACATCATCTCCGACGGCAAGGCGGTCGGCATCGTCGAGGAGCGTTTCTTCGAGCTCGGCAACTCCGCCCTGCTCGGCATCCCGACCCCGGTCTGGCTGACCGCCGTCTGCTTCGTGCTGTTTGGCCTGCTGCTCAACAAGACCACCTTCGGCCGCAACACCCTGGCCATGGGGGGTAATGAGGAGGCGGCGCGTCTGGCCGGGGTCAACGTGGTGCGCACCAAGATCATCATCTTCACCATGACCGGGCTGATTGCCTCCATCGCCGGCATCATACTCGCCTCGCGCATGACCTCGGGTCAGCCGATGACCTCCATTGGCTTCGAGCTGGTGGTGATCTCCGCCTGCGTGCTGGGAGGGGTTTCCATGAAGGGGGGGATCGGCAAGATCTCCTACATCATCGCCGGGGTGCTGATCCTGGGGCTGATGGAGAACGCCATGAACCTGCTCAACATCTCCCCGTTTGCTCAGTACGTGGTGCGTGGCCTCATCCTGCTCGCCGCCGTGCTGTTCGACCGCTACAAACAGGTCCGCAAGGCGCGCATCTGATCCTGTCCAACCGGTGCAGGCCCGCGTGCTGCGGGCCTGCAGAGGGTTACCCCATGGCTTACGACACATCCCGTTGTGAGCCAGTTCACCAATTTCACACGGCGCCGAGCGTCAGATAGCGCGTTTCCAAGGTGAGTCTTTACAATGGCCCAAGCCGATTTTTTTACCCAAGCGCTGTTTTCCGCCATGTCCTCGATGCAAAAAGAGAAGCCGAAACAACTCAACCCCCTGCTGCCGGGCTATGCCTTCGACGTCTTCCTGGTCTCGGGCATGACCCCCATCGAGCAGGGGAGTGCGCTCGACTTCATCATCGACCGGCCCCTGGGGATGAAGGGCTTCATCGTCAATCTGACCATCAGGGGCAAGGGGCTGATCTTTCAGGGGGAGCAGGCCTTCACCGTGGAGCCCGGCGACCTGCTGTTGTTTCCGCCGGCGGCGGTGCATTATTACGGCCGGGCGCCGGATGCGCGGGAGTGGTATCACCGCTGGGTCTATTTCCGGCCGCGGGCCTACTGGGCTGATTGGCTCAAGTGGCCGCAGGTCACTGAGCGGGTGGGGCGCCTGCAACTAGCGGACGCCGCCTTGCTCGCCGAGTTCGACGCCCTGTTCCTCGACATCGAAGAGACCCATCAGCAGCTGCGCCCCATGTCGGAACAGCTGGCCATGAACCTGCTAGAGCGGCTGCTTATTCGCTGCTATGAAGCCTCCTCCCTAAGTGCCTACCCCACCATAGATCACCGGGTGCACCAGGCGTGCCAGATCCTGAGCGAGTCGCTCTGCGCCGAGATCTCGGTGGAGGCGCTGGCCGAGCAGGTGTTTTTGTCCCCGTCACGGCTGGCCCACCTGTTTCGCGAGCAGGTGGGGGTGAGCATAGTGCGCTGGCGCGAGGATCAGCGGATCATGCGGGCCAAGCTGCTGCTGCAGACCACGCCGCTGTCGGTGGCCACCATAGGCCAGCAAGTGGGCTATGACGATCAGCTCTACTTCTCGCGGGTGTTCAAAAAACGGGTGGGGGTCAGTCCCTCGGAATATCGGAAATGTGCTACTCCACTATGACATCATATTTCAGCTAGCTTGCGAAGATTCAAAAAATAGACTCAACACTCTCTTTCACGGGGTGGCTGCAATGTGAAACGACGCCAGCTGGCGTCGTTTTTTTATCTCTGCAATCGGGGGGATTGCCGGTTAGCGGGCGCTCTGGCGCACCTCGGCGGCGATCTGGTCGAGCAGCTGTTGCCAGCCCTGACCCAGCTCGTTCACCAGCGCGTTGTAGCCATCGGCCGGCAGTACCCGCTCCTGACGGAAGGGGGCATCGCGCAGCACGGTGCCATCCTCCGCCAGCAGGCGCCATCGACCACTCAACACGGCGCTGCCGTCATGACGGCCCTGAAAGCGCTCCACCAGAATGGTCAGCACCGGCCCCTTGCGGGCGCCATCCTGCCGTACCACCCAGCCCGGCAGGCGGGTGGAGAGGCCATTGAGGGTGAGCTGGTTGAGCTGATCGTCCAGCGCACCGGCCCAGCGATGGTACTCGGTGAAGTGCAGCTCTTGCCCTTCCAGCTGATAGACCAGACTGATCCGGTCGAGCTGGCTGGCCAGCGCCACCGGGCGCAGCACCAGCTGGTGCTTCGGTTGGGCCGGGGCCGTCACGGGTTGCTGGCTGTCGGCATCGAGCGAGTAGTAGTGCAGGCTTGGCTGGCTGCTGCAACCCGCCAGCAGGCCCAGCAGGGCCAGCGTCAGGATCTCTTTTTTCATTGTTTGCCTCGCTTGGGCTCAGGGTCCGATGGATGCGCGCGATCGAAGATCAGCGAGCTGGGCTGCTCGTTGAGGGAGTGCACCAGCGGCTGCAGTTCGCGCATCAACTGATTGAGGGTCTGCACCGACTGACGCAGATCCTGATTGGTCTGCGACTGGGCATCATAGGCCTGCAAGGTCTCCTGTAACTGCTTGAGGCTCTCGTTGAGCGAGGCCGGCAGCTGCTGGGTGGAATCCTTGGCGGTAAGCTTGTTCAGGTTGGCGCTGACTGCACTGATGTTCTTCAGGGTGCCATCCAGGGTGGTGAGTGACCCGTTGACCTTGGTCAGGGTGGTCGCCATGTCCATGTCGACAAACTTGTCGAGGATGAGGTTCACCTTGCGCTCGATCTGATCCAGCCCGCCCTGCACGGTGGGGAAGACCTGATAACCGGCCAGCTTGGCCTGCTCGAAACGTGGCGCGTCCGGATAGAAGTTGAGATCGATGATCTTGCCGCCGGTCAGCAGGCTCGAGGTCTTGAGGCTGGCACGCAACCCCTCCTTGAACTGCTTGCCGAACAGGGCACGCCACTGATCCTTCTCCGCCTTGGCATAGCGGTGGGAGAGACGCTGCACCTCGATGCGGGCCAGCACCGGGATCTGGCGGCTCTTGAAGATCTGCACGCCCTTGTCCTCGATGAGGTAGGGGGCGGAGATGACGGTACCGACCCGAATGCCGCGATACTGCACCGCCGCGCCCGGGTGCAGGCCACCCACGTTGTCATCGAACAG
Source organism: Aeromonas sp. Y311-2 (assembly GCF_027706025.1). NCBI lineage: Bacteria > Pseudomonadati > Pseudomonadota > Gammaproteobacteria > Aeromonadales > Aeromonadaceae > Aeromonas > Aeromonas sp. Y311-2. The sequence continues at coordinate 172,926 of NZ_JAPDCL010000003.1, read as the reverse complement.
GAAGACGTAGTCGATGAACTGATCCAGACTACCGGCCAGCACGCTCGCCTCATCCTGGAACAGGGTGAACCCTTCCATCTGTTTGACCGGCTCGCCAGGCGCCCAGCCGGGTGGCAGACCCATGGTGATGCCGCCATCGATCAGGCTCTCCAGCGAATCCATCTTCACCTTCATCCCCTCGCTGCTCATGGATACCTCGAAGCCCGGGGTCATCCAGAAGCGGGAGTTGCTGCTCACCAGAATGTCATAGGGGGCGTGGATGAAGATTTGATACTGCATCTCGCTCTTTTCTGGCAGGAACTTCGCCTCTTCCACCTGACCTATGGTGAAGCCCTGATAGTTGATGGGGGAGCCTTCTCCCAGCGCGCGAGTGTCGCGACTACTGAGGGTGAGACGCAGACCCTTGGCATCGAGGGAGGCGAGCGGCGGTTTGTCGAGCATGGCGTATTCGTCCCGCGCCCGACCTTTCTTGCCGGGGGCGAGCTCGATATAGGCGCCGGAGAGCAGGGTGCTCAGACCCGATACCCCTTCACGGCCCACTCTGGGCTTGACCACCCAGAACTGGCTGTCACCGCGCAGCATGCCGGAGGCGGCATTGGTCAGCCGTCCTTTCAGTACGGCATGGCTGTAGTCATCACTCAGCTCGACGGCCTCGATGCGGCCGACGTCCACTTCGCGGGAGCGGATCACCGTCTTGCCAGCGACTATGCCCTCGGCAGTGGCGACTGTCAGGGTGAAGCTGGGGCCCTGGGAGTACCAGTGCTGGAACAGCATCCAGAGACCGATGAACAGTGCCAGCAGGGGCACCATCCAGATTGCGGCGGCAGAGCTCAGAAAGTCAGAGCCCGGTTTCCACCTTTGTTTACGCTCACTCACGTTCGCGTTCTCCTTGTTGTAAATCCCAGATCAGGCGGGAGTCGAAACTCATGGCGGCGACCATGGTGATCAGCACCACACCTGCAAATGCGACGGCCGCAGGGCCGGGGTAGATGGTCATCAGATTGTCGAGCCGGATCAGGCCCGCCAGAATGGCCACCACGAAGACGTCGATCATCGACCAGCGTCCGACAAATTCGGTCATGCGATAGAGTTTGAGCTTGCCGAGGGGAGAGGTGACATTGCCGCGCTGCACCATATAGCAAAGCCAGAATAGCGCCAGTATTTTCACCAGCGGCACCACCACGCTGGCGAAAAAGATCACCGCCGCTATGGGGTAGGAGCCCATGGCCCAGAGCAGCACCACACCGCCGAGGATGGTGGAGGGGCTGTCATCACCGAGAAACACCGTATCCATGATGGGATAGACGTTGGCCGGAATGTAGAGAATGGCGGAGGTAAACAGCAGCGCCCAGGTGCGGTTCAGGCCGCCCGGCTTGCGCGCATGCAGCTTGCCGCCGCAGCGGGAGCAGCTGTGGCTACCAACCTCGCTCAGGGCGCCACAGATATGACAGCCCACCAGACCGGACTCCAGCGCGCCCGCTTCCGGGTCGATATCCCGTGACTCGGTTGGGCCGAACAGCCGCTGCCACAGCCACATCTGATCCAGTGAGGAGATCATCTTGATGAGCAGCACGGTGTAACCGACGAAAGCCCAGAATGACAGCCCCATCTTGATGTCGGCCATCCCCATCAGCTTGACCAGCGAGATGAGCACCCCCACCAGAAAGACATCCACCATCAGCCAGGGTTTGATCCGGCAGAGCAGACGGCCGAGGGAGCGCAGGGCATTGCTGTGCAGATCTTTATCGACCCGCCACAGCACCAGCATGATGGATCCCATATAAACCAGTGGCAGGCCGATCAGGGTCAGGCTCAGTACCGCGCCGAGAAACAGATAGCCCTCATCCACCAGGGTGGTGATGCTCTGCAAAAAGGTCATCTCCTGGCCCACCCCTTTGGCCGAGAAGGACATAAAGGTAAAGGCATTGGCGAGCACGAACATGATAAGTGCCGCGAACCCGTAGGAGATCGGCCGCAACTCCTGCTGTGGCAGGTGGCGACTCAGGGTGTGTCCGCAACGGGGGCAGCAGCTGGCCTGTCCCACCTCGAGCGGTGTGGCCGGTATCAGCAGGTCACACTCTTCGCAGGCAGTGGCATCATGGACATAGGTGGTGTGGTGTTGGTGTGAAACCGGATGCAAGATAAAACCCCAGATAAGGCCCGTGGTAGAGCCAGAGCTGGCGATTATCGCAGTTGTGCTGGTCAGCGACCAGCCCCCGGAGGCCGCTATTGCTGGCGGGAGTGAGAATGACTTTGACAAGCCAGTGCCCATTTAGCACAATCAAACGCCACTTTTTTTCCGCGGGACAATAATTTATGACAACTGAATCCCCCAGCTACTCCACGATTGAGCAAGCCTTCTCCCTCGGGAACGGGCAAGATTCTGCCCTCAACTGGTTGCGCAAGAACCGCAGTCAGGTCGCTATTTTTCTGGTGAGCGGCATCAAGCTGGAAGGCACCATCAGCGGGTTCGACCAGTACAGCGTGCTGCTGACCGATGCTCATGGTAACCAGCAGCTGGTCTACAAGGCCAAGATCTCCACCATCGCCATGCACACCGGCCGTCCGCAGGTGAACATCCAGCGTGCTCGCAAGCCGCGTGTCTCCATGGCGCCGCGCCCCCACGGTGCGCCGGGTCGTTATGACGATAATCAGGGCGGCGGTAACAACGAGTAATCGTCTGCCCCGCACTCCCCGTTGATGCGCCCTGCGTCAGCGGCTGACGGAACCTGCTCTCATTTTCATTCATGTCCCGTATGAGAGCCGGTTCCGGTTATCGCCCCTTGCAGGGCGATATTTTTTCCGCACTACGCCGTTATGCCGACCGGTTTGCCTTCTTTGACCATGCAGGTCTGCATACCCGCCGCTTCTCCGGCCTGTACCCCGATACCGGTATCTTCAAATACCAGACAGCCTGATGGCTCGACCCCCAGCTTGCTGGCGACCAGCAGGAAGGTGTCCGGATTGGGCTTGTGCAACTCCACATCGTCTGCGGTGACCACCACGGAGAAGTAGCGATCCAGCCCGGTGTTGCGCAGCACTGCCTCGGCGTTGACGCGAGGCGAGCCGGTGCCGATCCCCATCGGGATGACGCCATGATAGCGCTCGACCAGCGCCTGCATGGCCGGAAACACGGTCGCCTTGTGCAGGTTGGCCACATAGTGGGCGGTCTTGCAGCGGGTGACTTCGAGCGGATCGAGGGGGATCTGCTGCTCCTGTGCGACCAGCAGGGCTATCTTGCGGCTCGGCATGCCACCCAGCTCATAGAACCAGTCGACGTCGAAGTGAAAGCCAAACTCGCGGGCGGTATGTTCCCAGGCGGCGAGGTGCAGCGGCATGGAGTCGACTAGGGTGCCATCAAGGTCAAAGACCAGGCCTTGGAATCCGGAAAGGGTCATGGTGCGGGTCAGTCTCTGAAAAAAGGGAGCCCATTCTAGCCAGTGGTTCTCTGCCTCGCCATCACCTAGCTGGTGAGAAACGCTTGCCCCCACATTTGTGACTGAAAATAGACGGGGGTGAGCTGGGCCGGATCGAGTTGATATTTGGGGGCAAGCTGTTCCAGCAGGGCCCAGTTGCCCTGTTCATAGGTGCTGACCAGCTGAAACAGATGAAAGAGTGGCCCTTCGTGCAGTTCGATGGCGCGCTGCACGCTCTTGGGCAGGTGGGCCATCAGCGGCTCCGACAGCAGGGAGCCATCGAGAACCAGTCCTACCAGAAAGGCCCAGCTGGCCTCTGCTTTACCGAGGGCGGTGAGGGCAATCAACTCGCAGAAGCGGCCGCGGGCGATAGCCATGCGGGTGCAGGCCTCCGGCATGTGCTGGCTTACCTGGGCCAGACCGTTGATCAACACGAACTTGCGGATCTCCTGCTCCCCCAGATAGGAGAGGGCGCGGGGTACCGAGGTGATGGGGGCGGCATGATCGAAGCCGGGGGCGTTGACGTAGGTGAGCAGCAGGCCGGGCAGCCAGGCATCCTGCTCCAGCAGGCGGGCTACCTGGGCGAAGGAGAACTCCTCGTGGCAGATGAGCTGGAGGACCTGCTGTACCAGCGCCATATCGGGCTGGTTGGCCCGCTGATTAACCAGCTCGGGACGGGCGAGAAAGCCGCCGGCAAAGAAGTCGACCCCCGCCTCCCGCAGCGGGAGAAAATCCGCCCAGGTTTCGATGTTAAGCGCCATCCGCTTGTGCTCGGTGGGCTGGCAGATCCCCTCTTCCCCCATCCAGTACACCAGCAAGCGGCTGGCGCCGAGCCAGCGCGGATCCCGGTTGGCGCCATGTACCGCCAGTCTGCGCCGGCTGTCACGCCACTGCTCCAGCACCGGGAACGAGTTGGGCTGGCGTTCACTGGAGGCTTCAACCAGCGGGATCGAGTCCTGATCCAGCAGCATGGGACGCTGTTCATCGAGCTGTTCGTGGGTGAAGGGCACCAGATATTGACGCCCCTGTGCCAGCAGTCGGCAATGTTGCGCCAGTGAAGGCCATTCGGCCGGTGAGCTGAGCTGATAGTCGATGCCGTAGGCCACCAGAGCCAGGCGACGATTGAAGATGGGGTAGCGACGCAACAGCATGGGATCACCGATAGGCCAGAGTGCGGGCCCTCCCTTGTGACTTGGCGTGGTAGAGCGCCTGGTCAGCCTGTTCGGTCAGGGTCTGCCATGCTCCGTCCTGGGAGGGAACCAGATAGCTAAAGCCTATGCTAACCGTAATGAAATCAGCAACCCGCGAGGCGGGATGGGGCATTTTCAAGCGGGCAAGACCATCGTGGATCCGTCCGGCCAGCTGTTCGGCCTCACCGGGTTGGGGGGCGCAGAGCAGAATGACGAACTCCTCCCCGCCGTAACGGGCGACCAGATTGGTACAGCGCCGCTCTGCATCCCGCAGCACATGGGCCACCTGTTGCAGGCAGAGATCCCCCTTGGCATGGCCGAAGTGGTCGTTGTAGGCCTTGAACTCGTCGACGTCGATCATCAATACCGCCAGCAGGTTCTGGGTGCGTCGTGCCCACTCCCACTCCCGCTGCATGGTGATGTCCCACTGGCGCCGGTTGGCGATGCCGGTGAGGGGATCTTCCAGCGACAGCAGGGAGAGGCGGTGATTGGCCTCCTCCAGCGCACGGTTGGTCTCGGCCAGCTGCATGGTGCGCTCGGTGACCCGGGCCTCCAGCTGGCGGTTGAGGGTTTCCAGCTGCTCCTGAGTACGCTGGCGGATCAGCAGTTGTGACAGAATGGCGGCGTACTGTTTGAAGATCTCGCTCTGATAGGCCTTGAGCGGCCGGTGCCAGAGCAGGTTGTCGGCGGCGATCCAGCCGATGGGGGTGGTGCCATCCCATAGCGATACCATGGCGTTCCAGCCACGGCCCACCTGCTGCTTCTCGTAGTAGAGGGGGGTATCTTCCATCACCAGCACGTAATCCTTGCGCCTGAGCGCCTCTTGCACTGTCGGGTGATCCGGAATGGGGCTGATGAAGTTGTGTTCATCCATAAGCTCGCCCTCCTCGCTGGTGCCCCAGGTGCCGCGCATGGTCTTGCCATCGGGTTCGATCAGGAAGATGGCGACCCGATCGAACTGCAGCTCCTTGCGGGCCAGCAGCACGGCATCCCGCAGCAGATCGTTCTCGCTGCGACTGCGGGAGAGGGTGACGCTGACCATGTGCAGCGCCTGCAACATGGTGAGGAAGGAGCCCTGCAGTGCCTGACTCTGTACCAGGTCGGTCTGGGTATGGAGCCGCTGGTCCCGCTCCTGATTGACCTGGCTGGAGAGCAGGTGATTGCTGAGCTCGGCTGTCAGATAGTGGATAAGGAGCTGGATGCCCTGACGCTGGTGGGAGGAGAGGCGATCGATGCGGCGGCGGGTCTCCAGATAGATGACCCCTTCCAGTTTCATGTGACGCTTGAGAGGGAAACAGGCGCGTAACTGCGGCTGGGCGGGCTCCACATTTTCGCCGGGGTCAGGCGGTGGCTGGAGTTGTTCGATTACCAGTTGTCCCTTCTCCATCGCCTTGTCGATCAGGTGGTGGGGCAGGGTCAGTTGACCGAGATGGGCGAGATCAAGCGTGGTCAGCCCGTGATCGAGCTGAAAGCTGTAGAGTTGCGGTTCGGGGGCTTTCAGCCAGAGGTAGAGGCGTTCGGCATCGGTCTTTTCACGGATGGTGGCGAGGCTCACTTCGCATAACTGAGCGAAGTTGGTGAAGTGTTCCGGGTCCCATTCCTGCATACCAATATCCCTTGGATTGTACCCAAGCGAGTATAGACATATTTCTCCTTGATTAATATGTCAGAAAGGAGAGGCAGCGCACATAACGGTTGCTTTCAGCCCTGCTGGTGGAGACATTCACTGCGTTCTCTGCCAATCGTGGATAGAACTGTGTGCCATAACAGTATATATGGCAGCTTGTAGGGCGGGATGCCGGGCAAAAAAGAGCCCGCACGATGGCGGGCTCTCGGGCAGATCAGATGATTCTACGTGGCTTATTCTGCCTTGGGGGCAGTCTCAGCGGTCGTTTCACTGCTATCGGCTGGCGCACTCTCGGCCGCCGGGGCTTCCGGTGCCGGGCCCGGCACCAGATCCACCGCCGGTTTGGCGATAAGGGAGCGGGTCTCTTCCACCGCTTCGGTCAGTTTGACCTCGATGATCTGGCCGAGCTCATAAACCACTTCGGTCTTGTCCAGATAGACGCGACCGTTGTCCCAGTTGCACTCCAGTCGATCCTTGTTGTCGAGAATATGGCGGGCAGGCAGGAAGACCACAGCGCCGTTCTCCTGCAGACGCAGCTTGAGACCGGCACGCATCACGTCGATGATCTCGGCGTTGAATACCTGATCGGTGCCAGCCGCGGCTTTCAGGTAGCGAACATAGAGCCAGTCGCCGATGTCACGCTCCACCATGCGGTGCAGGCGGCGGCAGGCGGTCAGATGCTCTGTGAGCTCCTGACTCGGGCGCTCACCCGGGGTCTTGCCGGCGATAACGGCTTTCAGCAGACGATGGTTGACCATATCGCCGTATTTACGGATCGGGGAGGTCCAGGTGGCGTAGGCATCCAGACCCAGACCATAGTGGGCGCCCGGTTCGGAGGACATCAGCGCATAGCTTTGGAAGCGGCGGATCTTGCCATCCAGCCAGCGGGTGTCGAGGTTGTCGATCCAGCGGCGCAGGGCACAGAAGCCGGAGAGGCTGGCGATCTCGTCGCGCTCGAACGGGGCTTCGGCACTCTTCAGCAGGTCGATGGCGCCGTCGAGGGACTCTTCGTCAAAGCCGGTGTGAACGTTGAAGATGCCGTAACCGACGCTCTTGCCCAGTACGCGACCGGCGCAGATGTTGGCGGCGATCATCGACTCTTCCACCATGCGGTTGGCGATGCGGCGCGGCTCGACGTGGATAGCCAGCACTTCGCCATTCTCGCCCAGCTCGAAGTCGTAGTCGGGACGATCCGGGAACACCAGGGCATGCTCGGTGCGCCACGCGATGCGCGCCTCGGTCATTGTCTTCATCAGCGGCAGCTGGGCCAGTACGCCTGCGTCGATGGACAGCTCTTTGCCATGCTCGGCCCAGTCGGAGACGTCGTCATAGTTGAGGCGGGCGTGGGAGCAGATGCGGGCTGCGAAGAACTCGGTCTCCTCCAGCAGCAGACCGTCTTCGGCGATGAGCAGACGGGCACACAGAGTGTTGCGCTCCTCACCCTCTTTCAGGGAGCAGAGCTCGTCGGAGAGGGTGCGCGGGATCATCGGCACGTTGCGGCCCGGCATGTAGACGGTAAAGGCGCGCTGGGCGGCCTCTTTGTCCAGCTCGCTCCCTTCGGCCACATAGGCGGTCGGGTCAGCGATGGCGACCAGCAGCTCCCAGCCGTTGTCCAGCTTGGTGATGGCCAGCGCATCGTCCATATCCTTGGTTTTGGCACCGTCGATGGTGAAGAAGGGCACCTTGGTCAGGTCACGACGGGGCAGCTCTTCCTCTTCGATCACCTTCCACTCCGGCAAGTCAGCCGGCTCGACCTGGGCCAGATTGTGGCGCGCAAGCACCACCCACCAGGGCACATTGTGATCTTCCTGGGCGGCGATCTTCTGGATGATCTCGGCAGAGAAGTTGCCGTCGACCAGCGCATGGCGCTTGAGGGTCGCCACCACCCAGTCACCTTCCTTGAACTCTTTCTCATCCAGACCCTTCTTGACGCGGGCCTTGATGGCATCCTTGATCAGCGGATGGTCGGCAACCACGTTGAGGCGGTCGCGGAACATCTTGACCCGGGCCACGAAGCGGGTGACGGACTGCTCCAGCAGGGTATCCGGCTCGGCCACTTCCTTCTCTTTTTCGGTGCGGATCAGGGCGGTCACCCGGTCACCGTGCATCACCTTCTTCATGTAGGGAGGCGGCACGAAATAGCTGGTCTTCTCATCGACTTCCAGAAAGCCGAAGCCCCGGTCCGAGGCGCGGATCACACCCTCTTTCTTCGGGATGTTTTCGCGGATTTGTTGCTTGAGCTGGGCCAGCAGCGGATTGTCTTGGAACATAAGTGAGGAACCTGAAGTGAAAACCTGGGTGGAGACCTGATGAAGGATCGCCCAGCACTATACGTTTTTAGCCCTGCAAAGCCAAGGTGAATGGCCTGCTCAGCGTGGTTTCAACTGCGATCTGGCATGGTCGATAAGGCGTTGGGAGAGCTGCTTGTGAACCCCTTTTTCCAGTACCCAGCGGTGCCAGTAGAGGCGTTCCGTCAGGACGTGGTCGGGACTGAGGTTGAGTAGTGACCCGCCAGCCAGCTGGCCTCTTATCTGCAATTCGGGGATCAGGCAGTAGGCCAACCCCTGTTCGGCCATGGCGACGAAGGCCTCTGACGAGTGGACCGTATGGCAGGGATAACCGCCAGGCTCCAGCCCGAAGTGTTCTCTCATAAAGCTCACATGCATGTCATCACGCTGATCGAACGCTACCGCAGGTGCCTTGGCCAGCGCCTCACGGGTCAGGCCATGAGGGAAGTGGCAGGCTACGAAGGCGGGGCTGGCGGTAAGCAGATAGTTCATCTCACCGAGCTCGTCGACGCAGCAACCCGCCAGCGGTTGGGGATGCAGGCTGACCGCACCAAAGGCCTGACCCTCGCGGACCTTGTCGAGGGTGCGGCTCTCGTCATCGACCAGCAGGTTGAGTTCGATGGGGTGCTGTTTCAACAAGGGGGCAATGGCGGGCAAAAACCAGGTGGCCAGGCTGTCGGCGTTGACGGCGATGCTGATCCGGATTGGCCCTTGCGGCTCATCGGAAGCCAGCTCCCCCGCCAGTTCGAGCTCGAGCTGGTGTACCTGCCGATAGTGGGCCAGCAGTTTTTGGCCGAGTGGCGTGGCCTGCAGCGGTTGGCTGCGAATGAGTAGCGGCTCGGCAAACTGTTGCTCCAGCTGCTTGATCCGCTGGGAGATGGCCGACTGGGTGATATGGAGCGACTTGGCCGCCCGATCGAAGTTCTGCTCCTGCAGTACCGCATCCAGCGCCCGCAGCAGTTTGTAGTCCAGCTCTTTCATCTTCTCCCCCTTCCGTTGCCCAAGGGCTGACTCTACGTCACTCGGCAGGGGACAACAATGGGCGGTGGAAGGGGCGTTGCGCTGTGATTTTTGACAGTAGTGGTCAGGCCATTGAGGGAGGATACTCTCTGGTGCCGCATGGGGTAGCCCTGCGCAGATCGTAGCGACATCTTTATCCCGGGTCTGTTTTCCCGGGATTTTTTATGAGTGAACTGCCAACACCGGTGACGGTTGCTGCAGTGGATAATGGCTGGTTTGATAATGGCCCAGCAGAGGTTGGGAGACCGCCTGCGCGAAGCGCTCATCCAGATGGAAGCGGATGCCAACGCCCCTTACCGCACCCAGATCGACCGCCTGCCGATGACCGAGCCGCTCGATGGGCAGGCCAAGTCGGCGGAAGATGCGCTCCACCGGCAGGCTGACGACGGCGACCAGCTCCCGGATCCCGTGGGCATGGGCGAAGGCATAGACCTCGCGGAAGATGACACAAGTGAGTTCGCTGACGCCATTGCTCATGCGCGGTGCGCGCTGGGCATCGATAGCCAGACGGGTGAGTTCCCAGACATCGGGGGTGCGTGGCGCGCTTTCACCGGCAAGGGCGGTGGGGAAGATGGTGGGCAGCATATAGGCATCGGCACAGTTGAGCAGACGAATACAGCCACACAGCCCTTGTTCGTCCTCGATCAGAACCCAATGGGTGTCTGGCGTGTCGAAGCTGTCACGCTCCAGGCCCCGATGAGACTCGACATCCCAGCCTAGCCGGTCGGAAAAGACGCGATTTCGAAAGCGATAGAGTTCATTCTCCACCTCGTTTCGTGGATGTTCTCTCAATTTTCCTTTAAAAACCAACATTATGGACCCTCTATCTTGCTATTCGCCGTTATAATCACATGTCTGGCCAAGGGGGCTTTCATATGAACAGAGACCAACTGCTTGAGTACCTCGAACATTTCACTTCGGTGACGGACGGTAATCGTCTGGCCGAACTGATCGGTCGCTTTACGCTCGGGATGGGCTATGACTACTATCGCTTCGCCCTGATCCTGCCGATGTCGATGCAAAGGCCCAAGGTGGTGCTGTTCAACCAGTGCCCCGATTCCTGGGTGCAGGCCTATACCGAAAACAACATGCTGGCGTGCGATCCGGTGATCCGGCTGGCACGCAAGCAGACGCTTCCCATTTACTGGAACCGCCTCGATGAGCGGGCCAGTTTTCTGCAGGAGGGAACCATGGACGTGATGGGGTTGGCAGCCGAGTTCGGGTTGCGTAACGGCATCTCCTTCCCTCTGCACGGTGCTGCCGGGGAGAACGGTATTCTCTCCTTCATCACCTCCGAGCGGGCCTCGAGCGACCTGCTGCTGGAGTCCTCGCCGATCCTCTCCTGGATGTCCAATTACATCTTCGAGGCGGCCATTCGGGTGGTGCGTTTCAGCATGATGGACAGTGCGGGTAAAGACCCCTTGACCGAGCGCGAGACCGAGTGCCTGTTCTGGGCCAGCGAAGGGAAGACCTCTAGCGAGATCGCCTGCATCCTCGGGATCACGGAGCGCACGGTCAATTACCATCTCAATCAGGTCACCCGCAAAACCGGCTCCATGAACCGCTATCAGGCCATTGCCAAAGGGGTTAGTACGGGGCTGTTGCTACCCAATCTGGAGCAAGTTGTGGTTACCAACTTCCCCAGATTGCTGCAGTAGGCTGAGCCCACAGGCGCAACAGATTCTCCTGCCGCACTCTGAGGGTCACAATTGTCAGATCCGGTAATTGACAAGGGCTGGAACAGCGGCTGGGTATGCCGGTTTTTATTAGCAAAATGAATCAATCAGTAAATCAATGAATTTCTAAGAAGGAACTACCATCGCTATAGTGCCGCTCATTCATCATTTCGAACGGTGCTCTCCATGATGCTCGCAACGACACTGCAAGGCTTCACCATCGGTCTGGCCATGATCATCCCCATCGGCGCCCAGAATGCCTTTGTGCTGAGTCGGGGCATCCATCGCAATCACCATCTGCTGACGGCCACGCTCTGCAGTTTCTGCGATCTCATCCTGATTGCCATAGGTGTATTTGGCGGAGCCAATGTGCTGGCCGCCAGCCCCCTCGGCATGGCGCTGCTCACCTGGGGTGGTGTGCTGTTTCTCGGCTGGTTTGGTGGCCGTTCCCTGCTCAGTGCCTGGCGCGGTAAAGGGGAGGGACTTGCCGATTCTGCTCAGCAGATGGGTGCCAAAAGCGTGCTGGCGATGACGCTGGGAGTTACGCTGCTCAACCCTCACGTCTATCTCGATACTTTGATGTTGCTCGGCTCCCTTGGCAGTCAGGTGAGTGAGTCCCTGCGTCCGGCCTTTGCTGCAGGGGCCATGCTAGCCTCGCTGGTGTGGTTCTACTCGCTGGCGCTGGGGGCCGCGGCGCTGGCGCCCTGGTTGGCCCGCAGCCGGGTGCAGCAGGGGATCGATCTGCTGGTTGGCATCATCATGCTGAGCCTGGCTATTCAACTGGCCATAGCAGGTTGAGGAAGTTAAGGCGGCAGGAATGAGCGACCGGTAACAAAAAGATGCCACTCATATGAGTGGCATCTTTGCTATTGAAAGGGGTCAGACCCTGAACTGGGAGAGTAGGCGCTGCTGCAGCAGGCTGGCCTGATGGAGTGAGGAGGCGAGTTGCAGACACTCCTGCGCCTCCTGTTCGCCGGTTCTGGCTTGCAGACTGATGCCGGAGACCTTGTCAGAGGAGTGGCTCAGGGTGTGTGACAGTTGCCCGGTAGCCACGGCCACCTGCTGCACCATGTCGGCCAGCTGGTCGATGGCGCCTTCCACCTTGAACAGGATCTGCTTGGTGTTCTCGGAGTCCTGCATGCCGGCCTCCACCGTCTTGAGGTTGCGCTGCATCATCAGGTAGGCGGTCTCGGTCTGCTGCTGGATGCTGCTGATCACCTGGCTAATTTCGGCGCTTGATGTCGCGGTGCGATTGGCCAGGGTGCGCACCTCGTCCGCAACCACCGCAAAGCCACGTCCCATCTCCCCCGCGCGGGCCGCTTCGATGGCCGCATTGAGGGCCAGAAGGTTGGTCTGTTCCGAGATGCCGCTGATGGTGGAGATGATCTGGCCAATCTGACCCGCCTGCTCCTTGAGGGAGTTGATGGCGATGGCACACTCGCTCACCTCCTGTACCACCCGCTGCATGCCCGCGCTGGCGGAGGCGACATACTGGCTGCTCTCGGTGGTCAGCTGGCGCACCTCGTTGGCATTGTGGGCCGCCATGCTGCAGTTGTCCGAGATACCGGTGGCGACTTGCACCATCTGTTCACTGTCGTGGTGCAGGGCCAGCGCATGTTCGGCGGTCTGGCGGCTGCTTTGGCTGATTGCCTCCACCCGGTTGACCGAGGTGTGAACGTGTTCGCTGATGTGCTGGTTGTTGTCCATGGTGGAGCTGATCATCTTCTGCAGTTTCTCGATGAAACGATCCACGCTGTTTGCCAGCGAGCCTATCTCATCATCACGTTGCAGGTTGATGCGGGCGTTGAGGTCTCCCTCGCCGGCGGCGATATCCTGCATTCGTTTGTCTACTTGCAGCAGTGGGGTTACCAGTTTGCGGGTCAGCCAGAAGCCGCAGAGGGTGACCATGATCAGGCTCAGCAACAGGCCACCCAGCAGCAGGGTTCGGGTCTGGCTGATGATGCCGTTGAGCTGGGCCACCTGATCCTCGACGGTGGCATCGCCGCTCTCCTCGATGGCAACCAGCTGTTGTCGCAGCTCATCGGCACTGACCTCATAGGCGGACTGCTGGGCCTGATAGCTGCCGAGCGCATCGACCCACTGTCCCATCAGTTGCTGATGCCGGGCCAACAGGGCGCGATACTCTGCCGACAGTGTCTTGCCGGCAAATTCGCCGGTTCCCTCGATATCGAACAGCCCGGTGCCGAGCATGCTGTCGACCGCTTCGTGGTAGAAATCGGTCGCCTCTTTCAGCTCGGCCTTGATCGCCTCTGTGACTCCTTGTCTGCGCATCTTTTCCAGCGCATAGAGCTGGCGCAAAAAGCCTATGTTGGACTCCATCCCCCCATCGGCCGCTTCCCAGCGAGTGGAGAGGCCGCTGTTCCAGCTGATGGTCTGGTCGGGGGATTGGGTCAGCGCCTCGACCGCGCCGTCGCCGATCACCTCCAGCTGGGTCGAGAGGCGGGCCATCAGATCGGCGTTATGATGCAGTGCCTGATCTACCTCTGTATACGCGTGATAGAGCGCCAGCAGCTTCTCTTGTTGCTGTTGATAGTCCTGCTTGTGCTGTTCCATGGTGGCAAGGGCTGCACCATCAATGAGCTGCCCCTGGCTGACCCTGGCCAGCGCATCATCGGTCGCCGCCTTGGCTGCATCGAGTTCGGCGCGATCGAGCGGGGTTCCGTTTTGCATCTTCTGAATCTGTAGCTGTTGGTTGCCCAGCTCTATGGAGCCCTCCATGGCTCCGTCGGCGGTCTGCCAGGCGGCGCCCAGTACGTAGGAGAGCAGATTGGCTAGCCGCTGGCTGCCATACCAGCCAACGACCCCCATGCCCAGCGTACAGCCGAGCAATATGGCAAGACCCAGATTGGAGGTGGTAACAATTTTCATGTGATGGCCTTCCTTGGTATCGACATTGGCACCAGTTTCGGTTCCGAACGGGTTTAGTGTAGTGGTTTATCCCCCGTCCGGGGGCTGGTGCGGCGCTGAAACATCCCGTGCACTGGCTGCACCCGATCAAGCATGGTGGAAAATGGGATAAAAAGCCTCTCTGACCACAAGGGTGTTGCTGCCCTATGCTGGATACTTATCCAGTTATTCTTTATGCTATGAGCCAATTTACGAATAGTTGTATTGGTGAGGAGAGAGCCGTGATTGGTCGCTTGAGAGGCATTGTCATTGAAAAGCAGCCCCCCGAGGTCCTGCTGGAAGTGGGCGGGGTTGGCTATGAGGTGCAGATGCCGATGAGCTGCTTCTATGATTTGCCGGAGATCGGCAAGGAAGCGACCATCCATACTCACTTCGTGGTGCGGGAAGATGCCCAGCTGCTCTATGGTTTTAACCACAAACAGGAGCGGGCGCTGTTCCGCGAGCTGATCAAGACCAACGGAGTCGGCCCCAAGCTGGCGCTGGCTATTCTCTCCGGCATGACAGCTACCCAGTTTGTGCTGAGTGTCGAACGTGAAGAGATAAGCTCTTTGGTCAAACTGCCGGGAGTCGGCAAGAAGACCGCCGAGCGTCTGGTGGTGGAGATGAAGGATCGCCTCAAAGGGTGGGTCAGTCACGACCTCTTCTCCCCGGCCATGGTCACCTTGCCAGCCAGTGAGCCCGAATTGCGGGCACCTGATGTGACCGAGGAGGCGGCCAGTGCGCTGGTGGCCCTCGGTTACAAGCCGCAGCAGGCGAGTCAGATTGTCAGCAAGATTGCCAAAGAGGGGATGTCGGTGGAAGATATCATCCGTGAATCCCTGCGTAGCCTGGTATGAGGTAGTTGATGATTGAAGCAGACCGCCTCATCTCGGCCAGTGCCGCCCGTGAGGATGACATTATTGACCGGGCTATTCGTCCCAAGAAGCTGGCTGACTACACCGGCCAGGATACCGTCTGCGAACAGATGGAGATCTTTATCGAAGCGGCCCGTCAGCGGGGAGAGGCGCTCGATCACCTGCTGATCTTCGGCCCGCCGGGTCTGGGCAAGACTACCCTCGCCAACATCGTCGCTAACGAGATGGGGGTCAATATCAAGACTACCTCCGGCCCGGTGCTGGAGAAAGCGGGGGATCTGGCGGCGCTGCTCACCAACCTCGAACCGAACGATGTGCTGTTCATCGACGAGATCCATCGTCTCAGCCCGGTGGTGGAGGAGGTGCTCTATCCAGCGATGGAGGATTACCAGCTCGACATCATGATCGGGGAGGGACCCGCAGCTCGCTCCATCAAGCTGGATCTGCCTCCCTTTACCCTGATTGGCGCCACCACCCGGGCCGGTTCACTCACCAGCCCGCTGCGGGATCGCTTTGGTATCGTCCAGCGGCTGGAGTTCTACAACGTCAAGGACCTGACCGATATCGTCTCCCGCAGTGCCCGTTGTCTGGGGCTAGACATGACGGAAGATGGTGCCATTGAGGTCGCCCGTCGCTCTCGCGGCACGCCGCGGATTGCTAACCGTTTGTTAAGGCGGGTGCGCGACTTTGCCCAGGTGAAATCCGATGGCCGGATCGACGGCCCCATTGCTGCCCGCGCCATGGACATGCTGGATGTCGATAACGAAGGTTTTGACTTCATGGACCGCAAGTTATTGTTGGCTGTGATAGACAAGTTTATGGGGGGCCCGGTGGGTCTCGATAATCTGGCCGCCGCGGTCGGGGAAGAGAAAGATACTATCGAAGATGTGTTGGAGCCTTATCTGATCCAGCAAGGGTATCTGCAACGTACTCCCAGAGGACGGATTGCGACCACACGAGCCTACGCTCATTTCGGTCTTCAGCGACCAGATGAGAAGTAAAAACAGTCGTTTGAACATGAAACCGCCGTCAAAGGCGGTTTTTTATTATCCGGGCAAAAAAAAGCCCACGGCGGATGCGGTGGGCAAAGACAATTCAGGATGGATGTTCACAGACAGTGAGTGCGTCTGGACACAGACCGGAAAATAAACAGGTGAGCCGTCGCGAGCTCTCAGAGTCGGTTCAGTTGATAGAGCTGAACAAAGGAAAGCTTGTAGTAACGGATGGTTTTAGCAACAAACTTTTTCATCTTCGATTCCAATAGACAGGTTCAAATTGATCGTTGAATACGTACCGTGAACCCGGATTAACCGGCCTGTATCCAAGGGTATGCCCTCACTGCGAGGCGCATTGTAGGAGTTCGAATCGACCCCGGCAAACAAGAAAAATTGCACTCTTCAAATTAGTTTATCTAATGTCTTTGTTGATGAAATTGGTTCGCATGAGTATGCATTCTTTGCAATTTTAAATTGAGTTTTCGAATCAGATTGCCTGACTCGGATAACATGGAAAAAGGCGCGTCATTCACGCTTTTCAAATTAAACCGAGTGGCGGGATGTTAAATTCTTAAATTGATTTAAATCAATGTTTTACGCTTTATCGTGTTTTGTGATCTGGCTCGCGTCAATAATCGTGAAATAGATTAAAAATGCCTTTCAAAGCCATGTATGGCGGGTCCTTTTACATTGATTTCAATCAAATAAAGGTGATATAAAAACCCGGTCATCATGGGCGAGAATAAATTTAGGCTGATTGTTTTGGAATTGTTAAACATTAGCTTTATTTGTGTTCTCGTATTGCCTTGTTGTTAATGCCAGTGGTTACTGAACGCGTTTTGTTGTGACACGTCCCAATAAGGCTCATTCGATAACCTCCAACGGAAGCTTTGTGCTTAAAACTTAAAATAGCCGTGCCAATAATCGGTGAGGAAACATCATGATTGCTGAGCATGTGGTAGACCTATCGCGGTTCCAGTTCGCTGCGACGGCCCTTTATCACTTTTTGTTTGTACCCCTGACGCTGGGAATGGCCTTTCTCCTGGCGATCATGGAATCCGTCTATGTGATGACCAACAACACCATCTACCGGGACATGACCAAATTCTGGGGTAAGTTGTTTGGTATCAACTTTGCCTTGGGGGTCACCACAGGTCTGGCCATGGAGTTCCAATTCGGGACGAACTGGGCTTACTACTCCCATTATGTCGGCGATATCTTCGGGGCCCCGCTGGCTATCGAAGGGCTGATGGCCTTCTTCTTGGAGTCCACCTTCGTCGGTATGTTCTTCTTTGGTTGGGATCGTCTGAGCAAGCATCAGCATCTGGCTGCCACCTGGTTGATGGCGCTGGGTACCAACCTCTCCGCCCTCTGGATCCTGGTCGCCAACGGCTGGATGCAGAACCCGGTCGGTGCAGAGTTCAACTTCGAATCCATGCGGATGGAGATGATGAGCTTCGCTGACGTGGTGCTCAACCCGGTTGCTCAGGTCAAGTTCGTCCACACTGTGGCGGCTGGTTATACCTGTGGCGCCATGTTTGTGCTGGGTATCTCCTCCTACTACCTGCTGAAAAATCGTGATGTGGCGTTCGCCCGTCGCTCCTTCGCCATTGCCGCTGCGTTCGGTATGGCTTCCATCGTGTCCGTTCTGATCCTCGGTGATGAATCCGGTTACGAGACCGGTGAAGTGCAGAAGGTGAAACTGGCCGCTATCGAAGCTGAGTGGGAGACTGAACCTGCTCCGGCCGCCTTTACCCTGTTCGGTATTCCGAATCAGGAAGAGATGCGCACCGACTACGCCATCAAGATCCCCTATGCGCTGGGCATTATTGCGACCCGTTCTCTGGACGGTCAGGTCACCGGTCTTAAAGATCTGAAGAGCGAGCACGAACTGCGCGTTCGTAACGGTATGACCGCTTACGACCTGTTGACCAAGCTGCAATCCGGTGACAAGTCTGACGAGACCCGCGCTCGCTTCGACGAAGTGAAACAGGATCTGGGCTACGGTCTGCTGCTCAAGCGCTACACCAGCAACGTGACCGATGCTACCGACGAGCAGATCAAGGCCGCAGTGGATGACTCCATCCCGCAGGTACTGCCGCTGTTCTTCGCCTTCCGCATCATGGTTGCCGTCGGCATGCTGATGCTGGTGCTGATTGGTATGGCCTTCTATGACAGTGCCCGTCACCAGATCGGCAAGCGCAAGTGGCTGCTCAAGGGTCTGCTGTGGGGTATCCCGCTGCCGTGGATCGCTATTGAAGCTGGCTGGTTTGTCGCTGAGTATGGTCGCCAACCGTGGACTATTGCAGAGGTGTTGCCGACTTCCCTCTCTGCATCCAACCTGCCGGCAGCCGAGATCTGGTTCTCTCTGATCGGTATCTGCCTGTTCTATACCGTACTTCTGGTTATCGAGATGTACCTGATGTTCAAGTATGCCCGTCTTGGCCCCAGCAGCCTGAAGACTGGCAAGTATCACTTTGAACAGATCAAGGCATAAGGAGAGCGACCATGTTTGATTACGAAACTCTGCGTGTCATCTGGTGGGCTCTGGTCGGCGTACTGCTGATCGGTTTTGCCATCACTGACGGCTTCGACATGGGGGTAGGCGCACTGCTCCCGTTCGTTGGCAAGAAAGATGTCGAGCGCCGCGTGATGCTCAACACCATGGGACCGCACTGGGAAGGTAACCAGGTTTGGCTGGTCACTGCCGGTGGTGCCTTGTTCGCCGCCTGGCCGATGGTGTATGCCGCGACCTTCTCCGGCTTCTACATCGCCATGATCCTGACGCTGATGGCGCTGTTCCTGCGTCCGGTCGGTTTCAAGTACCGCTCCCTGCGTGCTGATGCCAAATGGCGCAGTAACTGGGACTGGGCCTTGTTCGCCGGTAGCGCCGTACCGCCCATCGTCTTTGGTGTGGCCTTTGGCAACCTGCTGCAAGGTGTTCCGTTCGAGTTTAACCAGTTCATGATGT
Organism: Aeromonas sp. Y311-2; assembly: GCF_027706025.1. Lineage (NCBI taxonomy): Bacteria > Pseudomonadati > Pseudomonadota > Gammaproteobacteria > Aeromonadales > Aeromonadaceae > Aeromonas > Aeromonas sp. Y311-2. Next base: position 153,961 of record NZ_JAPDCL010000003.1, on the reverse strand, counting down.
TGACCTATCACGGCAACTTCTTTGGCCTGCTTAACCCGTTCGGCATTCTGGCTGGTCTGGTGAGTCTGTTCATGCTGCTCACTCAGGGCGCAACCTGGTTGATGATGAAGACCGACGGTGAAGTGCTGGCGCGTTCCCGCACTGCCGCCATGATCTGCTCACTGCTGACCCTGGTGCTGTTTGCTGCCGCAGGTTGGTGGGTAAGCGGTATGGAAGGGTATGTCATCGTCAAGGCTGCTGCGACTGACGCGGTATCCAACCCGATGAACAAGGAAGTTGTCCTGCAGGCTGGTGCCTGGATGAACAACTACACCCTCTATCCGTGGATGGTGGCTGCCCCTGTACTGGGCCTGGCCATGAGCCTGCTGACTGCGCTGTTTGCCCGCATGAACATCGGCTGGTTGGCGTTTACCAGCTCTTCGCTGGCGATTGCCGGGGTCATCCTCACTGCCGGTTTCTCCATGTTCCCGTTCGTGATGCCCTCAAGCCTTGAGCCGTCACTGAGCCTGACCATGTGGGATGCTACCGCCTCTTTCAACACCTTGCAGGTGATGACTGTGGCCGCAGCGATCTTCGTACCGATTGTGCTGGGTTACACCATCTGGACTTACATCAAGATGTTTGGCCGGGTAACCAACAAGCACATCGAAGATAACCAACAATCTCTCTATTAAGAGGTGCGCTGACAATGTGGTATTTCACCTGGATCCTGGGACTGTTGCTGGCCTGTGCATTTGGCATCATCAATGCGCTGTGGCTGGAACACACCGAGAACATGGATCGTCAGATCGATGAAAACAAGTGATCGACTCGCCAGGCAGGCCGCTCCACTGGAGCGGCAGCCGTGGCAGGGGTTGATGTTACTCGCGGCGGCCTTGTTGGCCGTCGCTATTTTACAGGCCCCCAATCTGATCGCGGCCAACACCAGCGAGCATGGTCTCTGGCTTGCTCCCTGGCTGATGTGGGCCGTCTGTTGTGGCGTACTTAACGGGCTTGGCTTTCATCTGAAAAGCCTGCCCGGACGTGTGCTGTTCAACCCCTGGCTCGCCTGGCCCAGTTTGTTGTATGGCCTCTGGCTGACACATTCATATTTCCTTTCATAAAAAAAGGGGGGAGGCAGGATTTCCCTGTCTCCCCCTGCTTCTTTCCTATTCAGCCCTGCGCTATGATAGCCCCCCATCTGACTGTCGAATGGATCACAGATTGTTATGGGGGAAGTCTTTGAGTTTCCGGTGCGTGTCTACTACGAAGATACCGACGCCGGGGGCATCGTCTACAACGCCAATTATCTCAAGTTTATGGAACGTGCTCGCACCGAGTTTCTTCGTGCCAAAGGGGTCGAACAGGACGTCTGGCTGCAGGAGGGATATGCCTTCGTGGTGAGCCGAACTGAGATCGATTTCCGCTCGGCGGCCCGTTTTAATGAACTATTGAATGTATTAACGCAAGTGATTGAAGTGAAACGCGCATCCCTGCGCTTTTCGCAGCAGATCCTGGCGGCTGATGGACGACTGATCACCCAGGCCATGGTACAGATAGCCTGTGTCAGTCATCCGCAAATGAAACCTGTAGCTATACCTGAAAAAATCAAGGGAGTGCTGTTAAGTGCACGCTGAAATTTCGTTTATTGGCCTGTTTTGGCAAGCCAGCCTGTTGGTAAAACTGGTCATGATGACCCTGATGAGCATGTCTATTGTCTCGTGGGCGCTGATTATCCAGCGTTCAAAGGCGATCAAGGCGGCCAATCTCGCATCGGAACAGTTTGAAGATCGCTTCTGGTCAGGGGTCGATCTCAATCGCCTCTATCAGGAGTCCTCTTCCCGCCGCGATGATATCGAAGGCATGGAAGATATCTTCTACTCCGGCTTCAAGGAGTATGCCCGCTTGCTCAAGGCCGGTGCCCGTGGTCAGGATGCGGTGATGGATGGTACCTACCGCGCCATGCGCGTCTCCCTCTCCCGCGCGGTGGATGATCTGGAATCCAACCTGCCGGTGCTGGCGACAATCGGTTCCATCAGCCCCTATATCGGTCTGTTTGGTACCGTATGGGGGATCATGAACGCCTTTATCGCCCTGGGTCAGGTGCAGCAGGCCACCCTGCAGATGGTGGCACCGGGTATCGCGGAAGCGCTGATCGCTACCGCCATGGGTCTGTTTGCCGCTATCCCGGCGGTTATCTTCTACAACCGTTTCTCCAACAAGGTAGAGCGGCTGGAGAACGCCTACGCCAACTTCATGGACGAGTTCACCACCATTCTGAACCGTCAAATTGCACAGCAGCAGGGTGATCAGTAATGCAAACCTATCAGCGGATCCGGCGCAAGAAGGTGGCCGAGATCAACGTGGTTCCCTATATCGACGTCATGCTGGTGCTGCTTATCATCTTTATGGCGGTCACGCCGGTGATCACGCAAGGGGTCAAGGTGGATCTGCCACAGGCTGAGTCCGAGCAGTTGCCGGAAGATGCCAAGCCACCCTTCATCGTCAGCGTCAATACCGAAGGCGAGTATGTCATCAAGGCTGGCGAAGCCGATGACGAGCCGGTGCCAAGCGGCACGCCAGAGGCGATGCAGCAATACATCACCGAAAAAGCCATGGGCTATCTGGCGATCAACCAGAATGCCCCCGTGGTGGTCGCGGGTGACAAGGCCGTGCGCTACGAAGAGGTGATCCTGTTGATGGTGGCCCTCAAGAATGCGGGTGTGCCTCAGGTTGGCCTGATGACAGATCCGGTGAACTAACGGAGATGGATGTGAAGCGTGGTATTTCCGGTTATCTCATCGCGTCGTTTCTGCTGCACCTGATCATCGGCATCATCCTGTTTGTCGGGCTCGATTTCAGCAAACCGAAACGACCCGAATCGAAGGGGCAGATCGTCAATGCCGTCATGCTCGATGAGAACTTCCTCAACGAACAGGCCAAGCAGATCCAGCAGCAGAAATCTCAGCCCAAGCCTCAAAAGGTAGAGAAAGAGAAGGATAAGGAAGACACGGATCTCGCCAAGCGCGAGCTGGCTCAGAAACAGGAGCAGCTTCGCATCGCCGAGACCAAGCGCAAGCAGGCCGAAGAGGCGACTCGCAAGGCCGAGGCCGAGAAGCAGAAGAAGGTTGCCGAGCAGAAGCAGGCGGAAGAGAAGGCCCAAAAAGCCGAGGAAGCCCGCAAGCTGGAAGAACAGAAGGCCAAGAAGGCTGAAGCCGAGCGTAAAGCGGCGGAAGCCGAAAGCAAGGCGTTGGCGCTGAAGAAGAAAAAGGAACAAGAGAAGAAAGAGGCCGAAGAGAAGGCAAAGGCGGCAGAAGCCAAGGCCAAGAAAGCGGAAGCTGACAAGAAGGCCAAAGCCGAAGCCGAGAAGAAAGCCAAGGCAGAAGCAGAGAAAAAAGCCAAAGCCGAGGCCGAGAAGAAGGCCAAGGAAGAGGCTGAGAAAAAGGCAAAAGCTGACGCAGAGAAGAAAGCCAAGGCAGAGGCCGAAAAGCAGGCCAAGATCGCGGCTGAGCGCAAGCGTAAAGCGGCCGAGCAGGCCAAGCTGCAAAAAGAGATGGAAGAGATGATGCAGCAGCAGCTGTCGGCTGAGGCCAATGCTCGCAGTCAGGCGGCATCGGCAGCAGCCCAGGGCGAAGTCGACAAATATGCGGCGCTCATCAAGGCCACTGTTGAGCGGTATATGATTTTGGATCCCACCATGCGGGGCAAAACATGTACTATCGGCGTACGTCTTGCGAGCAGTGGCTTTGTCATATCGGTAGATAACGGCCAGGGTGACCCGGCGGTCTGTCGTTCCGGTAAGGCGGCTGTTCTGAAAGCCAATCAACTGCCTGTGCCCAAGGATCCTGCGGCATTCGAGATGTTGAAGGAATTTAACCTGAAGTTAGAACCGAGTATCTAAGCGTGATAAAACGAGGTTGCTTGCCTCCGGTTGGCAACCTCTCGCCGAGAAAGGAATTTAACCTCTCATCTATATTGGAACCGAGTATTTAAGCCATGATCAGAAAAGTATTTTTTGCTTTGGTTGGCTGTTTGTTGCTGGGCCAGAGTGCCCAGGCGGCCCTGGACATCGTCATCACCGGCGGTATTGATAGCGCACGCCCCATCGCTGTCGCCCCCTTCAAGTGGGAAGGTAACGGGCAGTTGCCGCAGGACATCGCGGAAGTGGTCTCCAACGACCTGATGCGCAGCGGCAAGTTCAAGCCGCTGGCCCGTGGCCAGATGCCGCAAACCCCGAGCAGCAGCAGCGAGATCAACTTCGCTCCCTGGGCCTCCCAAGGGGTTGAAGCCGTGGTGGTGGGTTCCATTTCGGCAGTCGGTGACGGCACCTACAAGGTCAACTTCGAGCTGGTCGATGTGCTGAAAGGCCAGCTGGCCAAGGCACAAGGTGGCGAGAGCAACGGTTACATCCTGGATAGCCGTATGGCGACCATCCCGGGTGCCCAGATGCGCCAGTTTGCCCACCGTATCTCCGACATCGTCTATGAGCGTCTGACTGGCGAGCGCGGTGCCTTCCTGACCCGTCTGGCTTACGTCTCCGTACAGCAGGGTACCCAGTTCCCTTACCAGCTGCGTATTTCTGATTACGACGGTTACAACGAGAAGACCCTGCTGCGCTCCCGCGAGCCGTTGATGTCTCCAGCCTGGTCGCCGGATGGCAGCAAGCTGGCTTACGTGAGCTTCGAGAACCAGAAGTCCGAAATCTACGTGCAGGATATCTACACCCAGCAGCGCAGTCTGATCACCAGTTTCCGCGGTATCAACGGGGCGCCGGAGTGGTCTCCGGATGGTCGTCGTCTGGCTATCGTTCTCTCCAAAGATGGTTCACCGAACCTCTATGTGGTTGATGTCGCTAGCAAGCAGCTGACCCGGGTTACAACCAGTCGTGTGATCGACACCGAACCCTCCTGGATGCCGGATGGGCAAAATTTGTTGTTCACCTCTGAACGTGGTGGCAAACCCCAGATTTATAGCGTAAATTTGGCGACTGGTATGACTCGCCGGATGACTTGGGAAGGTGAATCCAACCAGGGGGCATCCATCACTCCTGATGGCAAAATCATGGTGATGGTGACCCGTGTTCAGGGACAGTATCGTATTGCCCGTCAGGACATGGAAAACAATGCCCTGTTGGTCCTTACCCAGAGCGCTCTGGATGAGTCGCCAAGTGTGGCTCCCAATGGCAGCATGATCATTTATGCCACCATCTATCAGGGTCGTAAGAGTCTCGCGTTGGTGTCGACTGATGGTCGCTTCAAGGCTGTGCTTCCGACCAGTAGCGGTGAAATTCGTGCACCAGCTTGGTCGCCCTTCTTGAATTGATAAAAATCCAATTGTTTTTTGTTTTGTTATAAAGGTTTAAGGAAATAGCATGCAACTCAATAAACTGCTCAAGGGTTTGGCCATCGCACTGCCACTGTTCACCCTGGCCGCTTGTAGTTCTTCTTCTGATTCCGACGCCGCTGGCGCTGAATCAGGTATGACCGACGGCATGGGCGGTGTACAAACCGGCGGCGCCAACGGCATGTTGTCCCCGGAAGAGCAGATGCGTCAGAAGTTCGAAGCACTGCAGCGTGACAACGTGATCTACTTCCCGTTCGACGGTTACGATATCCAGGGTCAGTACGCTGATCTGCTGGATGCCCACGCCAGCTACCTGCGCGAGCGCCCGAGCGTGAAAGTCCTGATCGAAGGTCACGCCGATGAGCGCGGTACTCCGGAGTACAACATCGCCCTGGGCGAGCGTCGTGCCAAGGCTGTTGCCAAGTATCTGCAAACCCTGGGTGTGCAGGCCGAGCAGCTCTCCATCGTCAGCTATGGCGAAGAGAAGCCGCTGGACATGTCCCACACCGAGGATGCCTTTGCCAAAAACCGCCGCGCGGTTCTGGTTTACTAAGGTTTAAACCGAACGAAGTTCGTTTATATGCAAGCGGCCATTTCGATGGCCGTTTTATTTGCACTAAACGCCAAGGTTTGATCCGAATGAAATCTGCATATGCGAGCGACGATGGCGCTGGCCGTTTTATCTGTACTAAACGCTAAGGTTTGATCCGAATGAAATCTGTGTACAAGCAAGCTGTCGTTGCGCTGGCCGTAATGGTTGCTCTGAATGCGCAAGCTGCAGCACCGGTCAGCGATCTGGGCGGTGACTCGGGTGGTGGCGTTGTCCTTAGTGGCAACAACGGCGCCATCGTGCCCACCGGTAGCCTGGAAGATCGGGTTGCCCTGCTGGAGCGCACCCTCAATGCCCGTCTGCGACTGCAAGCTGAATTGCAGCAACAGGTCGACTCCCTGCAAGGGGAGGTTTCCGAGCTGCGTGGTCAGCTGGAGCAGCAGACCTACCAGATGGAACAGTCGCAAGAGCGCCAGCGTCAGCTCTATCAGGAGCTCGACAAGGTTGCCAGCAGCCAGCAGGCTGCACCGGCCGCCGCGGCCCCTGCTGCTGCCGCTACACCGGCTGCTGCGGCCAATTACTCAACCAATCAGGATGAGAATCAGGCCTACGACGCAGCGGTCAACATGGTGCTCAAAGAGAAGAACTACGACAAAGCCATTCCGGCTTTCCAGGGCTTCATCAAGCAGTACCCCAATTCGGGCTATGTTCCCAATGCACACTACTGGCTCGGCCAGTTGCTGTTCAACAAGGGTGACAGAGCCGGTGCCTCGGCCCAGTTTTCGACCGTGGCCAACAAATACAGCAAATCCCCCAAGCGAGCCGATGCGCTGCTGAAGCTGGGTATGCTGGCGCAGCTGGATGGCAAGAAGGCGGAAGCCAAATCCTTCTATGAGCAGGTGATCAAGGGTTATCCCAACACTTCGCCGGCCCAGTTGGCCAAACAGAGTCTGGCCAAGCTGTAACATTGCTGTATGTCACTGTTTTCGTAACGCTACTGTAAAAACAGCCTGCATTTGTACGCACAGTGAGCAAACGGATTTAAATTACGAATTTTCTGTTGCACCAGAAATTTAAATCCGTAATATAGGCCGCCGTCAGAGCCGAAGCAGTAATGCAGTCGGAACTGGTCGTGGTGAGGGTCGTTAGCTCAGTCGGTAGAGCAGTTGACTTTTAATCAATTGGTCGCTGGTTCGAATCCAGCACGACCCACCATTTTCTCCACTCGGTGGAGACAGAATTCCCAGGTCGTTTAGCTCAGCTGGGAGAGCACCTCCCTTACAAGGAGGGGGTCACTGGTTCGATCCCAGTAACGACCACCA
>NZ_JAPDCL010000003.1:0-146757 GCF_027706025.1 Aeromonas sp. Y311-2 | reverse complement strand
AAAAAATGATTTAGATGGGTCGTTAGCTCAGTCGGTAGAGCAGTTGACTTTTAATCAATTGGTCGCTGGTTCGAATCCAGCACGACCCACCATCATTTCAGAATCCCAGGTCGTTTAGCTCAGCTGGGAGAGCACCTCCCTTACAAGGAGGGGGTCACTGGTTCGATCCCAGTAACGACCACCATATTCGCAAGCGAGGCTGAGATATAAGCTTCAGTTGCAGATAAAGTCCCCACTCAGATGGGGATTTTTTTGCCCGCAATTCAGTACTTCAACTTCTTCTGTTGCCGGTGTGGCGAGCCGAACGCCACCTCTTATTGTGCCACTCTGCCACTCTGCCACTCTGCCACTCTGCCACTCTGTCATTTCGCACATCCTCTACTCTGCTTTGCCGAGATTGCCCGACTGCACTCCTGTCCATCGTGATGCTGCTTATATGAACGCTTGTAATAAAGTGAACGCCAGCAATAAAAAGGGCAGGCCAAGGCCTGCCCGCAAAGATGCGCAAGATGCTACATGATCCCGCGGATCAGGATCCCGCTGATCAGCAGCGGCGCTACCACGCGCCAGCACCAGAGCAGCGCCAGACGCAGGGCGGGTGACAGGCCCGCAGGCAATATGGCATCACCCAGGCGCCAGCCCAGCAGCAGGGTCAGTACCAGACCAAACAGCGGCATCATCAGGTTGGAGGTCAGATAGTCGAGCAGCTCGAAGATGGTCTTGCCAAACAGGGTCAGATCGCTCCATGGGCCGAACGACAGGCTCACCGGAATGCCGGAGGCCATGATAAGCAGGGTCAGTACCCGGCATGCGCCACGACGCGACCAACCCCACTCCTCGGTGGTGAAGCGCACCAGATGCTCCAGCATGGAAATGGAGGAGGAGAGCGCCGCCACCAGCAGCAGCAGGAAGAAGACCACCCCCAGCCCCTGACCGAACGGCAGATGACTAAACACGGCAGGCATGGTCATAAAGGTGAGCCCTGGGCCTGCGGTGGGATCGATGCCGGTGGAGGCCAGCGCCGGGAAGATCATCAAGCCCGCCAGCACCGAGATAAGGCTTGCCAGAGTGACCACCCAGACCCCGGAGCGCAGCACCCCTTCGCTATTGGGCAGGTAGGCGCCATAGGTAGTGTGTACCCCGAGCCCGATGGAGAGGGAGAAGAAGGCCAGCCCCAGCGCATCCAGCACGCTCTGGCCGGTCAGCATGGAGAAGTCTGGCAGCAGCAGCTGGCGCACACCCGCCATGGAGCCGGGCATGGAGAGGCCAACCCCCACCAGCAGCAACATCATGATGAAGAGCGCGGGCATCATCCAGCGCAGTGCCCGCTCCACCCCTTTCTGAATACCCCCCTGCACGAACCACCAGGTCAGGCCTGCGAAGATCAGATGGGTCAGCACCGGCCACCAGGGGTTGCTGACATAGCCGTTGAACAGGGCGGTGAGGGCGCTTCCTTCGCTCAGATTGAGCTTGCCAGCCATCGCCAGCGCGGCGTAACCCACGGTCCAGCCGCCCACCACGCTGTAGAAGCTGTAGATAAAGAAGCCGCAGGCGATCCCCATATACCCCATCCAGCGCCAGTTCGGCCCCACCAGTTTGCGGAAAGCGCCGAGCACCCCGCGCTGACTATGGCTGCCGAGCAGAGTTTCGCCGACCTGTACCGCTACCCCCAGGGTGAAGCTGAACAGCAGAAACACCAGCAGAAAGGCGCCACCGCCATTGGTGGCGGTCACATAGGGAAACTTCCAGATGGCACCAAGGCCAATCGCGGTGCCTGCTGCGGCCAGCACATGACCGAGACGGGAAGACCACTGAACCTGGCTCATACAACCTCCGGGTAACACGACATCGAAGCAATACTCCTCTGTAGCAATAAACGACAGACCATAAAAAAGGCCGCCTGAGGCGACCTTTGCAATGAACATTCAGAAAAACTGTGCGTGCAAGGTCACCTCTCTTGCGAGCTAAAAAATCGACCAAACAGCACGAGGATGGCAGACATGAGGTGGCAACCTGACCAATGAATGAGGGAACAGCCTAAACCATGGAAAGAATAATTGACACATAAAATCAAAAATTTTTTATGTGTGCCGCTGTCACCACTCTGGCTATACGTACAGCTCAATGGGGGAGAACCTCGCAGGGCCGTATCTTTTCTACCTTGCGGCTATTTACTGGGCGATAATCGACGTAGCTTCTTCTGGAACTAGTGACTGCTACATGGTGCTGACGGGAACAACGATGAGACAGGATGTCGTATGAGATGGATGATGTTGCCCTGGTTACTGATCAGCCTGAGTGTGTCGGCGCAGCCCGGATTAACCCTGCTGAGTCACGACTTACCCCCCTTTACCGAATACCGCGACGGCAAGCTCGACGGATTCGCCATTCGTTTGATTGATGAGGTGCAGGAGGAGCTTGGCACCCGCTATCCGGTGCGGATTTACCCGCTCAAGCGGGCGCTGGCGCTGGCACGGGTCGAGCCCGGTTATGGACTGTTCGTGGTACAGCGGCTCCCGGAGCGGGAGTCCCATTTCAAATGGGTTGGCCCGCTCTTTATCAATCGGGTCTTTATCTATCAGGCGCCGGATAGTCGCCACCCGCTGACCTCGCTGGCACAGCTGCGGGATCTGCCCAGAGTGGGGGTCGTGCTGGGTAATGCCGATGACGTGCGGCTGACCCATGAGGGCTACACCAATCTGGTGCGCTACAAGACAGTCGGGGAGGCGATAGAGCGGCTGATGCTGGGCAAGATCGATGCCTTGCCGATGGCGGAGCTGGTGATGGAAGCCACCCTCGACAAGATGGGGTTATCCCGGCGCAGCATCGTCAGCAGTGGAGTGCTGCTTCATCAGGCCGGTCTCTATATCGTCTTTTCCAAGGGAACGGATGATGCCGAGATCACCCGCTGGCAGCATGCCCTGGATGCCGTCAGAGCCGCCCAGGGGCGGGCCGATGAGCCCGCCCGCGACGAGTAACCGTCACACCAGACCGCGAATCAAGATCCCGCCGATCAGCAAGGGGGCAATCCAGCGCCAGCAGTTCATCAGCAGGTGATGCCAGTGGCTGGCAATCCCCTGCGGCAGTGCCTTGCGCCCCAGCTTCCAGCCCAGCAGCAGCGTCAGCATCAGGCCGAACAGCGGCATCATCAGGTTGGAGGTGACAAAGTCCAGCAGCTCGAAGATGGTTTTGCCAAACAGGGTGGCGTGTTGCAGCGGGCCAAACGACAGGCTGACCGGAACACCGCTAACCATGACGAATCCAGTGATGGCGCTGCAGGCCGTGCGGCGTGACCAACCCCAGGTCTCGCACAGGAAGCACTGCAAATGCTCCAGCAGGGAGATGGCCGAGGAGAGCGCGGCAAAGACCAGCAGGGCGAAGAAGATCACCTCAAGCACCTGACCGAAGGGCAGCAGCTGAAACACAGCCGGCATGGTCATAAAGGTGAGACCGGGGCCGGAGGCCGGGTCGATACCGGTCGATGCCAGCACCGGGAAGATCATCAGCCCCGCCAGCACTGCCACCATGCTGGCCAGCAGCACCACCCAGAGGCTTGAGCGACCAACCCCTTCGCTGGTCGGCAGATAGGCGCCGTAGGTGGTGTGGATGCCAAGACCGATGGAGAGGGAGAAGAAGGCCAGTCCCATGGCATCGAGCACGCCGGACATCCCCAGCTTGCTGAAGTCGGGCATCAGGAAGTGACGTACTCCCGCCATCGCATTGGGCAGGGTGAGGCCAAAGGCGACCAGCATCAGGATCATCAGGAACAGGGCCGGCATCATCCAGCGCAAGGTGCGCTCCACCCCTTTCTGAATGCCTCCTTGTACCACCATCCAGGTGAGGGCGGCAAACAGCAGGTGAGTGAGGATTGGCCAGACGTCGCCGCTGACATAGTCATTGAAGCGGGCGGTGAGGGCCGCCGCATCCCCATGGTTGAGCTGACCGGAGATGGCCATGCCGGTATAACCCAGGGTCCAGCCGCCCACCACGCTGTAGAAGCAGTAGATGAGCAGGGTAGAGATCACCCCCATTACCCCAACCCATCGCCACTGTTTGCCGAGCAGATCGGAGAAGGCTCCGACTACCCCGCGGCGACTCATGCTGCCGAGCAGGGTCTCCCCCATCAATACCGCCACCCCCAGGGTGAAGCTGAACAGCAGAAAGACCAGCAGGAAGGCGCCGCCGCCGTTGACGGCGGTGACATAGGGGAATTTCCAGATTGCGCCGATACCGACCGCGGAACCCGCTGCGGCGAGGATGTAGCCGAGTCGGGATGACCATTGGGACTGCTTCATAAGAACTCCAATCGAGCGCCCCTTGGCAGGGGCAGAATGGCGCTCATGTTACGGAGGTCACGGCGCAATCACTACGACGGTTATCAGGCATAAATGCGATTTATTGGCACGATTGGCTAATTTAATTCTGTTTTTTGCCCAATCCTGCCACCAAATAAAAACCGGAGCGAGATTGCTCCGGTTTGGTCTCTGACAACTGCTCGTCGGTGGACTAGATCACCCCCAGCTCCCGCAGCCGCTCCATCAGGTAGCTGTGGGCAGTATGGCGCTCGGAGAGCACCACATCCGGGCGCGGGTGGAGGAACAGCGGCAGGGAGATACGCGACTTGCTGGCACTGCCACCGGTCGGGTTGATGACGCGGTGAGTGGTGGAGGGGTAGTAGCCGCGGGAGGCCTCCTGCAGCATGTCGCCGATATTGATGATGAGGGTGCCAAAGTCACACGGTACGTCCATCCACTCGCCGTCGGAGCCCTTCACCTGCAGCCCCGGCTCGTTGGCGGCGGGCAGAATGGTGAGCAGGTTGATATCCTCGTGGGCGGCGGCGCGGATGGCACCCGGCTCCTCGGTGCCATCGAACGGCGGGTAGTGCAGCACCCGCAGCAGGGTCTTCTGGCTCTCTTCGATCATCGAGGAGAGAGGGCAGCTGTAGTGAGCGGCGATATCGGCCGGGGTGTACTGCTCGACCCAGCCCAGCAACTCGGCGGCCAGACCGTTGGCGAGGCGGTAGTACTCCATCGCCTGCTCCTTCAGCTCTTCCGGCATCTGGCCCCAGGGGTAGATGTGGAAGTACTCCTTGATGTCTTTCTGGCTATGGCCCTTGGCCACCTCGGAGACCGAGGGCGGGAAGTAGCCATCCTGGGTCTCGCGGTTGAACAGAAAATCCTGCTTCTGCTCGCTCATGAAGAAGCGATACCAGTTGTCGTAGATGGACTGCACCAGCTCTTTCGGGATGGGGTGGTTGGTCAGCACGCCAAAGCCGGTGGTTCGCAGGGATTCGGTGAAGCGTTGGGCCGCATCGGGTGAGCGGTAATCGACGGTCAGGACTTTCATTGTTTTTGTTGCGCGCCAGTTAAAAGATGGCGCAGTTTACCTTGCGCCTGATAACAAGGAAAGCGGGTTGGCCGCCCGTCTGGCACGGCGTTGAATAGTGACAAAAACATCAAATAAACCGCGCCAGACCGCACGGGAGCGCATCCCTTGTTATGGCCTTTTATCCTCTCTAGAATGCCGGTCACTATCTTTTCCGGAGTCTGTTCATGTCCCCCAAAATCCTGTTGCTGACCCTGCCGGTATTGCTGGCGGGATGCAGTGCCCTGTCAGAAGATGAGTGCCGCACCATGAGTTGGTACAACCTGGGTTATCAGGATGGAGCGGAGGGCAAAACCCGTCAGGCGACCCGCGATTACGTTTCGTCTTGCAGCGAATATGGCCTCAAAGTGGATGAAGCCGAGTGGAAACGGGGCTACGACAAGGGGCTGGAGCTCTACTGCATTCCCGAGCTGGCTTACAGCAAGGGCAAGGAGGGGCATGCCTATCTGGGGGTATGCCCCAATGATGCCAGCTTCCTCAAGCAGTATCAGCGTGGCTACGAAGAGTACAAACTGGCTGCCCGCCTGCGGGAGATCAGCGACGAGCTGGAGCGTACCGAACGGGATATCGATACGCTGGAGCGCAGCATCCGCAACGAAACCAACACGGAACAGCGTGACTATTACCGCGCCAAGCGCGATCGGGCCATTCGCCACTACGAATCTCTGCGCCGGGAGTATAACCGTCTGCGCTATCCGGATCGGGTGATCCAGTTCTCCTTCGGCGGTTAATCCCTCTCTGCATGGCCAGCCCGCGTGCTGGCCATGTTGCATCTTGTCAGGTCAGGGCATTACCCAGCGTTGCAACGCCAGTGCGATACCATCTTCGTTGTGGTCGGCCGTGACCCGATGGGCATGGCTCTGGATCTGCGGGGCCGCATTGCCCATGGCCACCGCCAGCCCCACCTGCTCGAACATGCTGATGTCGTTGTTGTTGTCCCCAAACGCCACCACCTGCTCCATCGCAATCCCTTCGCTGGCAGCCCACTGGGCCAGCCGGTTGCCCTTGCTGCAACCGGGCTGTACCAGCTCTACCGCATAGGGGGCCGCCCAGTCGCGGGTAAAGGGCATCTGCTCGACCACCTTGCCCATAAAGGTGTGCAGGCGTGCCGGATCCTGATTGAACAGCTCCAGCTTCCAGACCGGGTTGTCGAGCCAGCCTGCCAGCTCCTCGACCGGGTGGAGGGCGATCTTGAGGTGGTCCGGCTGATTGGCCGACCAGTGGCGGATGCGGGTGACATGCTCTTCACAGCCGAGGTAGCCAATGCCCTCGCTCAGGTGGAACAGGGCCCCCATTTGCTGCGCCTCGACCGCGGCCAGCAGCTCGGTAAGCGGGGCGGCCGCCAGCGGGTCGCCGCTGAGGATCCGGTTCTGCACCGGATCATAGAGATAGGCGCCATTGCTGCAGATGAGGGGGGTATCGAGGGCCAGCTCGTGGTGGAAGGGACGCGCCGTCATATAGTGGCGCCCCGTGACCAGCAGCACCTTGATGCCGTGGGCGCGGGCCTGCGCCAGGGCTGCCCGGGTGGCCGACGAGATCTTGTGATCCCGGGTCAGCAGGGTGCCATCCATATCGAGCGCGATGGCCTTGTACTCACTCATAGCTCCTCCAGCATCGAACAAATCTGCAAAGAGCTTTACCGTCCCAGACCCGGCGCCCCGATGCAAGTCTTGCCCGCGGCCGAAGCGCCGAACTGTGATCTCTTCGTGACTCAGGTGCAGCTGGCCAGCTGTTGACGACGGTCGGCACGGCGACGCAGCAGATAGAAACCGGCGGCACTGGCAAGGGAGCAGAGGGTGGCGAGATAGAAGGGCCACTCGGTACCGGCCAGCAGCACCAGACTGCCGAGCAGCACCGCCAGGATCTCGCTGCCCACGGCGAGGGCGCGGTAGATCCCCATCGCCTGCCCCTGTTGCTCCGGGTGACTGCGGTTGGAGATCGCCACCGAGGTGGCCAGCTCCCCCAGACTCATGCCGATGCCAGCGGGAACGAAGGTAAGCGCCAGTCCCCACCAGTGCACGGGCAGGATAAAGAGCAGCATGCCGCTCGCCATCACCAGATGGCCGACAATGCCGAGGGAGCTGCCGCGCCAGTGGCGGGAGATGCGAGAGCCGAGCCAGGAGCCCGCCATCATGGGCAGGCTCACCAGCACCGCTGCCTGCGCCAGCTGGGCCGGATCCCAGGCCAGCCTCTCCACCAGCCAGATATTGAAGTAGGTGAAATAGAGCTGCACGGCGCCATAGCTGATCAGGGTGAGCGCGAAGTAGGGCAGCAGGGCCGGTTGCAACAACAGCTGGCGGCTGGAGAGGGTCGCTGTCTGACGGGTGGCCGCCACCGGCGGACGATAGGGGATCAACCAGTACACCAGCAGCAGGTTGAGCAGGGTCATTCCTACCGCCAGCCAGGCGGCCAGACTGTAATCCCCCGAGATCACCGCGGCGTAGCCCCCGATCATCGGCCCCACGACCCAGCCCAGATTCATGCCGATGTTGATCCAGGCGAAGCTGCGCGCCTTGTGCTCCTTGCCGGCGAGATCCGCCGCCATCGCCTGCACGATGGCGATGTTGCCGTTGCACAGCCCCTCCACCACCCGGCTGAGCAGCAGCAGGGGGAGGGAGCGCCAGGCGATACCGAGTGCCATCAGGGCATAGCCTGCCAGCACCCCCGCCAGCGAGAGCAACAGCAGTGGCTTGCGGCTATAGCGGTCGGAGAGGCGACCGAGCCAGGGGCTGCCCACCAGCTGGAACAGGGGATAGAGCCCCATGATGACCCCCAACCACACCTTGCGGCTCCAGTCGGAGGCTTCCGGTGTCAGCATGCCGTGGGCCGGATCCAGCAGCAAAGGTGCCAACACCGGGGAGGGGAGACTGAAGCCTGCAACTGCCAGCGTGACCGTCATGACCAGCACCCAGAGGGGATTTTTGTGCTCGTGTTTCTCCATGCTGCACCCATTAAGTAAAGTTATTGGTTTATTTATGCTGGTTCATAGACGGGATTAAGTAAAGTGAATTGTTGATTTAATAAAGGGCGCTCCCCATAATGAGATCATGAACGCAAGCACCGACAAGATCCTGTTTCTGCTCAAGAGCCATGGCCCGCAGAGCGCCGCCGCGCTGGGGGAGCAGTTGCAGATGACCTCCATGGGCGCCCGCCAGCACCTGCTCACGCTGGAGCAGGAGGGGTGGGTCACATTCAGCGACGAGGCGCGCGGGCGCGGTCGTCCCGTGCGGCTGTGGCAGCTCACCGAGCAGGCCTGGCAGCGCTTCCCCGATAGCCATAGCGACCTGACCGTGCAACTGATCGACAACGTGCGCGAGCTGTTTGGCGAGGAGGGGATGGAGCGGCTGATCCAGCAGCGGGAGCAGCAGATGCTTGCTCGCTATCAGGAGGCGCTGGGGTCCCATGGCCTCTCTGGCCGGCTAGCGGCGCTCAAGGAGCTGCGTACTCGCGAGGGCTATATGGCGGAGATCCGCCGCGAAGAGGATGGCAGCTGGCTGCTGTGGGAGAGCCACTGTCCCATCTGTGCGGCGGCGCGCACCTGCCGCGGTTTCTGTCGCAGCGAGCTGGCGCTGTTTCGCCAGCTGCTGGCGCCGGCGACGGTGGAGCGGGAGCAATATCTGCTGGAGGGGGCGCATCGCTGCCTCTATCGCATCACGCCGCCCGCGCTCTGATTTCGTCAAACGCCCAAAAACAACAAAGCAGGCGCCGGGATGCCTGCTTTGTTGCCTTCGGGGAGGGGGTTCTCTCGTTCCAGCCCGTCGTTTCCCGATAAGGTAAGACGGCTGATGGGGCTCTTGACCCGGTAAGGTCCTTCACCGCAGAGACCCGGTCAGGTATCTGCTTTGCCACCGGAAGATGTAACCATAGTATCCCTCCCATGCCGGTGAGTGGTTGCAAAGTAACCACTTATTTCGGTTGTTTTTGCAATAGTTCACCCTTAATCTAGGAAAAGTGGATTAGTCATTGCAACGAGGAAGGGTAAATGCTGAAACTTGATCGCATAGACAGACATATTCTCGAGCTGATGCAGGAGAATGGCCGCATCAGCAATCTGGAACTGGCCGAGCTGGTCGGGCTCTCGCCGTCCCCCTGCTCCCGCCGGGTCAAGGCGCTGGAGGATGCCGGTCTCATCGACACCCACGTTACTCTGCTCAACGCCCGCCAGCTTGGCCTCACCCTCACCGCCTACATTCATATCTCCATGGACAGACACACGCCCGAGCGGTTCGAAAACTTCGATCGCGCCATCAGCGAACTGCCCGAAGTGCTGGAGTGTGACCTCATCACCGGCAATGATGCCGACTACCAACTCAAGGTGGTGGTGCGCGACATGGAGCACTACCAGCACTTCCTGTTGGACAAGCTGACCCATATTCCGGGGGTGACCGGGGTGCGCTCCAGCTTCGTGTTGCGCCGCATCAAGCACAAGACGGCGCTGCCGCTCAACCATCTGGGGTGAGCCCGCGCAAGCCGCTTATGTAAACAGAAAGAGGAGGCCAGTGGCCTCCTCTTTTGCTATTCGCTCTTGGTTATTCGGTCGTGGTTATCGGGTCTGGATTCGCTGTCGCGGTGACGGGGCGACTGCCGTGCTCAGACGCTGACCTGGCTGATATCTTCCACCTGCAGCAGCCAGCCGCTCTGCTCCTGCTGCGGTTCGCCGCTGACCCGCAGCCGCTCGCCGGTCGGCACCCACTGCCCCTCGGGCAGGGAGACCAGCAGGCTCTCGCTGCCGTTGTCGAACAGCCAGCGATCTTCGCCAAGCGATTCAATCAGATAACCTTCCATCTCCACTCTGGACTCGGCTTGCCAGGATGGCGCAACGGAATCACGGCTCTCGATGAAATCCCCCTGAACACCAAAACTGGCTAGCCCCCACAGAATGGAGAGCCCGACGATGGATGTTTGCATCTTGTCTCTCCTCTTTTGGAACTGTAGGGCCAGTATGGGAACAGAAAACTGAGCGCACCATGAACAAGGTGGCAAAGTGCTGGCGAGATCGCGAAAAAATCCGGCCAATTGGCCGGTAGTGTCATTTTATGGTGCCTGGATCACACTATTTGGCGGCTTCTTCTGCCATCCGTTCGGCTCTTGGCTTATTCGTCCACATGGCTACCCCGCGATGATCCCCACAGATCCCCTCTGCCACCACGGCGCGAACCCGGGTGCCATCTTTGCAAATGGCCTGCCAGGCGTCGGCATCATCGATGGCGAGCGAGTTGGGGGGCGGCGTGGTTTGGCAAGCCGTGAGCAGCAGGGCGCACAGGGGGAGCAATTTTTTCATGGCGGACTCCTCGGGGTAATGGGGGACCGAGAGGATTGGAATGGCCTCTCCATCCGAGCTTCACTCCCCAGCATCAGTGATAACCGGTTAAGGGGCAAGGGGAGGAGTCACCGACAGGCGCAGGTGCAGTGCAGCCGGGGCTTGCCCTGTGCCCTCCTTGGGCCTATGGTGAGGCCGTTTTACTGCCTTATTGAAGGAGCGTTTTCATGTCCACTCTCTATCCCCACGTCGGGGTTGGCGTCATCCTGACCAACGCCCATGGCCAGGTGCTGCTTGGCAAGCGCAAAGGGAGCCATGCTCCCTACTGGTCGATCCCGGGTGGTCATCTGGAGTTGGGGGAGAGCTTCGAGTCGGCGGCGATCCGCGAGGTGGCCGAGGAGACCGGACTTGAGATCCAGGGGCCCGAGGTGGTGGCGGTGACCAACAATCTGGAGACCTGGCGCGAGAGCGGGCTGCACTATATCTCGGTGACGCTGCATGCCCGGGCCGATGGCGAACCGCAACTGCTGGAGCCGGAGAAGTGCGAAGGCTGGGTCTGGTGCGATCCGCGCGAGTTGCCCGAGCCCCATTTCGACGCCAGCCGTCAGTCCATCGCTTGCTGGCTGGCGGGACGCTGCTATCTGCCGGGTGATGTGCCCATGGTGTCGGCCGAATCAGCCTGATTGTCATAAAACGATCATCGCGCTGTCATAATATCCACTCTCCATCGGGAGAAGAGGGATGAGGGAGAAGAGCGTGGGACAGGTATTTATTCAGTTTTTATGGCTGGGATGCGTCAGCTTTGGTGGTCCGGCCGCTCATATCGGCTATTTCCAGCGCACCTTCGTCCAGCGGCTCGGCTGGCTGACACAGGCCGAATTTGCCCGCTTGCTGGCGCTGTGCCAACTGCTGCCGGGGCCCGCCTCCAGCCAGCTGGGTTTCGCCATCGGTCGTCATCGCGCCGGTCTGGGCGGGGCGCTCTCAGCTTTTCTTGGCTTCACGCTGCCCTCATTTCTTCTGCTACTGGCGGCCGCGATCGGCATCGGCCAGCTGGGCAGCAATCTGTGGCTCGATGCGGCGTTGCACGGCCTCAAGCTGCTGGCGCTTATCGTGGTGGCCGATGCGGTGCTCACCATGAGTCGTCAGTTCTGTGCCACGGGAATGACCCAAGGGATTATGGTGGTGACCGCTGCTGCACTCTGGTGGCAGCCCGGTTTGCTGACTCAACTGTTGATGCTGGCGGGAGCTGCGTTGATCTGCGCCCGCAGCCAGCGCGGGGCGGGGAGTCACCCTGCCACCGCCGAGCTGCCTGCTGCCGCCAGCAGTCAGCCTCATTGGCCGACCCTGCTGCTGTTTGGCGTCCTTTTTATTGGTCTGCCGTTGCTCGGTAGCCCGCTTGGCCAGCTGGTTGCCGACTTCTATCGCGCCGGTAGTCTGGTGTTTGGCGGTGGCCATGTGGTGCTGCCGCTGCTGCAAGAGAGCGTGGGCCACACTCTCAACGAGCAGCAGTTTCTGACCGGTTACAGCCTGGCCCAGTTGGTGCCGGGCCCCATGTTTACCCTTGCCACCTATCTTGGCGCCCAGTTGCAGCCCGAGATGCCGCTGCTCGGAGCCTTGTCGGCGACCCTGGCGCTCTTTGCACCCGGTTTTCTGCTGCTCTGGGCGGTGGGCCCCTGCTGGCAACAGTGGCTGGCCCGTCCCCGTCTGGCGGGGGCCGTCACCGGCATCAATGCTGCCGTAGTGGGATTGCTGCTGGCGGCCCTCTATCAGCCGGTGTGGCAGAGTGCGGTGTTGGCGCCGACCGATCTGGCGCTGGCGGCCATCGGCTTTTATCTGCTGCGGGTGTTGAAGTTGCCGGTGCCGGCCATCGCGGCCCTGTTGGTTATGGCTGCTATCCTGCTGGCGTGAACGCGGTGAAATCCCGATAAAAAACGGCGCCTCCGTGATGGAGGCGCCGTTTTTTATTGCAATGGGTCAGCCGCTTAAGCGTCGGGATCGAAATCCAGACTCAGGCTGTTGACGCAGTAGCGCTGGCCGGTCTCGGTCGGTCCATCGGGGAAGACGTGACCGAGGTGAGAGCCGCACTGGCGGCAGGTGATCTCCACTCGCTTCATGCCGTGGCTGTTGTCTTCGGTGTACTCCACCGTCCCCTCGATGGCCTTGTCGAACGAGGGCCAGCCGCAGCCGGAATCAAACTTGGCTCCTGAGTGAAACAGCACGCTCTTGCAGCAGACACAGAGGTAGTCGCCGCTCTTGCGATTGTGGAGCAGGGCGCCGCTGTAGGGGCGCTCGGTGCCCTTCTCCCAGCAGACGTGAAACTGCTCGGCGGTCAGTTTGCTGCGCCACTGTTCCGGATTGTTACTGCTCATACCGACTCCTTGCCATCCATACCGGAGCCCAGCATAGCGGCTCCGTAAAGCTGACTCCAGCATGCTTCTTATGCTTTGCCTGTATCTGTGATCGAGGTGGCAACCATCTCCTCACCGGATGCAGGGAGAATTTCCTGCTGCGGTGGTTGGGCATCCTCCGCCGTGCTGGCCAGCGCCACCCGCTCCAGCAATTTGAGGGAGTGGGCCCGGCCGACTGCCACCTGCCGTTTGATGTCATCCGGCAGGAAGGGCAGCCCATCGTTGGTGGCGGTGTCGATGGTCTGGATCCACTCCAGCCCTTCCCCCGGCGGCGGCAGGCGGTACTGGATGTCGTAATCGCTGGCGTTGAACAGCACGTACCAGCGCTCACCGACACAGTTGATCATGCCGATATCCATGGCGAACGCCTGCCCCATGGGGGCGTGCCAATCCTGATCGGTGAGCTGGTGGCCGTCCGGGTGATACCAGTTGACCTGATGGCAGCTGGACGGTGCGCCATTCCAGCTGTCGTCGCTCAGCTGCAGGTTGGAGAAGACGCAGGACTCTGCCCGCAGTGCCATCATCTGCTGGGTGAAGGCGAACAGCCGCTCATCCTCCGGCCGCCACTGCCAGTTGACCCAGCTGATCTGGTTGTCCTGACAGTAGGCGTTGTTGTTGCCAAGCTGGCTGCGGCCCATCTCGTCCCCGGCAAGAAAGTGCGGTGTCCCTTGCGACAGCAGCAGGGTGGCAATCAGATTGCGCTTCTGCTGCTGGCGCAGGCTGTTGACCCGCGGATCCAGGGTCGGCCCCTCTACCCCGTGGTTATAGGAGAGGTTGTTGCCGTGACCGTCCCGATTGTCTTCACCATTGGCCTGATTGTGGCGCTGGTTGTAGGAGACCAGATCCTCCAGGGTGAAACCGTCGTGATAGCAGAGGTAGTTGACGCTGGTGTGGGGGGAGCGCCAGTTCTTCGGGAAGATATCCCGCGAGCCTACCAAGCGGGTGGCAAAGTCCCCCATCTTGCCCGCATCGCCACGCCAGAAGGCGCGCACAGTATCGCGGTAGCGGTCGTTGATCTCCTGCCACTGGCTCGGGAACTGACCCAGCCGGTAGCCAAAGGGGCCTATGTCCCAGGGTTCGGCGATGAGCTTGACCTGTGACAGCACTGGGTCGGCCATCACTGCCTTGAAGAAGGCGCCCATGGGCTCGAACTCCCCCGCTTCCCGCGCCAGCGTCACCGCCAGATCGAAACGGAAGCCATCCACCTGCATCTCGGTGACCCAGTAGCGCAAGGCATCGAGCACCAGCCGCAGGGTGTTGGGGTGATCCAGATTGACGCTGTTGCCACAGCCGGTCACGTTGGCGTGACGGGTGTAGTCGGGGCCGTGGGGGCCCGCTTCGAAGGCGTAGTAACCAGCGTTGTCAAAGCCCTTGAACGAGAGGGTGGGGCCGTCGAAGCCAGAGGCGGCAGTGTGGTTGTAGACCACATCCAGGATCACCTCGAGCCCGGCCCGGTGCAGCTCGCGCACCATGGTCTTGAACTCGGTCACCGCCTCGTCGGCTCGGGTGCTGTAACGCGGCTCCGGGGCGAAGAAGGCGATGGGGTTGTAGCCCCAGTAGTTGGTCAGTCCCAGCTGCTCCAGTCGCGGTTCCGACATGAAGGCGGCCACCGGCATCAGCTGCACCGAGGTGATGCCGAGACTCTTCATATGCTCGATAACCAGCGGGTGACAGATGCCAAGGTAGGTGCCCTGCAGCGCTTTGGGGATCCCCGGATGCTGCTTGGTAAAGCCCTTGACGTGGGTCTCGTAGATAATGGTGCGGGCCGGACTGATCCCGGGTTTGCCAACCCCTTGCCAGTCAAAACTGTCATCCACTACCACCGACTTGGCAATCATTTCTGCGCTGTCGCCCTGATAGAGGGCTTCATCCCAGTAGGTGGGACGACTGAGCGCCCTGGCGTAGGGGTCAATCAGCAGTTTTTGCGGATCGAACAGCATCCCCTCCTGCGGGGTGCCATAGACCCGATAGCCGTAGCGCTGACCGGCCTTTACGCCGCGCACGTAGCCAAAGCGATACTGGCCACGGCGGCCGGGCAACTCCAGTCGCATCAGCTCCTGCTCCTGCTCGTCGTACAGGCAGATCTCCACCTTGTCCGACTGGGGGGCCCAGACGCAGAAGTGGCAACCGTTCTCGTCAAGGCGGGCCCCCAGCGGGTGGCCCACCCCTTTTTCCATTACAAGCATCAAGACTCCTGTTTGATAAACAAGGTCGCCAGCGGCGGCAGATCCAGCACTATGCTGTGCGCCATCCCCTGCCAGGGGGTCGGCTCGGCAGCGAACACCAGACCTACATCATAGTTACTGCCCCAGTAATACTCGCTGTCGGTGTTGAGCACCACCCGATAGTGGCCCGCAGCTGGGACGCCGATCCGATATTCGAGACGGGGCACCGGGGTGAAGTTGCAAGCCACCACAATAGCCTGCTTGCCCTCTTTGTCCGCTCGCAGCCAGGCAAAGATGCTGTTGTCGGCATCGTTGTGATCCAGCCAGCGGAAGCCGGTCTGCTCATAATCGGCCTGATACAAGGCAGGCTCATGACGGTAGAGGTGATTGAGATCGTGGATCAGCCGTTGCTGACCGGCATGCTTGGGATATTGCAGCAGGTGCCACGGCAGCTGGGCGTCGTGGTTCCACTCGTTGCTCTGAGCGATTTCGGTGCCCATGAAATTGAGCTTCTTGCCCGGGTGGGCGTACATAAAGCCCATGTAGGCCCGCAGGTTGGCGGCTTGCTGCCACTCGTCGCCCGGCATCTTGTAGAGCATGGAGTGCTTGCCGTGCACCACCTCGTCGTGGGAGAGCGACAGGATGAAGTTCTCGTCATAGTGGTAAACCATGGAGAAGGTCATGTCGTTGTGGTGGTAGCGGCGATGGATCGGCTCTTTCTGCATATAGGTGAGGGTGTCGTGCATCCAACCCATGTTCCACTTGAAGCCAAAGCCGAGGCCGCCGAGGAAGGTGGGGCGGGAGACACCGGCAAAGGCGGTGGACTCTTCGGCTATGGTCATGGCGTGGGGATACTTGCCGTAGACCTCCTCGTTGGTCCACTTGAGCAGGCTGATCGCCTCGTAGTTGTGGTTGCCGCCATCGACGTTCGGTACCCACTCACCGGCGTTGCGGGAGTAGTCCAGATAGAGCATGGAGGCGACCGCATCCACCCGCAGGCCGTCGATGTGGAACTTGTCGAGCCAGAACAGGGCGCTCGCCACCAGGAACTGGCGCACGGTATCGCGGCCGAAGTCGTAGATGTAGGAGTTCCAGTCCGGGTGCCAGCCACGGCGCGGATCCTCGTACTCGTAGAGCGGGGTGCCATCGAAGCGGGCCAGGCCGTGGGCATCGGACGGGAAGTGGGCGGGTACCCAGTCCAGAATGATGCCGATGCCGGCCTGGTGGCACTGGTCGACGAAGTATTTGAAATCATCTGCGGTGCCGTAGCGGCTGGTGGGGGAGAACATGCCCACCGGCTGGTAGCCCCAGGAGCCGCTGAAGGGGTGCTCGGAGACCGGCAGCAGCTCGATGTGGGTGTACTCCATCTCCTTGACGTAGGCGACCAGCTCCACTGCCAGCTCGCGCCAGCTCAGGCTGTCGCCGTTGGGGTGGCGCTTCCAGGAGCCGACGTGCAGCTCATAGATGGATAGGGGTTGCTCACGCTTGTCGTTGTGCTGGCTGGCAATCCACTCGGCATCCTGCCACTGGTACTGGGCGTGGTCATAGACCACGGAGGCGAACGACGGATACTGCTCACTGTAGAAACCGACAGGGTCGCTCTTGTGGGGCAGCCGGTTGCCCATGGGGTCCTTGAGCTCGAACTTGTAGCGATCCCCGGCCTTGAGGCCCGGCACAAACAGCACCCAGTGACCGCACAGGCTGCGCTGCATCGGATGGCGGCGGCCATCCCAGAAGTTGAAATCACCGATGAGGCTCACGGCGGTGGCGCTCGGTGCATAGACCGCAAAACGCACCCCTTCCACCTGCTGGCCAAGATGCTCTACGGTGCGCAGCTGGGCGCCAAGGGTGTGGTAGAGGTTTTCCGGCTGGGCAGTCAGTTCGGCCAGGCCTGCCCAGGCGGCATCCTGAAACTGATAGGGGTCGATAACCTCGGTAGTGGCATCTTGGTAGCTGGCGATCAGCTGATAGGGGAAGGAGTTTTTGCGGCGGGTGAAAACAGTTTCAAAAAGACCCGATTCATCGGTGGGCGCCAGGGTGGCAACGACTTTGCCCGACTTGAGATCCTTGACGCGGACTTCGAGGGCATCAGGCAACCAGGCGGTCAGTTTGAGGCCGGGCCCATCCGGATTGGCCTGCAGGCCTAAGTGAGAGAAGGGATCGGAACAGCGGGCAGCAACCAAACGTTCAACGAGCATCGAGATTTCCTTTCATGACAGAGCATCCACTCCGGCCGAAGCCGGAGTGGATTTAGGTGAGAGCGCTGTGGGAGACAGCGTCTCAACGACTGGCCTCATCACGGGCTTGGCTCATCTTGCCAGCCAGTGCCTTGAGTGCCTCATTGGCAAAAATATCTTCCAGATCAGCGGAAAGCTTGCGGCGCCAGTTGGGGTATTCGTAACTGGTGCCCGGTACGTTGACCGGCTTGTCCATCTCCAGCCAATCTTCCAGCTGGGTACTGAACAGGGCGCAGCTGCCGCGGGACATGTGGATCTGCAGACCGTGGTTGAGTTCGGTGTTCATACCGACCCAGTTGACGTCATGACTGATGCTGTCAGAGATGACCTTGTGGGCATGCAGGCTGTCGAGGATCCGCTGTTTGGCCTGGTGACGATCAGCATACAGAGTCTTCAATACATCTTCATCCGGATACAGACCCAGTTGACGGCCGAGCGCCAGATCGTCGCAATGCCAGAAGCCCTTGAGGGTCGGCATGTCGTGGGTGGTCAGGGCCGACATCGCCTGCTCGGTGTAGTGCGCCGGGGAGATAAAGCCGCCATCTTCCTTGGAGCGCTCGAAGAAGAACACCTTGTAGGAGTGAACGCCGTTCTCTTTCAGGGTCACGTCGATCCCCTCCGGCACGGTGCCCAGATCCTCGCCGATCAGCAGGCACTGGTTGCGGTGGGATTCGAGGGCCAGAATGCCCAGCAGATCGTTGACCGGATAGTAGATGTAGGCGCCCTTGGCGGCGGATGCTCCGGGCGGTACCCACCACAGGCGCAGCAAGGCCATCACGTGGTCGATACGCAGTGCGCCACAGGAGCGCATGTTGGCACGGAACAAGTCCACCATCGGCTGATAGGCCGCTTCAAACAGCTTGTTCGGGTTCATCGGGGGCAGGCCCCAGTTCTGACCGAGCGGGCCGAGAATATCGGGCGGCGCACCGACCGAGGCTTTCGGGCAGTAGAGATCCTGGTTGGCCCAGATCTCGGTGGAGCCTTCGGATACGCCCACCGCCAGATCCCGGTAGATCCCCATCACCATGCCGGCAGCCTTGGCGCGGGCATCGGCTTGCGCCAGCTGCTCGTCGGCCAGGAACTGCAGATAGAGGTAGAAGTTGACATCTTGCGGGTGCTCAGCCATCCAGGCGGCAACGGCAGGGTTGTGGTAATCGCGCAGCTCCTGCGGCCATACCGGCCAGCCCCAGGCATTTTCGCCTTTGGCATAGAAGTGGGCCTGCAGGGCATCAAATGCTGCCTGCTGTTGCAGGCTGTCACCACCGGCGGCCACGAAGGCATCAAAGGCGGCCTGACGCTCGGCGCCAAGGCTGGCTTCGTCGAACACCTGACGCAGCATGCCGAGTTTGGTCTGGATCACGCCGGTGTAATCGACATTCTCTTTGGCGCGCAGATCGGCCAGATGTTGCTGGAAAGCAGGGCTTGCCACTTCCGCTTTCAGGCGATCGCTCTGCTGGAATTCGGGCACCGCTTCCACATTGATATAGGCCACGTTGAGCCAGCGACGGGAAGAGGGGCTGTAGGGACTGGCGCTCTCCGGATTGGCCGGATAGAGGGCGTGGATAGGATTGAGGCCGACGAAGTGGGCACCCCAGGCGGCCGCTTTCTCGACCAGCTGGCCCAGATCGCTGAAATCACCGATACCCCAGTTGTGGCGGCTGCGCAGGCAGTAGAGCTGCACGCTCGGACCCCATACCTTGCGGCCATCGGCAATTGGCGCCTGCTTGTAGCAGGCCTTGGGGGCAACGATGAAGCGCATGGTAGCCAGCGGCTCGTCATTGCCCTCTTCCAGCAACACCAGCTGGTGATAACCCAGCTCCGGGGCCATCTCCAGGGTGACGCGATAGGCCTGGCACTCCATCTCTTCAAACTCGGCCACGCCGACCAGCTCACCCTCGATGGGAGTAAATTGACCGGACAGCACAGCACCCTGCTCCTGCTGGAGCTGCCAGGTGAGGGCGTCGTTGACGAATTCGATGGGGAGGCGAACCTCAAGGGTAATGGCGTCGCCGGTGCGAACCACCATCACAGGATCCAGCGCCCGCAGCCAGTGCTGGCGATGCTCCTCTTCCAGCTGCTGCACCAGTGCGGCCTCGTCATCGACGCGGTAGCCCATGGCGCCCAGCATGGCGGCCTTGCTCTCTTCTGATACCTGGGCCGGGTGGCCCCAGGCATCGACATACTCGCTGGCGATACCTTTTGCGGCAGCCAGCTGTTCAATCAGGGTGGTCATAGTTTGAGAATTCCCGCTGTGGATTCTATCTATACTATTTTGTTTGATTTTTATGGGGTGGTACTTGAACAGTGGCTCTATGGGCCATGCTAAACCGCGCACATTTTTACATATCTCTGTGAATGGTTGTGTGACCGAGTAGGCACTATTGTTGATATCTGCGCGATGCCACGATCTGGCACTTTTTTCGTCAAAACGTGGTAATCAGTTACATAAACAGAAAATTAATTTCACAGTTTTTCATGATATAGCGCAATTTCAGACAGAATGTTGGTTGACTCACCGGAGAGTTCTAGTAAATTTACAAGCGGAATTTTCTTTGACTACTGAACAGTTAGGTAACTAAATATGACTATCAAAGTAGGTATTAACGGTTTTGGCCGTATCGGTCGTTTCGTATTCCGTCTGGCTTGCGAGCGTGCAGACATCGAAGTTGTTGGTATCAACGACCTGATCGATGTTGACTACATGGCTTACATGCTGAAGTACGATTCAACTCACGGTCGTTTCAACGGTACCGTTGAAGTTAAAGACGGCAACCTGGTTGTAAACGGCAAAACCGTACGTGTTACCGCTGAGCGTGACCCGGCCAACCTGAAGTGGGGCGAAATCGGTGTTGACGTTGTTGCTGAAGCTACCGGTCTGTTCCTGACCGACGAGACTGCTCGTAAGCACATCGCTGCTGGTGCCAAGAAAGTTGTTCTGACTGGCCCGTCCAAAGACGCTACCCCGATGTTCGTAATGGGTGTTAACGACTCTACCTACGCTGGCCAGGACATCGTTTCCAACGCTTCCTGCACCACCAACTGCCTGGCCCCGATCGCCAAGGTTCTGAACGATACCTTCGGTATCGAGTCTGGCCTGATGACCACCGTTCACGCTACCACTGCTACCCAGAAGACCGTTGATGGTCCGTCTGCCAAAGACTGGCGCGGTGGCCGCGGTGCGGCTCAGAACATCATCCCGTCCTCTACCGGTGCTGCCAAAGCTGTTGGCGTAGTTATTCCGGAACTGAAAGGCCTGCTGACCGGTATGGCTTTCCGTGTTCCGACTCCGGATGTGTCTGTTGTTGACCTGACCGTTAACCTGAAGAAAGCTGCCACCTACGCAGAAATCTGCGAAGCGATGAAAGCTGCTTCCGAAGGCGCTATGAAAGGCGTTCTGGGCTACACCGAAGACGAAGTTGTATCTACCGACTTCCTGGGTGAGCGTCAGACCTCCGTATTCGACGCCAAGGCTGGTATCCAGCTGAACGACAAATTCGTTAAAGTTGTATCCTGGTACGACAACGAAATGGGCTACTCCAGCAAAGTTCTGGACCTGATCGCTCACATCTCCAAGTAATTTGGGATGCGCAATCGCGTAGCTTGAAAAAGGCGGCCATTGGCCGCCTTTTTGTTTTTCGGTTTCCCCTGATGACAGGAGTCCACATGCAATCCATTCGTCCCCTGACAGCCAATTGCAAGCTTGCCAACAATGCGGCCGGTCTGCCGGTTCTCACCATCAACAACGACTATGCCAAGGCAGAAATCAGCCTGTTTGGCGCCCATGTGCTGAGCTATCAGCGTCATGGCGAGCCGGCCTCCATCTGGCTGAGCGACAAGGCGGTGCTGGATGGCAGCAAGCCTGTTCGCGGTGGTATCCCGATCTGCTGGCCCTGGTTTGGCCCGGCGCCCGCCCGCGTTGGTAGCGGCAAGCCCTCCCACGGTTTTGCCCGTACCACCCTCTGGATGCTGGACGGAGTCTCCGATCACGCTGATGGCACGCTTGTTCATCTTTCCCTGCGCGATAGCGACGCGACCCGTGCCCTGTGGGATCACCCCTTCGAACTGGAGCTGGATGTGCTGGTGGGCAAAGAGCTTTCGCTGGTGCTGACCACTCGCAACACCGGTAGCCAGCCGCTGACTTATAGCGGTGCGCTGCACACCTATTTGCAAATCAGTGCGCCGGAAGCGGTGAGCGTCACCGGCCTGGGCGAGCCCTATGCTGACAAGCTGACCGGACAGGATGCCAAGCAGCAGGGTGCATTGACCCTGAACGGGCCGCTGGATCGGGTCTACTGGCAGCCAGAGGCGCTGGTGAGCGTGCAGGATGGTGAGCGCGAGACCCGGGTTGTCAGTGGCAACCACGACAGCGTGGTGGTCTGGACCCCCTGGCTGGAAGGTGCTACCGCCATGGCCGACATGAGTGACGATGGCTATCGCACCATGCTCTGCGTCGAAGCGGCCATCGCCGGTGAGGCGGGTGTGACAGTTGCGCCGGATGAAGAGCACAGCCTCTCCACCGTAATCATCTGAGTTGGATTAGGTTCAGATAAATAAAGAGGGCTCCCGCGGGAGCCCTCTTTGCATCTCGTGACGGCGGCAATCAGGCGTTGCCCTGAGTCTTGAGCTTGAGTTCGGCGGCGAAATTGAGCATCCGGTCGAGGGGGATCAAGGCTTTGACCCGCAGATCTTCATCGACATGGATCTCGTGGCGCTCGGCACCGTCGGTGAGCGCTTCCTTGATCGCCACCAGACCGTTCATCGCCATCCAGGGGCAGTGGGCGCAGCTGCGGCAGGTAGCGCCATCGCCACCGGTCGGTGCTTCCACCATCTCTTTCTCCGGACAGGCCTGCTGCATCTTGTAGAAGATGCCCCGATCGGTCGCCACGATCAGCTTCTGCTGGGGCAGCTCCTTGGCTGCCTTGATCAGCTGGCTGGTGGATCCCACCGCATCGGCCAGCTCGATCACCGAGGCGGGGGATTCCGGATGAACCAGCACGGCGGCGTCCGGATTCTGCTCTTTCAGCTCGCGCAGGGCACGGGCCTTGAACTCGTCATGGACGATGCAGTGGCCCTGCCAGCGCAGCATCTGCGCCCCGGTCTTCTTCTCGATATAGGCGCCCAGATGGCGATCCGGGCCCCAGATGATCTTGTGACCCAGACTGTCGAGGTGTTCGACGATCTCGAGCGCGATGCTGGAGGTCACCACCCAGTCAGCCCGCGCTTTGACGGCGGCCGAGGTATTGGCATAGACCACTACGGTATGGTCGGGATTGGCATCGCAGAAGGCGGAGAACTGTTCGATGGGACAGCCCAGATCGAGGGAGCATTCGGCCTCCAGCGTCGGCATCAGCACCCGCTTGTGGGGGCTCAGGATCTTGGAGGTTTCCCCCATGAAACGTACCCCGGCGACGATCAGGGTTTGCGCCTCGTGATCGCGGCCAAAGCGGGCCATCTCCAGCGAGTCACCGACGAAACCGCCCGTGGCTTCGGCCAGCGCCTGGATCTCGGGATCCGTGTAGTAGTGGGCAACCAGTACCGCCTTGCGCTCCTTGAGCAGCGCCTTGATTTCTGTGGTCAAGGTCGTTCTCTGCTCGGCACTCAGGGGAAGAGGTTTGGCCGGAAAGGGGTAGTCCATCGCGACTACCGGCGGGACACTGCTCAGTGCATTGCTCATTGCGACTGTTCCATCAACGCTCGGGAAGGCAAAAATTATAACCAGAAGCCTGCCACAAACCCATCAACAAATCGGGTGAAGCGCAAGTGGGCGAATATACTCAAGTAATTCGTTGTTATTCTGCCATAAGGAGTTGTCGCATGAAGCAACGTTCCCTCAAGTTCAAGTTGTTGTGCCTTACCATGGGACTGTTTCTGCTGACCGGGCTGGCCATGACCCTGTTGCAATCGGCCTCGTTCAGTTCCCTTCGCAACATGGTGATGACCCAGACCAGCGATGCACTGGAAGAGGAGGTCTCCCGCAGCCTGCAGTATCAGGCAGAGCGCTATGCCATCCAGATTGCCTCGCTGATGCAGAACTCCTATCAGATCCCCCTGACCGTGACCGCCCAGATTGAAGCCGGGATGGCCAAACCGGAACTGCGCTTGTCGCGGCCCCAAGTGGAGTCTCTGCTCGGCAGCAGCCTGCAGCAGGCGAGCGGGATCAGCTCCATCTACGCCCAGTTTGAACCGGATGGCTACGATGGCGAGGATGGCAACTGGCTGGGCGGGGCCAGCCACTCGGTGGCAGGCAAGGGGAGTCTGGAGGTCTATTTCACCAAGGAGCAGGGAGGCGCCGTCGCCCAGCAAGCGGTGGACGCTGCTGCCAGCGAGGCCAAGTTTGATACCTCCCTCAACGAGTTTGGCATTCGCAACAGCGAGTGGTATCTCTGTGGTCGCGATACCCGCCAGCCCTGCCTGATGGAGCCCTACCTCTACGAAATCAGCCCGGGCAACAAGATGCTGATGACCAGTCTGACGGTGCCAGTGCTGCGTGACGGCAAGTTTGTCGGGCTGGCCGGAGTGGATATGAACCTGCCCATCTTCCAGCAACTGGCTGAAAACCTTGGCAAGAGCCTCTATGACAACAAGGCGGATGTGACCCTGGTCAGCAAGATGGGGCTGATTGTGGGCAGCAACCGCTATGCCGACAAGCTGGGCCGTCCACTCAAGGAGGTAGGCCAGACCCTGCCTGACGGTCAGCCGGTCAGCAGCGACAGTGACTTTATTCTTCATCAGCCCATCCGGGTTGAGGCAGCCAATACCCAGTGGTGGTTGATGATCAAGGTGCCCAAGGCGCTGGCGCTCGGCAAGGCGCACGCCATCAGCAATGAACTGGGCACCCTGCTGGTGGATGCGCAGCGGCAGCAGATCATCGCCATGGGCGGGATTACCCTGTTGGTGCTGGGCTTGCTGGTCTGGTTTATCCAGACCATCACAGCGCCACTTTCTCTTATCAGCCGCCATGTGGGCCATCTCTCCAGCAACGAGGGGGACCTGACCCAGCAGATGGAGATCGACACCCATCGGGAGCTGATCGATCTGGGGGCCCAGCTCAATGCCTTCCTCGGCAAGCTGCGGGGCATGGTGCAAATGAGCAAGGGGATCGGCCAGCAGGTCTACCAGCAGGCGCGGGAGATGAAACATACCGCCGACACCATGCGCAACAGTCTGGACGAGCAGAATCTGGAGCTGGAGAGCGTAGTGAGCGCTATGCATCAGATGAGCACCACGGCAGTCAGTGTGGCAGGTTATGCCGAACAAGCGGCGCAGGAGTCGGAAGCGGCGACCCACCATATCAATACCGCCCAGCAGACCCTCAGCAATGCCCGCAACGAGATCCATACTCTGGTCGGAGATATGCATGAGGCGGATAAAGCGGTGGCGCTGGTGGCCCAGCGCAGCACCAATATCAGCCGGATCCTCGATGTGATCCGCGCCATTGCCGAGCAGACCAACCTGCTGGCCCTCAACGCCGCCATCGAAGCGGCGCGGGCAGGGGACATGGGCCGTGGCTTTGCGGTGGTGGCGGACGAGGTGCGGGCGCTGGCGACCAAGACCCGTGAATCGACCGACGAGATCGGCCAGCTTATTGGTAGCCTGCAGACCGAAGTAAGCAGCAGTCAGCGTCTGATGAATACCGGTATCGAGCGCTCCACTACCACGGTGCAGGGCACCGAGCAGGCGTTCGAGGCGCTCAATCGGGTGGTGGCCCAGATCCAGCAGATCCACGACCACATCAGTCAGGTGGCCACCGCCGCCGAGCAGCAGAGTGCGGTGAGCGATACCATCAACCAGAACCTGATGCGGATTGGTGATACCGCCAACGTGATCGGGCAGGAGGCCAGCTCCAGCCATCAACTGAGCGAGGCGCTGGAGCAAGCGGCCACGGCGCTCGCCAGTCAGCTCGATCGGTTGCGTACCTGAGTGGCAGCCAGAGAGACAAAAGCCCGCGAGCGATCGCGGGCTGTTTTATGGCTCGATGGCAGAGCGGCGTCAGTTGCGGGGTTCAACCAGCAGGATGTGGGAGTCGGCCCCCACCACCCTGACCTTGCTGCCCGCAGGTAGCGAATCGTCGCAGCGCACTGTCCAGACCGTGTCGTCCAGATGTACCCGGCTGGTGCCTTGGGCGACATCATCCAGCAGGGTCAGCTCGCGGCCCATATAGCTCTGCATCCGCTCGTTGATGGTGCTGGCGGCATCCTGACCCGAGTTGTCACGCTGGTGCTGCCAGCGCCACCAGGCCCAGGTGGTGAGCAGGGATTGCACCGCAAACAGCAGCAACTGCGCCTGCCAGCCAAAGGGCCAGATCAGCAGCAGCAGGCCCACTTCCAGCGCGGCGATGCCGGTCCAGAGCAAAAAGCCCACCGAGCCGAGCACCTCGATGGCCAGCAGAATGAAGCCGAGCCCCAGCCAGTGCCAGTGGGTCAGCCCCTCTAACAGGGCTGTCATGACTTGCTGCCCTTGCCATCTTTGTTGAACAGCTCGGCCATACCAGCCACCGAGCCAATCAGGCTGCCTGCTTCCAGTGGCATCATGATGATCTTGCTGTTGGGGCCTTCACCGATGCGGGCGAGGGCCTCGGTATATTTCTGAGCCACGAAGTAGTTGATGGCCTGCAGGTCTCCTTCCGCAATTGCCTGGGAGACCATATGAGTCGCCTTGGCTTCTGCCTCGGCAGCACGCTCCCGCGCTTCGGCTGCGAGGAAGGCAGCCTGACGTTCACCTTCGGCTTTGAGGATCTGGGACTGTTTCTCCCCTTCCGCTTTCAGGATCTTGGACTGGCGCACCCCTTCGGCTTCCAGTACCTCGGCCCGCTTCTGGCGCTCGGCCTTCATCTGGGCGTTCATCGCCTCGACCAGTGCCAGCGGCGGGCGCACATCTTTAATCTCGATGCGGGTCACCTTGATACCCCAGGGGGCGGTGGCGGCATCCATGGTGCGCAGCAGCTTCTCGTTGATGGTGTCGCGCTGGGAGAGCATCTCGTCCAGCTCCATGGCGCCGAGCACGGTGCGCATATTGGTCATGGTGAGATTGCGGATGGCGCTGGTGAGATCGTTGACCTCATAACCCGCTTTGCGGGCATCCACTACCTGCACAAAGCTGATGGCGTCGATGGTGACGTTGGCGTTGTCGCGGGAGATCACCTCTTGTGCCGGGATGTCCAGCACCTGCTCCATCATGATGATCTTGTGGCCGACCCGATCCACGTAGGGGATCAACAGGTTGAGGCCCGGGGTCAGGGTGCGGGTGTAGCGGCCGAAGCGCTCCACCGTCCAGTTGTAGCCCTGGGGCACTATCTTGATGCCCGCACTCAGTGTGGCGAGCACCAGGAACACGAAAATCCCTAGCACAATCAATGATTCATTCATCATTTAGCTCCTTATGAAACACAGTCCCTAGCCTATGGTCTGGCGTCAGGTACCACAAGTGACTTTGTATGCCTTTGTCATGAATTGGCTTTGCTAATTACCAAAACGCATTAAAAAGCATTTTTTATTATTTTGAGGGATAAGCTGCCCTGCCTATAGTCGCCCCATATTAGTCGTGTTCCGAGGGATGGGCCGAAATGGATTATTTACCTATGTTTGCCAGGTTGGAAGGCCGCCCGGTACTGCTGGTGGGCGGGGGCGAGGTTGCCCTGCGCAAGGCGCGCCTGCTGCTGGCGGCCGGTGCCCGGCTGACCCTGGTCTCCCCGGTGCTTGAACCGGAATTTGCTGAATTCACCGGTCGTTTCACCCATCTGGCGGAGCGCTTCACCCCGGCCCATCTGGCAGGTCAGATCTTGGTGGTGGCAGCGACCGACAACCTCGAAGTCAACGCACTGGTTTATCAAAGTGCCAACCAGCTGGGTCTGTTCGTCAATGTGGTGGATGACCCCAAACGCTCCAGCTTTATCTTCCCCTCGATCATCGATCGCTCGCCGCTGATGGTGGCGGTTTCCAGCGGCGGCAAGGCGCCGGTGCTGGTGCGCCTGCTGCGCGAGCGGCTGGAGAGCCTGCTGCCGCGCCATCTCGGCGGACTGACCGAGCTCTCCGGCCGGGTGCGTGACAAGGCCAAGCGGGTGCTCTCCTCGATTTCCGATCGCCGCCGCTTCTGGGAGCGCGCCTTTGCCTCCAACACCCTCGCCAGCCTGATTGAGAAAGAGGATTGGCAAGGTGCCGAGCAGTGGCTGAGCGATGGTCTCGACCAGGCGAAAAGCGAAGTGGGCGAGGTGGTGCTGGTCGGCGCGGGCCCCGGTGATCCGGGCCTCTTGACCCTCAAGGCGCTGCAACAAATTCAACAGGCCGAAGTGGTGCTCTACGACCAGTTGGTCTCGCCTGAGATCCTCGATCTGGTGCGCCGCGATGCCACTCTGGTGTCGGTTGGCAAGAAGGCGGGCGCCCACAGCGTGCCGCAGGAGGAGACCAATCGCCTGCTGGTGGAATACGCCAAGGCGGGCAATCGGGTGGTGCGGCTGAAAGGGGGCGATCCCTTCATGTTTGGCCGGGGCGGCGAGGAGCTGGAAGTGCTGGCCGACGAAGGAATCCCCTTCTCGGTGGTGCCCGGCATCACGGCCGCCGCCGGTGCCACCGCCTATGCCGGCATTCCGCTCACTCACCGTGATTACGCCCAGAGCGCCGTCTTTATTACTGGCCACTGCCAAAAAGAGGGCAAGGAGCCCGACTGGCAGCAGCTCGCCGCTACCAGTCAGACTCTGGTCATCTACATGGGCCTAATGCGCTCCGAGCATATCCAGCAGCAGCTGGTGGATCACGGCCGCAGCACATCTACCCCCATCGCCATCATCGAGCGCGGCACCACATCCCGTCAGCGGGTGTTGACCGGCACGCTGGCGGATCTGGCTGAGCTGGCCAAACAGGCGGTGAGCCCGTCGCTTATCGTCATCGGCGAAGTGGTCGCCCTGCGCGATCGGCTGGCCTGGTTTGGAGAGCAGGGCGGCGAGCAGCAGCGCGCTAACCCGGATCTCGATGGCTGCGACCTCAAGCTGGTGCAGCTGGCCTGACCGAGAAAGAGATATTTGATGCGGCTGCCAGCGCGGCCGCGCACTGAACCACCCAGCGCCCCGAGCAGGCGCATAAGCAATGACCCGAGGACCAACATGGACCGTGAAAGATTGACGCACTTGCAGCAGCTGGAAGCCGAGAGCATCCATATCATCCGCGAGGTGGCTGCCGAATTTGAAAACCCGGTGATGATGTACTCCATCGGCAAGGACTCCTCCGTCATGCTGCACCTGGCCCGCAAGGCCTTCTATCCGGGCAAGATCCCGTTTCCCTTGCTCCACGTCGACACCGACTGGAAGTTTAAGGAGATGATCAAGTTCCGCGACGAGACCGCCAAGAAGTACGGGCTGGATCTCATCGTCCACAAGAACCCGGAGGGGCTCGCCATGGGCATCAACCCCTTCGTCCACGGCAGCGGCAAGCACACCGACATCATGAAGACCGAGGGGCTCAAGCAGGCGCTCAACAAATATGGCTTCGACGCCGCCTTCGGTGGCGCCCGTCGCGACGAGGAGAAGTCCCGCGCCAAGGAGCGGGTCTACTCCTTCCGTGACAAGTCCCACCGCTGGGATCCGAAGAACCAGCGTCCGGAGCTGTGGCGCGTCTACAACAGCCAGGTCAACAAGGGGGAGAGCATCCGGGTGTTCCCGCTCTCCAACTGGACCGAGCTGGATATCTGGCAATACATTTATCTGGAAAAGATCGACATAGTGCCGCTCTACTTCGCCGCTTACCGTCCGGTGGTGGAGCGTAACGGCATCAAGATCATGGTGGATGACGAGCGCATGCCGCTGACCGCCGAGGATGAGGTGAAGCAGGAGCTGGTGCGTTTCCGCACCCTCGGTTGCTACCCGCTGACCGGGGCCATCGAATCCGATGCCACCACCTTGCCGGAAATTATTGAAGAGATGCTGCTCACCACCTCGAGCGAGCGGCAAGGGCGGCTGATTGACCACGATCAGGCCGGCTCCATGGAGCAGAAGAAGCGTCAGGGATATTTCTAAGGAGTCGTCAGCATGAACAGCCATATTCAGACCGCCATCACCGAACAGGGCATCGAAGCCTATCTGCACGCCCAGCAGCACAAGAGTCTGCTGCGTTTTCTCACCTGCGGCAGCGTGGATGACGGCAAGAGCACCCTTATCGGTCGCCTGCTGCACGACTCCCAGCAGATTTATGAAGATCAGCTAAAAGCGCTGGAGTCCGACAGCCAGAAGCTCGGCACCACCGGCGAGAAGCTGGATCTGGCGCTGCTGGTAGACGGCCTGCAAGCGGAGCGCGAGCAGGGCATCACCATCGATGTGGCCTACCGCTATTTCTCCACCGCCAAGCGCAAATTTATCATCTCGGATACCCCGGGGCATGAGCAGTACACCCGCAACATGGCCACCGGCGCCTCCACCTGCGATCTGGCCATCATTCTGATCGATGCCCGCAAAGGCGTGCTGGATCAGACCCGCCGCCACAGCTTTATTGCGAGCCTGCTCGGCATCAAGCAGTTCGTGGTGGCGGTCAACAAGATGGATCTGGTGGAGTTCAGTCAGGAGGTGTTCGAGCGCATCAGTGCCGATTACCGCGAGTTCGCCAAGAAGCTAAGCGTCGACACCATCCATATCGTGCCGGTCTCGGCGCTGGACGGTGACAACGTGGTCAACCAGAGCGACAAGCTGGCTTGGTACGAAGGCGAAACCCTGCTGGCTCTGCTGGAGTCGGCAGAAGTTGAGCGCGAGCTGGAGCGTCATCCGGTGCGCCTGCCGGTGCAGTATGTGAACCGCCCCAACCTCGATTTTCGCGGCTTCGCGGGCACGTTGGCCTCCGGCATTCTGCGGGTGGGCGACCGGCTTGCGGTGCTGCCGTCGGGCAAGGAGAGTACCGTGACCCGCATCGTCACCTTCGACGGCGATCTGGAGTACGCCCTGCCGGGTCAGGCCATCACAGTCACCTTTGCTGACGAGATCGACATCAGCCGCGGCGACCTGTTGGTGGATGCAGCCAAGCGGCCGCAAGTGACCCAGAATGTGCTGGCCCATATCGTCTGGATGGGGGAGGAGTCCCTGCAACCGGGCCGGGTCTACGACGTCAAACTGGCCACCAAGAAGAGTCGCGGTCAGGTGGAGGCCATCCGCCACCGTATCGAGATCAACAAGCTCGACGAGCTGCCTGCGAGCGAGCTCAAGCTCAACGAGATCGGCCTGTGCGAGCTGAGCCTCACCGACCCGGTGGCGTTCGACCCGTATCAGGAGATCCGTGATACCGGCAGCTTTATCCTGATCGACCGGCTGACCAACGTCACCGTCGGCGCGGGCATGATAGTGGAAGGCTTGGCTGCGAAAGTGGCAAAAGGGCACTACAGCGAGTTCGAAATCGAGCTCAACGCGCTGGTGCGCAAGCACTTCCCGCACTGGCAAGCTCTTGCCATCGGTAACGACACAAGCAAGGAGTAAGCCCATGACCTGGCAACAATTCCTGGTGCTGGGTCTGCTGGCTGCTCTCGTGGCCCTGCTGATCCAGGGCAAACTCCGCCCGGCGCTGCTCTTCTCGGGCGCCGTGCTCATCACTTACCTGAGCGGGCTGGCGGATATCAATGCCGTGGTGGCGGGCTACACCAACAGTGCCCTGCTGACGCTGGTGCTGTTGCTGCTGGTGTCGCTGGCGGTGGAGAAGACCCGCATCATGAGCTGGTTCGCCAATCTGGTGGGCACGGGTTCATTCAACAAGGTGCTGGTGAAGGTGTGGTTCTCCACCGCCTTCCTGTCGGCCTTCGTCAACAACACCGCCGTGGTGGCCTCCATGCTGGGAGCGGTCAAACGCAACCCCAACCATGCGCCGTCACGGCTGCTGCTGCCCATGTGCTTCGCGGCCACCTTTGGCGGGGTGCTGACCCTGATCGGCACCTCCACCAACCTGATCGTCAACAGCTTCCTCATCAAGATGGGGGCGCCGCCGCTCGGCATGTTCGACTTCTTTATGGTGGGAGCGGGCACCCTGCTGACCGGTCTGGTGGCCGTGCTGCTGTTTGCCCGTCACCTGCCGGAGCAGGATACCGAGATGAGCCGCGAATCCGGCTACTTTCTCGAAGCCAAGGTGGGCACCGGTTCACCGCTGGCGGGGCGCAGCGTCAAGGAGAACGGCCTGCGCA
Organism: Aeromonas sp. Y311-2; assembly: GCF_027706025.1. NCBI lineage: Bacteria > Pseudomonadati > Pseudomonadota > Gammaproteobacteria > Aeromonadales > Aeromonadaceae > Aeromonas > Aeromonas sp. Y311-2. The sequence goes on along the minus strand of NZ_JAPDCL010000003.1, from coordinate 115,163 downwards.
GCCTGAAAAGCCTCTATCTGGCGGAAATCATTCGCGGCGATCAGGTGATCTGCCCGGTGCAGCCGGAACACGAGTTGCACGAAGGGGACGTGCTGCTCTTTTGCGGAGACGTGGAGAGCGTTGGCGTATTGCAGGAGATGAAGGGGCTGGATCTCTACGGCCAGCACCGCCTCAACGGCCAGCATCTGGTGGAGGTGATCGTCAGCCACAGCTCGCGGCTGGTGGGTCAGACCATCAAGGATGCCGAATTCCGTACCCACTTCGATGCGGTGGTGCTGGCGGTGCGCCGCGGCGAAACCCAGCTTACCGGTGGCCTCGGCCAGATTGAGCTGCATGCCGGTGATACCCTGCTGCTGGCCCCCGGCCCCCAGTTTGCCCGCAACAAGTCGTTGGGGCGGGAGTTTGTGGTGGTGAGCGGGCTGGAAGCCTCCACCCGTCTCGATGGCAAGCGCAGCGCCGCCGTGGTGCTGGGTTTTCTCGGGGTGCTGGCACTGTCGGTGTTTGATCTGGTGCCGCTGTTCAAGGGGCTGCTGTTGATGCTGGTGGTGCTGCTGCTCACCCGCATTCTGACCCTGGACGAGATCCGCCGCCGCTTTCCGCTGGATATTTGGCTGGTGGTGGGTGGGGCGCTCGCCATCGCCGATCAGCTGGAAAAGAGCGGGCTAGCCAAGCTTATCGCCGACTGGCTGATGGGGGAGTTCAACGGTGCCAGCCCCATCATCGCCTTTATCGGTATCTATCTGTTTACCCTGGTGCTGACCGAGCTGATGAGCAACAACGCCGCTGCGGCGCTGGCCTTCCCCATGGGTTACCAGCTGGCGCTCAGCATGGATGTCTCGACCATGCCGTTTATTCTGGCAGTGCTGTTCGGGGCCAGCTCCAGCTTTATCCTGCCCTACGGCTACCAGACCAACCTGATGGTCTATGCCGCGGGCAACTACAAGATGCCGGACTACCTCAAGCTGGCCCTGCCGGTCTCGCTGGCCTATAGCCTCGGGGTGATTGTGATGGTGCCCCTGCTGTTTCCGTTTTAAGGCGTGAGCGCCAATCAAGGCGTGTTGGGTGAGCAATACCATGGCACCAGCACGTTGTCGGCTGATAGTCCGAGGCGGCTCCCCGTGGTGCCGGACAGTTTAAGTTTTGAGGCGTAAGCGCCAAGCAAGGAGTGTGGGATGAGCAATATCGTGTGGCACAAGCATGCCGTGGACAAACAGAGCCGGGCCGAGCTTAAAGGGCAAAAACCGCTGGTGATCTGGTTTACCGGGCTGTCGGGGGCGGGCAAATCGACCCTGGCGGGGGCGCTGGAGCAGGCGCTGGCGGCACAAGGCAAGCACACCTATCTGCTGGATGGGGACAATGTGCGCCACGGCCTCTGTGGCGATCTCGGTTTCGATGATGCCGCGCGGCAGGAGAATATCCGCCGGGTCGGCGAGGTGGCAAAACTGATGGTGGATGCGGGCCTGATCGTGCTCACCGCCTTTATCTCGCCGTTCCGTGCCGAGCGGGCGCTGGTGCGCAGCCTCTTGGGCGAAGGGGAGTTTGTCGAGGTGTTTGTCGATGCGCCGCTCGCCGTCTGCGAAGAGCGTGACCCCAAGGGGCTCTACAAAAAAGCGCGGGCAGGGGAGATCCGCAACTTTACCGGTATCGACTCCGCCTACGAGGCGCCGGAGCAGCCGGAAATCCATCTGCTTAACGCCGGCAAGCCGGTCGCCGCGCTGGTGGATGAGCTGCTGACCGCCCTGCGGCAGGGGAACTACCTGTAGCTGTTGAGTTGCGCCGTTTTACACAGAGAGCAAGATTGTTATCCCGGCAACCGAGTAATCATCCGGGCAGCAAGCTGTAAGCAGCAAATTAAGTAGCAAATTGAGCGCAGGTGCGGGTGCGCAAGGGCACAGGCCATCTTTGCCCGCCTCGCCTGCGAGTCATTGGATCGGAAGAACCTATAACAAGCGCCCGGCGGCCGTTAAGTTGGCCACCACAGGCGCTGATGGGCTGGCGGCCGCTACTATAAGCAAAAGTTGGGTCATTATCAGAAAACCCATAAATCCAGCTTATAGTGGCACAGACGAGCCTTGAGCCATCTCAAGGCTGCCGATATAAACCCCACAAGGGGAACTCCCGATTTTTGCTTATGCCGTGGCGGGATTATTCGCGATTGTCCGAATACACTTCGCTATTCGAACCTACGGGTTCCGTCGAACGCTTTGATATGTAGGGTGTAATAAGCGCAGCGCATTGCACCGCAAACCTAATTGTCGGGCTATTACGCGGCAACCAATATGGCGGGTATGACGACTCTATTTTGCTTATTGTTCTTGTTTCACAAGCGGTATGGCATAGCCGAAATATTCAGTTTGAGGTGTGCGATGCACATCCCAGCGCTTCGTATGTCCAGCTGGGCGCTCTCGCTGATCTGCGTGAGTAAGGACTAGACGTTTTTTTGCACGTGAAACTCCGACAAAAAAAGCACAGCGATTTTCATCCTGATTTCCAAAGAAGATCTCGTTTTCGACGGCCATGATGATGACCGAATCAAACTCAAGGCCCTTGCTCTTATGGATGGTTAGTATTCGTACGGCTTGATCGTCTGAGAAGCGCTTAAGGGCTTGGGGCAAGTCAGGCTCCAGCGTTAGCAATTCTTCAATTTTGGTCTTGGTATCACGGATTACTTCACTTAGTCGGTCACGAGACTCGTAGTCAGTGGAAAGCGACATTAGTGTTTCAATACTGATTTGCTTCAGGAATATCTGAACAAATTCCCACCAGCCAGAGAAAGGGGGATCAACCAGCTCGGCAAGGGCAATTTCTTTTCGTTGCTGCTTGATGAGCCGATCAAGGTCTTTGCGCGCGTTTGATGGAATCTCTTCATTTGCAAACGGGATTAGCTGGTTCATGAGCCTAATCCATGCTTTGGGCTCGCGCTGACCATAGAGGCAGGAAAGATAGTCCACGATTAAACGTGCTGCAGGTTCGACCGTGATATCTTGCATCTGCTGCTCGTTGCGGAAGGGGATGCTACGAGCCTCCAGTGCCGCCATCAGGTGATCGGCGTAAAGGTCGAGCTGATTACGAATCAGGACCGCAATTTCTGCAGGTGGCAACAGTTCTGTCTTTATCCAGCCAGCAATCAAATCTGCGATGTAGTCAGCTTCTTGACGACTGTTTTCGAAGCGCCACGCGAATACCTCCCCTTCGTCGCCTGCAAGCTGCTCATCAGGCATGACAGAAGATGGATCCAGCTTGCGAATGATCTCGTTCTGCAAACGTAGCAAACGTGGTTTAGAGCGGAAGTTGCGGTACATATTGAGCGGAGTTGCTGCAAAATCAGCAACGAAGTTCTGAAATATACCTTCCAGAGCTCCTGCCCAGCCCATGATCTTTTGCTTGGTGTCGCCCACGGCGGTCAGGCGAATGTTCGTACCTTGAAAGGCGAGCTTGAGGAGTTCGTATTGAAGGTTTGTACAGTCCTGGAATTCGTCGAGGAAGACATCGCTGTAGGTTTGACGGATGGCATGTCGTGCGACAGGGGACTTTCTTAGAATCTCAATTGCCCACGGCACCAGATCGGAAAACGTGACCAACGTCCGTGATGGGCCAAGTTTCCGATCTGCAATTTGGTATCCAGCATCCAACGCATACTCACCAGTTAGCACAGGACGGAAACGATCGATGATGCGCTTGGCGAATGCGTGAAAGGTATAGCTGTCAAACCGCGTAGCAAGTTCTGAACCACAGCGTCGCTTAACCCGTTCTTTCAGGTTACTGCTGGCATCGACCTTGAACGAAATGGCCAGAATCCGTTTGGGATAGCGGCAGGTACCTGTGCGCAATAGAAAATCTGCTCGTTGTGCAAGCATTTCCGTCTTTCCCGCCCCCGGGCCTGCGGTAAGAGCAAGGCTGCGGACTTGCTCCTTGGCTGCAATCAGGGCGTTGGGCTCAAGTGTCAGCCCATCTGAAGGCTCCCAAGTCTCGACCGTTATCATTCCGGCAGATCCGCGAGTTTGGTGATGACGGCATCTGCCAATCTGCTAAGGGATGCGGGCATGTTTGTCAGTAGTTCTGCATCAGTCAGCTGAGCCAATGCATCAATATGGGCTGCGGGTTTGCTACCAAGCTTGAAGCGCTGATGGTAGGTGTTAAATAGCTTCTGCTCATCTTCGCTGTACTGGCTTGCATCGTGGTGACTGTTACCCAAAACAGCTTTGATCGTGGATGCCTCTGGATCTTCCTTAACTACGCCATACGCATCTGGGTAAGCAAGTAACATGGCGAAATCGAGATCCATAGGAGCCGAGAAAAATACACCTCGACTCTCCAGCTCAAGAAATACGTCTTTCGTGCTTCCATCAAAATAGTGATGTGTTCGGACTGGTGTGTCGGCTGTATCCCATTTCGGCAGAGGAAAAGCGGCAGGAAGTATTTTTGCCGGTTCAAACTTAAAGAGTTGATCATTTACGTACTTGATCCGCCCCCAACCAGCAGCATAGCGAGATACATCGAGATCTAATAATGTCAAATATGGAATTTGCAGTGTGGAAAGTAGGCGCCAAAAGTGATTGACGTGACGTCCCCCCAAGGGGGCTATTGAAACCGCAGATTCATCAACAGGCGATCCCTTCGCTTTAAGAAGCCGTGGTAATACGATTTCTTCACTATCACCCTCTCCAAGAACGACAAGTCGCGAGAAATAGACCTCGGGAAAGGCTTGTACTGCCTCACGCACAAACTTGTGCGCTTCATCAGCAGTGTCTGGCAGTTGGATATGCGTGACTCGTGATGTTCGCTCTTCGGTCAACCTCAGATAGCGGATACGTTCCGGAGCAACGCGCCGCAGCATGGATGGTGCGTGGGTGGCGATTAGCGCTTGTGCGTCACCTTGTCCGGTCATTTCATTGAGGGCATTGACGATCCGCCCAAGGTAGTGCGGCGAGAGACTGTTTTCTGGCTCTTCGAGTGCAACCACAGTAAAGACGGGGGGGCGCAGCTTGTCTGGATCGAATGAAGTATCTTCAGCCGCCAGTACCGCACGGCCAATCGCCTGCGAAGAGTGTACCAGTGACAGATACAGCATCGACTTCTGGCCGTCGCTAAGTCGTGAGAAATCTACCAACTGCTCTCCATGGCCAGGAGTGAAAGACACCGACATGTGCCGCAACAAGGCTTCGATCTCGGACGCAACAAAAGTTAGCTTGGGGTCGGCAAAGAATCTCCCTTTGTGTAAAGCGCCCCATGCATTTCCCAAACTTGCGCTGAACGCATTGATTGATGGATTGCCCGCCAAGCTGTCACTGATTTGGTCGGTCAGTCCCTTAATGACTGTTCGCTCTGCATCCCAATTCACCGCACGTAGCATGCGCCCCAGTAATGCATTCGCTCCGTAGGCAATTTGATCGGCGGGATCACGGCGTGCGGGGAGGTAGTGGATATGGATATGGTTACGTTCCGCTCGGGGTACTTGGGTGGTGGTAAGTGGTGAGCCATCTGGATTGATGTCCAACACATAGACCATGTTTTCCTCTATATCCCCATCCAGCCCCATGGTTGCGTTAAGGCGAAAACGAACGCGTGGTGTGCCATCGATCTCGTCGAGGCGCATATGGCCGAAATGAGGTGCAACCGTGCTGTTGTCTCCGTCATCTTTTAGTTCAGGGAATACAAAATCGGCCTCGATCCATAACTGGCGCTCCGCCGGAGGTACTTCTTCGTTCAATGGGACATGAAAGTCTGAGCGCAGTATTCGACGCAGTGATGGATCAAAGGCAAACAACCGGCACAAGGCCTGTAGTGCAGCTGTTTTGCCGGAGCCATTAGGCCCAATGAGGTAAGTCATCTCCTCCAATGGAATTTCGGTGGGTGCTGCCCCGAAAGATTGGAAGCTCGATAGGCGGAGGGTTTGCAGCTTCATTGGTAATCCTAAGTCTTAGAACCAAGAGAATGAGGATCATCACCATATTGAGTGATTCTTAGCAGGTCGCCGATTACACATCTAACTCGGAGGTCAAAGTGCTAGCCCGTGAATTGGCTGCATTTTACCTGTGCTTTAGTGCAGGCTTTGCTTATGGTTAACCTCAACGAGAGGCCGCCAAGCGGCTATGTTACCGAACGGTGCTGGGGTGAAAAGCGCAAGCGGGCGGTTTTCTGAGCAAGATCAATAAATTAATAAATAACGGACGGCGATATAACCGCTCAACAGTGTTGGCCATCAGAGCTGGGGAAAATCGGACGGTGAAAGCGAGAGTGTCGCCAGCTTGCTGGCGGGCATTAAAAAACCCTATGGGCCCAAAGGCCCATAGGGTTTTTCTGCGGTGATTGTTTGGGTAGTGGTTATCTGGCTTGGCGAACCGGCACGGCGCGGGTGGTGGCCACTTCGTAGCGGCTCTGGCTTGTCGGAGCCCCCTTCTGGAACTGGCGTACCAGCCGGTCGAGATCGCTTAACTGGTTTACCAGCTGGGTGATGCCGTGCACGGCGTGCTGGCTGCCGACGCTGGAGTCATCGGCCAGGGTCTTGATGCTGAGCACGTTGCGGTTGATCTCGGCGGTAACGTGGAACTGCTCTTGCACCGCCTGGGCAATCTGGCCGCTGCCGGAGGCCACCTGCTGCAGCATATCGTTGATCTGCTGGAGAATGGTGCCGGTCGCCGAGGCTTTTTGCTGGCAGCTTTCGGAGAGTTGGCAGCCCTTCTCCATCGCCTGTTCTGCATCCCCGGCGCTGGTTTGCAGCTCGGTGATCATCTTCTGGATCTCGCTGGTCGAGGATTGGGTCTTGATGGCGAGCGTGCGGATCTCGTCAGCCACTACCGAGAAGCCGCGACCCGCTTCGCCAGCCCGGGCCGCTTCGATGGCGGCATTGAGGGCCAGCAGGTTGGTCTGGTTGGCGATGTTGTTGATCACATCGAGGATGCCGTCGATATCGCGGCAGTGGCCAACCAGCGCACTGATCACGCTCTTGGAGGTGGTCAGCTCGCTGTTCATGCCCGCCACGGCGGCCACGGTTTCGGCCACGCTGTGGTTGCCGCTCTTGAACAGGTCGGCGGTCTCGTCCAGCAGGCTGGAGGATTCGCTGGAGCTCTGTGAAACCTCGCGAATGGATTCCGACATCTCGGTCACGGCGGTCGCTACCTGATTGGTCTCGGCCTGCTGCTGTTGCAGGTTGTCGGTGATGGATTCGGCGTTGCGCAGATCCCCCTCGGCGGCCTGCAGGATCTTGCTGCAAGTCTGCTGGGTACGGGCCAGCACGGCGTTGAACTCGGCCTGATTCATCACCATCGAGAGTTCGATGGCGGCGATGTTGTCCACCTTGTTGGTGTAGAGCAGCTGCATCAGCGGATTGTCAAAGCGGCTGCGGGCCATCTTGTTGAGCTTGCCGAGGCGGCGGGAGAGGGCATTCAGGGTGATGGCCGCTATCGCCAGCGGCAGGGCGACCAGCGCCAGTTGCCAGTTCATGTCGTGGTTGTAGCCCAGCGCAAACATGGCGAGCAGGCTCAGCAGCAGGCAGAGGTTGATGGCCAGGGTATGGGAGAAGGTGGGCAGCTTGAGCGCCAGCGGCAGCTTGTTGTTGCGAAGGTCGGCATAGACCTTCTCGGCCCGCTGTTTGATCTCCTCGCTCGGGGCGGTGCGCACTGACTGATACTCCACCACCCGGCCGCTGGCATCCTTGATGGGGGTGACAAAGGCGCTGACCCAGTAGTGATCGCCACTCTTGCAGCGGTTTTTCACCGGTCCCATCCAGCTCTTGCCTTCGCGGATATGGTTCCACAGATCGGCAAAGGCCTGTTTCGGCATGTCCGGGTGGCGCACCAGATTGTGGTGTTCCCCCACCAGCTCGTCGAGCGAGAAGCCTGCAATCTCGCAGAACTCATCGTTGGCGTAGGTGATGCGGCTCTCCAGATCCGTGGTGGAAATCAGGCTCTGGTGGTCTGGATAGAGACGTTCTCTTTGGGTAACCGGTTGATTGATTCTCATGGCCTTGCTCCCGAGCTGTGATGGTTAAATTTTGATCTGCATCAAGACATGTGCAAAGGGCGGGCCAGCTGGCAAAAGCTAATGATTGATGTGTTATTAGTGCCGTTTTGGCAGGAAAAGAACGTTGCTGTTTGCAATATGCAACGGAGCTGACGGGGTGTGCCTCTGCGGCATCTGCAATTTGCAACCTATTCTCGACAAGCCCACAAGCTTGGAGCCAGCAGCTGGATGCGAAGGAACCACGAACCGACGGGGCATCCGCTGCCCCGCCAGAGATCAGGGGAGAGGGTCGGGAGCGGGTGAGGAGGGGGGGCTGACGAGCTGCATCACTTCAATCTGGATACCCTGCACCAGCACGGTTTTCAGATCCTGCAGGTACTCCTCCAGCGGCGACTCTTGCAGCAGCTGGGCGAGCTCGTTGCCCACCGGGGTGAGGCGGTAGTAGAGCAGGGTGATGTTGTTCTGCTTGCACTGCAGCCGCCAGCGCTGGTTGCCGAATTCCAGCTCGACCCCATCGGCGGGCAGCGGGCCGGACTCCAGCTCCGCGCGATGCAGCAGCCCGAGCTCGAACAGTTGCAGCAGGGCGTTGTAGGGCAGTCGGTATTTGCCAAGGCCAAGGCGCGTTGCCTTGGCGCGGCTCAGCAGAGTGGCCCCCTTGTGCAGCCCCAGCAGCAGTCGCTGCTCGTCGCTGCCGGTGTAGTGGCAAGTCAGTGAGCAGATACGTTGGAACAGCTGGGCCTCGCGCTGGGTCATCTCTTTGAGGGTGGCGAGCGCCCGAATGGAGAAGCGGCCCGGGGTGGCTACTTCCAGCGCGAAGATCCGCCCCCACAGCTGCTGCATCGGCACCATGCTGATATCTTCCGCCAGTTGCAGGAAGCGGGTCAGCCAGTCGCTGTCCATCTCGCCGCCAGCCGCGGTCTCTTCGCAGTGGCGGGAGGCCATCACCATGATGGCTTCCAGATTGCGCTGGCGGGCGGCCTGATCCGCCAGATGGCGAAAGGTGGCGCGCTGTTCGAAGGTGCTGTCGGTATTGCGGGTGAGCATGCCGTCGATGCCGCGACTGCGGGCCAGACGCAGGGTCTGCTCCTGGCTGCTCAGGATCGAACTCTCTTTTTTCGGGGGGGGGAGGTCTGCCATGCTGACTCCATTCGCACAGGTTCTGGAGCTGAATGTTACTCCAACCGGGATGCCAAGATAACAAAGCGGCCTCCGTGGAGGCCGCTTTTTTTGCAACGGGAGGATTACTCCTCGTAGACGCTCACCTCGACCGCTTCCATCGAGTAGGAGGCGGTGGCCATCTCGTGGCTGGAGCTGACCGTGCGCATCTTGCCCTTCACCCAGATGGCATCCCACAGGTCATCCACCGGCGCCCCCTTGGGGTAGCTCACATAGATCACCTGATTGGTGGGGGGCGGCGGCACATGGATGCAGGCGCCGAAGTAGGGCACCAGCAGGAAGGCGGTGATCTTCTTGGCATCCCCTTCCAGCGGCACCACGAAGCCCGGAATGCGCACATCCTGGTTGTCCAGCTTCTTGTTTACCCCGCCCACCGGTTGCGGCACCGACATGGGATCTTCGTGATTGACCTGGGGCGGTGGCAGCAGTTTTTCCCCTTCCGGGATAAGCACATCCCAGTCGATGGTCTTGTAATCGGCGGCCAGGGCGGGCAGCACCAGCAGGCTGGCGAGCAGCGCCACAATTTTCCACTTCATCATCTGTCCTTCTGTTTCTATTTTGGGCGTCTCGCTAGACGCGAATGCTCATACCATCGCTCAGGCTGTAGCGGTAAGCGCGGGCGGCAGGGAGCAGGCCAATCACCATGCCTGCCAGCCATACTACCCCCAGCAACTGCCACTCGTAGGTGCTCGGCAGCCCCAGACTCAGTTGCAGGCCATAGTGGCTGAGCAGCCAGGGCGAGGCAAGCCCCTGCCCCAGATAGAGCACGGCGACCCCGAGAGCGATGCCGACCGTGGTCAGCGCCATCGCTTCCAGCGCCAGCAGCAGGAACAGGTGGGCAGGGCCCGCGCCGAGGGATCGCAAAATAGCGAGCTCTCGGCGTCGCTCGTTAAGCCCTGCCAGCAGGGTAGTCAGCATGCCGATCAGGCCCGCTACCACCACGAAACCGGCGATGACCGACAGCGCGGTTTCCGCCACGCTCATCAGGCTCCACAGCTCCTGCAGGGCGGCCCCCGGCAGGATCGCCATCAGCGGCTCTTTGGGATAGGTGTTGACGCTGCGTTGCAGCTGGAACGCCAGGATCCGGTTGCTCAATCCCACCATAAAGGCGGTGATGGTTTTCGGGGTGAGATCCTGCGCCAGCGCCTGCTCCGGTGTCACGTTCTTGCTGTGGCGGCCGGTGTCCCAGCCAAGATGGATCGCCTCTATCCCCGCCAGCGGCACATGGATGGTGCGATCGATGGGCGTGCCGGTCGGCGCCAGAATACCCACCACCTTGAACGGCAGATTGTCGTGCTGGCTGAACGAGGTGTTGCCAGCGCCGTGGGCGATGACGATGGATTGGTCGAGGTGATAGCCGAGCTTCTCGGCCACCTGGGCGCCGAGTACCGCTTCAAACGGCGTGTCGAACGGCCGACCTTCCCGCAGTTGCAGCGACTGTTGCTGACCGTACTTCAGGTGAGTGAAGTAGTCACCATTGGTGCCGAGCACCCGAAATCCCTTGTGGGAGTCACCAAGCGAAAGCGGGATGGTCCAGGCGACGCCCGGTTTCTGCTTGATAGCCTGATAGGAGTCCCACCCCACATTGTTGGTGGGGTTGCCGATGCGAAACACCGAGTAGAGCAGCAGGTTCACCTGACCGGAGCGGGCGCCGACGATGAGATCGGTCCCCGAGACGGTGTTGGAGAAGCTTTCACGGGCCTGGGTGCGCACCCGCTCCACCCCGAGCAGCAGGGTGACGCTGATGGCGACGGCCAGCAGGGTGAGCCCGGCGGTAAGGCGGCGGGCCCAGAGACTTTGCAGGGCTAGCTTTAGCATGATGCCCTCCGGTTGAGCTGTTGCAGGTTTTCGACCCGCGGGAACAGGGGTTCGAGATAAGGGTCGTGGCTGACGAAGATGAGGGTCGAGCCCTGCTTGTCGCACTCCTCGAACAACAGCTTGATAAAGGCGGCCCGGTTGTCGGTGTCGAGGGCCGAGGTGGGCTCGTCGGCGATCACCAGTGGCGGCGAGCCGATCAGCGCCCGTGCGGCAGCCACCCGCTGCTGCTGGCCAATGCTGAGGGCATGGACGGGGCGATGCAGCGCGTCGTCCGGCAGTTGCAGCTCCGCCAGCAGACGGCGCGCCTCCTGCTCCGGACTCCCTTGCAGGCGAGCCCGTTTAGCGGGCGAAAAGGTGAGGGCAGCGGTCACGTTGTCCTGCACCGAGAGAAAGGGCAGCAGATTGAACTGCTGGAAGATATAACCCAGATTGGCCGCCCGGAAGTGGTCACGGGCACGGCCAGAGAGCCGGGCCAATGGTTGGCCCAGCACCTCTAGGGTGCCGTGGTTGGCGGTCTGGATCCCGGCCAGCAACCCGAGCAGGGTCGACTTGCCAGAGCCCGACGGGCCCTTGATAAAGACCCGCTCACCCTCGCGGATGGTGAGGGCGGGCAGATCGAGTACAGCGTCGCCACCTGGCCAGGCAAAGGCCAGATCGCGGATCTCAACCACGGCTTTTTTCATGGCGTTACCAGCTCAGCTTGTTGGCGGACGGGGTCAGCTCGCCAGCGGTCTGGCCGGTAGGCAGAATGCCCTGCACGCTCAGCTTCTCAAGGCTCGGATAGACGCTGAACAGGGTCGCCTCAAGGCCGGTCAGTTTGGCCGGGGTGGCGCAGGTGTAGGTGTACATGGCGCCCATATCGGCGTGACCCGCTTCGTCATGATCATGGTGGTCTTCATGTTTGTCGCTGGCAGCCTTGTCATGGTCATGGTCATGGTCATGGTCGTGATCATGCTCTTCTTTGGCGGCTTGCAGCTCCTGCTGGGTCAGTTTGCAGCCTGCGGCCGGGTCGAAGCGGAACAGGGCGTCAGGCTGCTGGAGGCGGGCGACCGCCTTGGCGTATTGCGCCTTCTCTTCATCGCTCTTGGCCGCGTGCTCGAAGCCCACCAGATCGGCAGCAGGGGCCTGCAGCTCGATCATCAGCTGGTCGCCATCGACCACCAGATTGAGGTGGCCGTGGCCATGCTCGTGGGCGCCATGGCTGTGGCTCTCGTGTTCGTCGTGATTTGCGTGTGCGCCAAAGGCCGCAGCGGCCAGCAACAGAGTAACTGCTTTCATCTTTAATCCTTTTTTCAAAACAAATGGCAAAATTAAACAAAGGGATAGATAAAAACAGAGGCGGGCGGCGCACGGATGGCATAGCTGTGAAGCGTGGCGGTATCTGCCGAGCGTGGCATGATTGCAACTGCGGGCAGAACAGAGGTCGAACCGGGGAAACAATAGGGGGTAGCCGTGATGACCTGCTTGCCATCCAGATGGAGGGCACAGACCAGGCAGTGATGGTCGTCGTGGCCGGGCAGGACGGATTCAAACTGGTGCCGGGCAAGGGCAGGCTGCAGCCATAACCAGCCCAGCAGCAAGATCCAGATTTTCAGCTTGATACGACCCATAGACCCTTATGGAAAGGGCGCCATCAGCGCCCTTTCTCTCTGACTTAGAGATGGGACTTGATGAGCCCCATCACGGTAGCAATGTTGTTGGCATCGAGCTGGCCATCTTTGGCAAACAGCACCTTGCCCTCTTTATCCAGCAGGATGATCGCCGAGCTTTCCGGCGTCAGATCCCAAGCGTTGCGCGCCATGCCCTTGGCATCCAGCACCATGGCGGACCATGGGAACTCTTTCTTGCTGTCCTCGGCACTGCTCTTCACGAAGCCAGAGGTGCCCCAGATGGCGTCATTGCTGTTGATGACGGTAACGGTCTGGTACTTGTCTTGCGGCAACTTGGCGGCCTTGATCGCCTCGATCATCGGGGCGTTCAGCTCCTTGGCACTGGAGCGACCGGCAATATGCTGGATCAGGAACACCTTGCCGGTGAGCGAGGTGCTCTGCCACGGCTGGTAGCCGATCTCCTTGCCATTCAGTACCAGCTCACCCTTGTCGCTGACATTGACCAGCGGCACCGGGTTGCCATCCTTGAAGTTGTGAGCAAAGACCAGAGATGGCAGCAGCGCCAAAGTAAGTACGAGATGTTTCATCCTGATGACACTCCATTTGTTATGTTATAACGAGTTTCGGATTGTGGGAATGGGCGAGCTTCATCCTAAACTGATCGGATCTGTTTAAAAAGTGTTAAATAAGATCGCAATTCAGAAGCGTCGGCGCCCCGCCAGTCAGGTGGTTGGCTGGCAAGGGCGGCTAGGATGGCATGACATCGATAAAAATCAATGAATTGGCTGCTGGTCTGAGCTGTCTGCGTCAGTAGAGCGACTCGCTGATGAGGGGGATCTTGGCCATGGTCATCTGCTGGGCCAGCAGGGACGAGCCGGTCAGCAGCACATGGCGCTGATTGTTGATCACCACCACATCACCGGGTACGCCACTGTCTGCCGTAATGGCCAGCCAGGCAGGGGAGACGCTGCCAATGCTGATATCCGGGTAGATGATGCTGAGCACATATTGCGGGGCCAGCTCCGCCAGCAGGCTGGCCATCAGCAGCGCCTTCTCATCGCTGTCGGCCTTGTTATCCTGCAACGCCTGCAGCGGCGGCGCGAAGTGATCCAACTGCTCCGGCTGGGTGGGGATGGCGTTTAGCCACTCCTGCAGCAGGCTGACGCTGGTGGCGAGATCCTTGGCGGCAAACTGCTGCGCCAACGGCTTGAGATGCCCCTTGAAGTGGTAGAAGAGCTGGGAGTAATCGGGTCGCACGCAAGGCAGCTTGCGATTGGCAGGATGGACGCAGGGGATCACCCTCATCTGGTAAAAGGCATCCTCCTGATACTGCTGGTAGGCTTGCCAGAACAGCAGCGACTCCATGCTGTCGTCCCGCAGGGTGAAGGCCTGCTCCAGATTGCGAAATTTGGTAGCGGTCTCGGGGCTGCTCTGATTGATCAGGTTGATGCTGTTGTAGAGCCGCGGGCTGATGTAGGCGTAAAGGGTCTCCAGCGGATTGGTGAGAGAGGCCTTCAGCAGGCTCATCTCGTGGCGACTGGCGGCCATCACCTGATCGTCGGTGGTCAGCTGGAAGTGCTTGCGCTGGCCATCGGTGGATTGCCACTGCCAGCTCATGTTGATCTCGCTGGCGTTGCTTGTAGCACCAAGAGTGGTGCAGAGAGTGAGGCTGAGCAACAGCGCGGGGGTCAGCTTCATGGTGGTGCTTCCTGCTGTGGACGATAATTAACAACTAGGTGAGCCGGCACCACTTTGGTGATGTTTCGTTTTGTGATCTGGATAACAAATTGATGTGACTTTTAATTTAATTGTGAAATTAAGTCACTCTGGAGGGGTTATGAAGCCTTGGATCATAGTGCTGTCTGGGCTGCTCAGCCTGCCAGCCATGGCGGATCAGGTGATCGTCAACAAGGGGATGTCCATTGCGGATACCTTTGCCCTGCGTGATCAGCTGGCACGCGAGCACGAATGGCAGGAGTGGCTGCGCTACCAGCAGGCCATCAAGTGGCTGGAGGTGTTGCCGGTCAACTGCGAGCTGATGAGCCAGCCTGGCGGCGGCTATCGCTGTGGCGGTGATTACTATCGTCCCTACCAGAAAGATGGTCATGAAATATACATTCAGGGCAATCCTGCCGGAGATGCGGCCGGTCAGCTGCCGCAAACACCAACAAAAAAGGCGCCATAAGGCGCCTTTTTTACAAGCGAAGTGACGCTTACTTGGCAGCGTAACGCTCGGCAGAGGTCTTGATCTCGGCTTCGGCAGCGGCCTTGTCGCCCCAACCTTCCACCTTGACCCATTTGCCCGCTTCCAGCTCTTTGTAGCGCTCGAAGAAGTGCTGGATCTGGGCTTTCAGTAGTTCCGGCAGATCGTTCACATCCTGGATGTGGTCGTACTGCTTGGTCAGCTTGGAGTGCGGTACAGCAACGATCTTGGCATCTTCGCCAGATTCGTCAGTCATCTTCAGCACGCCAACCGGGCGGCAGCGAATGACGGAACCGGCCAGCAGCGGGTAGGGGGTCGGAACCAGTACGTCGACGGGGTCACCATCCAGAGAGAGGGTCGCGTTCACGTAGCCGTAGTTGCACGGATAGAACATCGGGGTAGACATGAAGCGATCGACGAAAATAGCACCGCTGTCCTTGTCGACTTCGTATTTGATCGGGTCGGCATTCTGCGGGATTTCGATGATGACATAGATATCGTCGGGCAGGCTCTTGCCGGCCGGTACCAGGTTCAGGCTCATGATAATTCCTTCGTTGTTAGTATCAGGTTTGCAGGCCGATATTATAGCGATGTGATGTTAAATGACCATATTTCAGCGGCTATCGCTAACAAAGAAGGGGGATGTTTCCGCTTTGCGGCGCTTTGATGTGTGCGGGATGCAACAAAACGGCTGTTTTGATGCCCTGCCGCTGACCTTGGTCACCGGCAGGGCATGTGGAGTTGCGAGCAAAGGGGGTCAGAGCGAGTAGGGGAGTCTCGACTCATTGACCAGTCGCGACAGGGCTGTCACTACATGAGGGTCAAACTGGGTGCCGGAGCGGGACTGGATATACTCCATGGTCTGCGTCAGCGTCCAGGGCTCCTTGTAGGGGCGCTTGCTGAGCAGGGCATCGAATACATCGACTACCGCCACAATCCTCGCCGACAGGGGTATCTGCTGACCAGACAGCTGCTGCGGATAGCCCTTGCCATCGAAGTGCTCGTGGTGGCCCCGGGCGATTTCGGCGCCGAGAGATAGGTAGCTGGTTCCCTCCACCATTTCGCCCGCCTTGTGCAGGATATTGGCGCCGATACCGGCGTGCTGCTCCATGATGGCCCGCTCTTCCGGGTCGAAACGACCGGGCTTGTGCAGGATATGATCCGGGGTGCCCACCTTGCCCACATCGTGCAGGATGGAAGCCATACCGATCATTTCGACAAACTCCGGGGTCAGCTGCTCGGGATAGGCCGCCATCTGCTTCAATTCGGCCACTATGGCATCCGAGAGTTTCTGCACCCGCAAGACATGCTCGCCGGTATCGGAGTCGCGAAACTCCGCCAGCGCCGCCAGCGCCACCACGGTGGCCTCCTGGGCGCGCAGCAACTGGTTGTAGAGATAGAGGTTGTCGTAGGCCGCCGAGATGCGCTGGCAGAAGACATCCAGCAGGTCGCACTCGAGGGGATCGAGGGGCTGGGTCGGGGTAAAACTCAGCACGAACTCGCGACCATTTTGGGCGGCGATATAGAGTGAATCCTGAGGGTGTTCAAAGCGGTTGCTGCGCGCCGCCAGTGCCTTCAGGACCGAGTCATTGAGGGTGGGAAAGTCGATGATCTTGCCATCATCCAGCAGGGTCTCGTAGTCGCCGGTGGCGGCGAGGATCTCCAGCCCCTGTTCGCCGGGACGGCGCTCGGCGCAGATAGCCCCTTCGGTGCCCACATCGAGAATGGCGCTGATCTGTTTCAGCACGCCGGAGGCAAACTCCTTGAGTGAATGAAGATGGTAGAGATCGCCCGCCCCTTCGAGAATTTTGCCGAGCCCCTGACGGCTTTTGTCGATGGCACTGAGAGTTTCGTATGAGCGCAGGGATGCAATGACGGTGGTATAGAGCTTTTGTACCGTCAGTTCGGTCTTGGTCTTGTAGTCGTTGATGTCGTAATCGAGGATCACCCGCTGCTCGGGGGCTTGGCCGGGTTGGCCGGTACGCAGCACGATCCGCACCAGCGAGTTGTGCATTTCGTTGCGGATCCGGTGCACCAGCCGCAGACCTGCATCTTCGGTCTCCATCACCACATCGAGCAGGATCAGTGCAATCCTGGGATTGGCCTCCAGCATACGGCCAGCTTCGGCGCCGCTGTAGGCATTGAGCAGCTCCAGCGGACGGGATTTGTAATGAATGTTGGAGAGGGCTAGGCGGGTGGCATGATGGATATCCGGCTCATCATCCACGATCAGCACTTGCCATGGGTTGAGTGCCTTGGGGACCACGACCTCCTCATCATCGAGTTCGATGATGTCGTCGTCCAGCAAGATATCGTCCTTGTCTTGGGCACTGCTCATATCGGTTACGCCTCCGGCGCTCAATGAGTATGTGAACAGTATGCACGATCACATCCGCTCGGATCATCAGGATAAGTAGATATCGTGAGCTGGCTCCGCCTCTTTATCGCTACTCGAAAGGTTCCAGATACCCCTGGATCGACTTCTTCAACCAGGCCAACACCTTGCCGTGATAGGCATTTTCCGCCAGATAGACACCATAATCACGCCACTGCAGGCTGAACTTGTGTTTCAGGGTCAGCAGGGAGCCTTGTCGCAGCTGGCTCTGGATCAGTGGCGAGGGGAGCACCGCCCAGCCCAGTCCGTCCAGCACCGCATTGCGCATCAACTCGAAGCTGGAGAGGCCGATATGCTGGCCTCCCACAGGTAGCAGGCTTTTTACCGAAAATTCATCTACATACGAGAGGGTGACCTGGGTGTGATCGGTCAGATCCTGCTGTTTGACCCGCTTCAGTCCGGCCAGCGGATGGCTGGGTGCCACCACCATCAGGGTGCGGATCGGGTTGAGCACGTCGATATTGAGGCCGCTGCGCTCCTGATCCTCGGTTATAAGGCCAAAGGCGGCATCGACGAATCCCTCTTCCACCAGCGCCGGCAGTTCGGGCGGAGAGGCAAGCACCAGCGAGATACTGGTGCCGGGAAACTGATTGTGCAGGCTGGCCAGCATCTCGCGCCACACCGGCTCGGGAATCGCGTCATCACGGGCAACCCGCAGCGCCACTTCGGCCCCCGAGGCGTAATGTTTGCACTTCTGCTGCAGGCTGTTGGCTGCCTGCAGCAGGCGGGTGCAATCATCAAGCACCAGCTCGCCTATTTCGGTCAGCCGACTCTGATTGGCACCTCGTTCAAAAAGTTCGACGCCAAGCTCAACTTCCAGCGCTGCGATGGAGGTGCTGACGGCGCTGCGGCTTTTGCCGAGGCGACGGGCAGTGTTGGCAATAGAGCCACTATTGGCGGACTCTACAAAGAGTTCTATCTGATATAGCTTCATGTTTTACAGGCGATGGCGGAGTTTTTCACTATCACCTTAGCGTGTCGAACCAAGGCAAGGCAAAGCTGTGGCGTCGGAATAATCGACGCTGAGCGATTGTCGCGAGTTGCTTCTCCCCGTTTACCATCTCTCCCGTCGAAGCAACAAAGGCATCTTATATGTTATTAAGTCGCATGTTTCTGGCCCGGCTGTTTTTGACCGGTGCCATCGTGACCGAGGTCGCCGGTACCTCCAGCATGGCCATGATCCCCGAGCAGGGAGCTGGCTGGATGAATTACATCCCGATGTGGTTGTTGATCGGTTTCTCGTACTGGTTGCTGGCGAAAGCCGCCAAAACAATCTCCATTGGTATTGCGTTTGCGCTCTGGGAGGGGCTCGGGATCACCTTGATCACCATAGTGTCGGTCATGTTCCTTGGTTACGATGTGACCGTTCAGGAGCTGATTGGCCTTGCTCTCGCGATAGTGGGGATTGTTATGGTGACCATGGGGGAGACCCATGATGAGCCCGCAGACAAGTCAGTAGAAGCGGAGGCCACAGCATGAGTCCGTTTGTGATTGTACTGGGTGCCGCACTGATCGATATCGGCGCCAACATGGCTATCAACCGCTCCAAGGGTTTTCGTTACAAGGGGTGGGGCTTCCTGGGGATCATGCTGGTACTCGGCGCCTTTACCCTGCTCTCGGAAGCGGTAAGTGGCGGCCAGATTGACCTGGCTGTTGCCTACGCAACCTGGGGGGCTATCGGCATCGTCGGTACGGCGCTGGGCGGTTTGCTCTTCTTCGGTGAGCGGCTCAAGCCCATCGGCTGGGCTGGCATGATGGTGATGGCGCTGGCTGTCGTTATGCTGACTACCGCCTGATAATCTGAAGCAATAACAAAAGCCGCCCGGTTTCGCCGGGCGGCTTTTGTTTGGCTGATTGCTTGGTCGATGTAGGCTCAGCGCGGCGCTTCGTAGAGCTCCAGCGGCAGGCCGTCGGGGTCGGCGAAGAAGGTAAAGCGCTTGCCGGTCAGCTCGTCCACCCGTACCGGCTCTACCTCGACCCGATGGGCCAGCAGATGGGCGATGACCCGGTCAAGATCGCTGACCCGAAAGGCGAGATGACGCAGGCCGCACGCCTCGGGGCGGGAGGGACGTTCGGGAGGCGAGGGGAAGCTGAACAGCTCCAGCTGGCTGCCGTCCGGCAGGGCCAGATCCAGTTTCCACGACTGGCGCGCTTCGCGCAGGGTCTCGGCGATGATGGGCAGCCCCAGCACCTCGTGGTAGAAGTGGCGCGAGCGTGGGTAATCGCTGGCGATGATGGCCACATGGTGGATGGAGTCAAACAGCGGAAAGGTCATGGTGTTTCCTTGTCAGCAGCATAGTGAACGGGCAGCCTGCGCTGCCCGTGTCGTTGATCTAGTTGAAGAAACCGCCGAACCAGTCATCCAGCGCACTGCGTGGCGTCGCACTGCTGGCGCAACCGGCCGGGGAGCCCATGGTGGAGGCTTTGGCCGGCACCTGCAGGCTGCCCGGGCAGTCGCTGGCGACGCGGGTGCCGCTGGCGCGGGAGAAGTTGGCCCAGGTGACCCCTTCCGGCATCTTCAGTCCCAGACTGTTGACGCCGCGCTGGCTCATGTAGCCGCTAAAGAGCTGCAGGGCTCCGCTGGCACCGGTCAAACCTGCCGGGGTGTTGTCGTCGCGACCGACCCAGATACTGACCAGTTCGTTGTTGTCCATCCCGGCAAACCAGGAGTCGCGCAGCTCGTTGGTAGTGCCGGTCTTGGCCGCCATGGTGGCGCCGGGGAACTTGGCACTGAGGGCGCGGGCCGTACCCTGACTCACCGTCTTGGTCATGGCGAACAGGGTCAGCCAGCTTGCCTGCTGGTCGGTGACCCGCTTGGCGGTCTGATCATGCTGATAGAGCAGGCTGCCATCACCGTTGACTACGGCGCGAATGGCCGACAGCGGCTGGGTCAGCCCCTGATTGGCGATGGGCAGATACATCTGGTTCACCTCCAGCGGGGAGAGGGCCACCGCCCCCAGCACCAGCGACGGATAGGGCTGGATCTCCTGCTGGACTCCCAGCTTGTGCAGGGTGTCGACAACCTTCTCCAGCCCCACCTGCAGACCCAGATTGACGGTCGGCACGTTGAGTGAGCTGGCCAGCGCATCCATCAGCGGCACGCTCTGGCGGAATTTGCGATCGTAGTTTTGCGGTGTCCAGACCTGACCATCCTGACCGCGAATGCGGATCGGCTGATCTTTGAGCGGGGTCGCCAGGGTCAGGCCGTTGGAGAGACCGGTCAGGTAGACCGCCGGTTTCACCAGCGAGCCGATCTGGCGGCGGGCATCCAGCGCCCGGTTGAACCCGGCGTAGCGGGGATCGCGGCCACCCACCAGCGCCACTACTTCGCCCTTGTGCCAGTCGGAGACCACCATGGCCGCCTCCAGCTTCTTCTTGCCGCGCAGCTTCTCGATATCGGCGAGGCCCGATTCGACCGCCCGCTCGGCCGCATGCTGGGCGATGGGGTCGAGGCTGGTGAAGATCTTGAGGCCGGACTGCTTGAGCAGATCTGCGCCGAAGCGGCTCTGGATCTCCCGCTTGAGCAGTCCCATAAAGGCCGGGGTGCGGCCATAGCTCATCTGGCCACGGGCGATGATGCCGAGGGGCTGGCGGCTGGCCAGCTCATATTCGGCCTGGGTCAGGCTGCCGTGATCCATCAGCAGCTTCAGCACCAGATCGCGGCGGGTCTTGGCCCGCTCCGGGAAGCGCCATGGGTCGTAATAGGAGGGGCCTTTCACCAGACCGACCAGCAGGGCGACCTGATCGATATCCAGCTCGTTGACCGGAATGCCGAAGTAGAAGTAGGAGGCGAGGCCGAAACCATAGACCCCTTGCGAGAAGTTCTGCCCCAGATAGACCTCGTTGAGGTAGGACTCCAGGATCTCGTCCTTGCTGTAGCGATAGTCGATCAGCACCGCCATATAGGCTTCCTGCAGTTTTCGCCACAGGCTGCGTTCACGGGTCAGGAAGAAGTTTTTGGCCAGCTGCTGGGTCAGGGTACTGCCCCCCTGCACGGTGCGACCCGCGATCAGGTTGGCGAACATGGCGCGCATGATGGCCACCGGCGAGACACCGCCATGCTGGTAGAAGTCGCGATCTTCGGTGGTGAGTAGGGTCACCAGCAGGCTGTCGGGCACTTCGGCGATACGCACCAGCAGGCGATCTTCCCGATCTTCGGTATTGAGGCGATCGAGCAGCACCGGGTCCATCTGGGCGTAACCGAGCTGACGCTGGTTCTCCAGCGACTGGATCCCCTCAAGGCGCGGGCCGTTGAAGGTGAGGCGCAGGCCGCGGGCTCCGTCGGCGCCGTCATAGAACTCGAACGGGCGGCGAATAAGCTCGATGCGGTTGCCGTTGATGGTGTATTCACCCGGCGTGTGAGGCTGGCGCACCTGCTTGTAGCTCAGCATGTTGAGCTCGCGCAACATCTGGTCCCGCGACAGGCGCTGGCTGGGGTAGAGCTCCAGCGGACGGCTGTAGACCATCACCGGCAGCTGCCACTTCTCGCCATCGAAGCGCTCGCGCACCTTGGTATCGAGGTAGATGCCAAACACCACCATAAAGGCCGCCACCACCAGGGAGAGCTTGAAGCCAAGCCAGAACAGCTTGCGCCAGATGGTGCGTTTGGGCGCTGCCTTCTTGGGGGCACGCTTGCGTCGTTGGGTTGCCATAAATCCTCTTTGCTTTCCTTTCTACTTGTTATGTCGCATTCGCGAACGTCCGAGCGGGATTAACCCGTCGAACCTAGATGCCCATCTTCTTCTTGGTGACCTTGGTCGGCATCGCTTCCAGCGGATTATCCGGCCAGTAGTGGCGGGGATAGCGCCCCTTCATCTCTTTCTTCACCTGTTCATAGGATCCTGCCCAGAAAGCGGCCAGATCGGCGGTGATCTGCAGCGGTCGCTGGGCGGGGGAGAGCAACTCCACCACCAGCGGTACCCGGCCATCGGCCACGCAGGGGGTCGAGCCTTGCCCGAACATCTCCTGAATGCGCACCGGGATCACCGGTGCCTGCCCTGGCTGATAGCGGATCCGTACCCGGCTGCCGGTCGGTGCCGCAAAGTGGCTCGGCAGCGCCTCGTCCAGCCGTTTGGGCAACGGCCAGGGCAGGGATTGGCGCAGGATGTCGCTCATATTGAGCCTCTTCAGCTGCTCCAGCCGGGTCATACCGCTCACCGCTGGCAGCAGCCACTGTTCCAGCGTGGCCAGCAGGCTCTCGTCATCCATGGCTGGCCACCCCTCATCGGGCAGCCAGTCGCGGGCGCAGCACAGGCGGGCCAGCAGCCCTTCGCTGCTCTCGTCCCAAGGCAGTACATGCAGCCCCTTGCGGCGAATGCCTTGCAGCAGGCAGCGCCCTTTCTGCTCGTCAGAGAGTTCGGTCAGGGGTCGCTGGCTCAGCACCAGCTCGCCGATCACCTGCTGGCGCTCGGCGCGCACCCGCTCTTCCCGCTCATCCCAGTCGAACCACTGCCGTTCGCTCACCAGTTCCGGCAGCAGGCGTACCAGCTCGTCAAGATCGACCGGTTCGGCGATAAAAATGCGGCTACCGCGATCGTTCTGACCCATCTCGATGGCGATAAGGGCGGCTTGTCCCTGACAGGGATGACCTTCTACCAGATCGCAGCTCACCCCACCACTGAGTTGATAGCGACTGCCGCTGCGCAGCTTGCCGATGCGATCCGGCCAGGCGAGGGCGCAGAGTAGCCCCAGCCACTGACCCTGCGCACTGGCAGGGCGCACGCCAAGCCGTTCAAACCAGCGGGCCGCGCTCTGGCGCAGGGCACTTTGACGGCGGTGGAACAGCACAGAGAGGCGCTCCGATCCTCGCAGATCTTCTTCCTGCAACGCCACCAGATAAGCTGCATCGGCGACAATCCCTGTCAGACCCTCGGACTCCAGCTCGCGGGCGCGCAGCAGCATGCGGGCGAGGCGAGGGTGAGTACCGAAGGCGGCCATGGCGCGGCCAGCGGGAGTGAGTTGTTGCTCACCCTCCGGCTTCATGGCGCCAAGGGCCACCAGCAACCGCTGGGCGCTGGCCACCGCGGCGGCGGGGGGCATGTCCAGCAGCGGCAGATCTTCCACTTTTGCCCCCCACTGGGCGGCATCCAGCAGCAGGCCGGTCAGCTCCTGAGTGAGAATGTCTGGCGGGCTCTGTTCAGCGAGTCGCTCTTGCACCTCGCTGCTCCAGAGCCGGTAGCAGACACCGGGGCCGAGACGGCCAGCACGGCCTGCCCGCTGGGTGGCGGAGGATTTGGCTATCTGGCGGGTCTCCAGTCGGGTGACGCCGCTTTTCAGATCAAAGGAGGCCCGTCGTTCCAGCCCGCTGTCGATCACCACCGAAATCCCCTCAATAGTGAGGGAGGTCTCCGCCACATTGGTGGTGAGCACCAGCTTACGGCGGCCGGCAGGCGCCGGTTCGATGGCCGCCTGCTGCGCCGCCATATCGAGGCGACCGTAGAGGGGGGCGAGGGTCACGTCGTCCGGCAGTTTGTCTGCCAGCCATTGCGCCAGCCGCTCGATCTCACCCTGTCCCGGCAGAAAGACCAGCAGGCTGCCATCTTGCTCGGCCAGCGCTTCGAGCACCACGGCGCCGACCTGCGGCTCCAGCCACTGCTGGCGATTGGCGGGGCGGTAGTGGTAATCGATCGGGAAACCACGCCCCTCGGAGCGAACCACTGGGGCATCCGGCAGCAAGGTCTCGAGTGCCATGCCATCCAGGGTTGCGGACATCACCAGGAGCTTGAGGTCATCGCGCAATCCCTGCTGGCTCTCGATGGCGAAGGCCAGCGCGGTATCGGCGTGCAGGCTGCGTTCATGGAACTCATCGAAGATCACCAGCGAGACGCCAGTCAGCTCCGGGTCTTGCTGTAACATCCGGGTCAGCACCCCTTCGGTGACGATCTCGAGCCGGGTCGCTGCGCTGGTGCGGCTCTCGCCACGCACCCGCAGGCCGATGCGCTCGCCCACCTTCTCCCCCAGCTGACGGGCCAGAAACGTGGCGATATTGCGCGCAGCCAGGCGCCTTGGTTCCAGCATGATGATGCGGCCGGGCAGCCGGTTCTGACGTACCAGCTCCAGCGGCAGCAGGGTCGATTTGCCCGCGCCGGGTGGCGCCTGCAGGATCACGCTGGTGTGGCTGTCGAGGGCGGCAAAGAGTTCGGGCAATACCGAAACGATGGGGAGCTGGGACAAAGCGATGAGCACCTTCTGTAGCAACCGGTAAAACGGCGCCTATTCTGCCACAGCCACCCGCGCCACCGTGAGTGGATGTGCGGATATAGCCACTCGGGCGGGAGGCTGGCGAGACATGGCCGGATGGCTGCCATAGAATGGGCTCATCCAATGAGCGTGAAAAAGGCATTATCACCACATGGCCAAACTCTTCTTTGCCCTGCCCGTCAAGGAGCTCGCCCCCGAGCTCATCGCCTGGCGCGATCAGCTGCCCTGGCCCGGTCAGCCGGTGCCGCAAGCCAACCTCCACCTGACCCTCGCCTTTCTGGGGGAGGCTGACGAGTTGACCACCCGCCGCCTGATCGCCGCCGTAGAGCGTCAGCACTGTCCGCCGCTCTCCATCAGGCTGGATGAGACCGGCTGGTTCAGCCGGGCCAAGGCTGCCTGGATTGGCCCGAAAGAGTGGCCCAATGAGCTGACCGTGCTGGCGAAGGCGCTGCGCCGCCACGGCGAGAAGCTGCGCCTTGGCAATGGCGAGCAGGGTTATCGCCCCCATGTCACCCTGTCACGCAAGGCGAGTGAGGCTCCGGCCATCCTGCCAGCCCTAAATTTTCTGCTGCAGGCTGACGAGTTCTGCCTCTATCAATCCGTCTCGACCCCGGACGGGGTGCGCTACGAGCCGCTTGCCTGCTGGCCGCTACGTGCCCGGGTAAAAGAAGACGCGCGGAGGGCTAACCCGTGATCTTTGATCCCCCCCTGCAATCGGGCCAGATGGTGGCCCGCTACAAGCGCTTTCTGACCGATGTGCAACTCGATAACGGCGAGGTCATTACCATCCACTGCGCCAACACTGGTGCCATGACCGGTTGTGCCGATCCGGGTACCCGGGTCTGGTACTCCACTTCCGATAACCCCAAGCGCAAGCTGCCCAACAGCTGGGAGATCGCAGAGAGCCCGGCGGGCCACTTTATCTGCGTCAACACGGCGCGCGCCAACCAGATCGCCCGGGAGTTGATCGAGCAGGAGGCTATCGCTCCGCTGGCGGGGTACAGCCGGTTGCGCACCGAGGTGAAGTATGGCGAAGAGAACAGTCGCATCGATCTGTTGCTGGAAGATGACGAGAAGGGAAATTGTTACATCGAGGTAAAATCGGTCACCCTGCTCGACGAACGTGAAGGTCCGGGTATGGGCTACTTCCCCGATGCGGTCACCGCCCGTGGTGCCAAGCATTTACGCGAGTTGATGGCGATGAAAGCGGCAGGCCACAGGGCCGTGCTGCTCTTTATGGTGTTGCACTCCGGAATAAGCCGGATGCGCCCTGCAGCCCATATAGATCCGCACTATAGTCTGCTAATTGAGCAGGCAATCGCGGCGGGGGTTGAAATTTTATGCTATCGGCCCCATGTTGGGGTGCAAGGCATGGTGGCTCAAGGGTTTATCCCGTTTGAATCTGGTCACCTGTTACCCGAGGGGAGTGCATAAATATTGGAGTGGGTAACATTATTGGTACGGCTCGTTTGCTTACCCGTTACCCTTCTGCTATAGATGTCGCCCTCAATTTATGGATGGCACGGGTAGCGTGCTGAATTAGGAGACAGGGCATGCCAACAGGCGAAAACAGGAAATCTCTGGGCCCCCTGGCCATTGCGGGTGTCGCGCCTTACCAGGAAAAGCCGGGTGAGGAGTACATGAATGACCAACAAAAGGCGCATTTTCGCAAGATCCTGGGTGCCTGGCGCAACCAACTGATGCAGGAAGTTGATCGTACCGTCGACCATATGAAAGACGAGGCTGCCAACTTCCCGGATCCCGTGGATCGTGCCGCGCAAGAAGAAGAGTTCGCTCTTGAACTGCGTACCCGCGACCGTGAACGCAAGCTGATCAAGAAGATCGAGAAGACCTTGCAGCTGCTTGAAGACGATGATTTCGGTTACTGCGAACACTGCGGTATCGAGATCGGTATCCGTCGTCTGGAAGCCCGTCCGACTGCCGACCTCTGTGTCGATTGCAAGACGCTGGCCGAGATCAAGGAAAAACAGATGGCCGGTTGATCCCGACCCTCTGGTATATGAAAAAGGGAGCTCGCGGGCTCCCTTTTTTATTGAGCTTTTGGCGGTCGCGCCCCAGAATGCAGCCTCAATGAATCGCTTACCCGAACAGTCATGCCAGTGAATCCCCCGTCCTCACTCTTTGCACGTCCCTATGTCGGCCGCTTTGCCCCCTCACCCTCAGGCCCGCTTCATTTCGGTTCGCTGATCGCCGCCCTCGGCAGCTTTTTGCAGGCCAGAGCGCAGCAGGGACGCTGGCTGGTGCGCATCGAGGATATCGATCCGCCGCGGGAGATGGCGGGGGCTGCGGCCCTGATCCTCAAGACCCTTGAGGCATATGGCCTCGAGTGGGATGGGGAGGTGATGTTCCAGAGCGTGCGCCACGGCCGTTATGACGAGGTCATCGACCAGCTCTATCGGGCGGGGGACCTCTACTGGTGCCGCTGCACCCGGCGCGAAATCATGGCCGCGGGCGGTCTCTACAGCGGCCACTGCCGCACCCTCGGGCTTGCGGCCGAAGGTTGCGCCGCCCGGCTGCGCCAGCACCATCCGGTCTACCACTTCGACGATCGTTTGCAGGGCCATATCGCGGTCCCGGCGGCGCTCGCCGAGGAGGATTTTATTATCCGTCGCCGCGACGGGCTCTACGCCTACAACCTGGCGGTGGTGGTGGATGATATGGACAGCGGTATCACCGAGATAGTGCGCGGCGCCGATCTGCTGGAGCCCACGGTGCGCCAGATTGCCCTTTATCAGACCCTGGGGGCTCCGGTGCCCGACTGGGTGCACCTGCCGCTGGCGGTGCTGGCAGATGGCAACAAGCTCTCCAAGCAGAACCATGCGCCGGCACTGGCGCTTGATGAGGTGCGACCGGCTCTGTGGCAGGCACTGCACTTCCTCGGCCAGTGCCCGCCGCCCGAGCTGATGGCAAGCCGGATCGACGAGATCATCCGGTGGGGCATCGCCAACTGGCTGCTCGAACGGGTGCCCGCCAGCGAGAAGATCCCACTCGCGGATTGCTGAGTCGACCAGGTGATTTTTGTTTGATTGAGCGTAAATTGCCGCTGTTGATTGTGATTTTACCGGGATGATCCGTTTCAAACGGGATCAATTGTCAGCACGGTTTTTCATTTGGTTAGGCGTGAGCTATGATAGGCCGCTATTTTTTGGCCTCCCGTCAATTTAGAAGTCATGAAGAGGTGTACCATTTTTTCCCAGATCGCAAACTTTTGCCGCAAGGTGCTCGGCAAGGAAGACGGCGAGCAGTCGGTGGAATCCCCCATTCCAGCCCGTGTCGCCGGTCAACGTCGTACCTTAAGCCGTGATCAGCACCCTATTTCGCGCAAAGAGATCAGCGAGAATGCACTCAAGGTGCTCTATCGCCTGAACAAAGGGGGCTATGAGGCCTACCTGGTCGGCGGCGGAGTCCGGGATCTGCTGCTCGGGAAGACGCCCAAGGATTTCGACATCGCAACCGATGCGACGCCGGAGCAGATCAAGGCGCTGTTCAGCAACTGCCGCCTGATTGGCCGTCGTTTCCGCCTGGCCCACATTGTCTTTGGTCGTGACGTGATCGAAGTGGCCACCTTCCGGGGTCACCACCATCAGGTCAATACCAGCAAACATGTGTCGGCCCAGTCTGATGAAGGCATGCTGCTGCGCGACAACGTCTACGGCACCATCGAAGAGGATGCCGAGCGCCGCGACTTTACCGTCAACGCCCTCTACTACAGCGCCAAAGATTTCACCCTGCACGATTTCGAAGGGGGTCTGGAAGATCTGGCCGAGCGCAAGCTTGAGCTGATCGGCGATCCCGAGACCCGTTATCGTGAAGATCCGGTGCGCATGCTGCGCGCCGTGCGCTTTGCCGCCAAGCTGGATATGACCATCAGCCCGCGTACCGCCGCCCCCATCAAGGAGCTGGCGCCACTGCTGCAAGACATACCGGCTGCCCGCCTGTTTGAGGAGACCCTCAAGCTGTTCCTGGCTGGCGACGGTCTGGCGACCTACAAGCTGCTGCGCGAGTATGGTCTGTTCCAGCAGCTCTTCCCGCAAGTGGCGGCGCTGTTTACCCCGCACGGCAACTCGCCCTACGAGCAGTTTATCGAGCAGGCACTGATCGATACTGACACTCGCGTTCGTGAAGATAAACGCGTCACTCCTGCCTTCCTCTATGCCACCCTGCTGTGGGGCTGCGTCGAGGCTCGTGGTCGGGTGCTGGAGAACGAGAGCGGCCTGCCCTGGTATGACGCCTTCATGCTGGCGATCAACGAGGTGCTGGACAATCAGGTGCGGATCATCGCCGTTCCCCGCCGTTTCACCACCGATGTCCGCGACATCTGGGCACTGCAACAGCGGTTGACCCGCCGTCAGGGCAAGCACCCCGAGCGCGCCATGGAGCATCCCAAGTTCCGCGCGGCGTTTGACTTCCTGTTGCTGCGCAACCGGGTCGAGCGCGGTCTCGGCGAGCTGGCCAGCTGGTGGGAGCGCTATGTTGCCTCCAATCCGGATGTGCGCCCGCAACTGCAGCGTGAAGCGACCCGTCGCCCGGCTAGCGGTGAGCGCGGCGAGGCCCGTAGCCACGATGGCGAGAAGCGCAGCAGCAACAGCCGTAACCGCCGTCGCCCCCGTCGCCGCAAACCGAAAGTGGCCGAGTGACAACAGACGTGATGACCGAGGTCTTCATCGCCATTGGTTCCAACCTGTCTGATCCGCTGGGTCAGGCTCGTCGCGCCGTTGCTGCCTTGGCAAGGTTGCCGGAATCTGTGCTGGTGGAGGCCTCGTCGTTTTACAGCAGCCGCCCCATGGGGCCTGCTGACCAGCCGGACTACGTCAATGCCGTGGCCCGGCTCAATACCCGGCTCGCGCCCCTTGCGCTGCTGGATCAATTACAAAAAATCGAGCTGGAACAGGGACGTGTGCGCAAAGATGAGCGGTGGGGGCCGAGAACTCTGGATCTCGATCTGCTGCTCTATGGGGATCAGGTGATCAACCATGAGCGCCTGATCGTACCCCACTACGGCATGAAGGAGCGGGAGTTCGTGCTGCTGCCCCTTGCCGAAATTGCGCCTGCTCTGGTGCTGCCCTGCGGCACCCCGCTCGCCCGACTGGTTGCCCGCTGCCCGCACAATGATTTGGCCATCATTGCCCCGCGTGCAGACGTACAGGAGCCTCTATGAGCAAGATCACCACCGCCAGCCTGCTGAAGATGAAGCTGGATGGTCAAAAGTTCACCGCCATCACCGCCTATGATGCCACCTTTGCCAAGCTGTTCGACGACGAGGGGGCCCACGTGCTGCTCATCGGCGATTCGCTGGGCATGGTGCTGCAAGGGGGTCAGGATACCCTGGCGGTCAACATGGATGAGATGGTCTATCACACCCGCTGTGTGGCGCGCGGTGCCAGCAATGCGCTGATCATCGCCGACATGCCGTTCATGAGCTACGCCACCCCCGAGCAGACTTACCAGAACGCCGCCCGCCTGATGGCGGCCGGTGCCCGCATGGTGAAGATGGAAGGGGGCGACTGGCTGTGTGACTCCATCCGCCACCTTACCCGCAACGGGGTGCCGGTGTGCGGTCACCTCGGCCTCACTCCGCAATCCGTTCATGTCTTTGGTGGCTTCAAGGTGCAGGGGCGTGACGAGTTTCAGGCCCAGGAGATCTACCGTCAGGCCCTCGAACTGCAGGCGGCCGGTATCCAGCTGCTGGTACTCGAATGTGTGCCCACTGCGCTGGCCGAGCGCATCACCAAGGCGCTTCGCATCCCGGTGATCGGCATTGGTGCCGGCCCCGCGACCGATGGTCAGATTTTGGTGATGCACGATGCCTTTGGCGTCACCTCCGGCTATGTGCCCAAGTTCACCAAGAACTTCCTGGCCGAGACCGGCGATGTGCGTGCCGCCATCCGCCTCTATGTCCAGCAGGTGAGCGAGGGGAGCTTCCCCGGCCCGGAGCACTGCTTCAACTGATCCTGGCGGTTGCATGATGGGGGCTGCGGCCCCCGTCTCTGCTTCTCAGCCTCGCGCAGTTAATCCGTATAGCTAATCCGTATCTTATTGATTCATCTAAAGGTGAACTGCTGATAGCCATGTTCGTGCACCATCCCGCCCGAGCGCTATCTGTGGATGCAACCCGTCTCTCTTTTTGATTTATCGGAAGGTGAACTGCTGATGTTGGTCGTAAATAATCCAGTTGTTCTGCGTGAGCAGATCAGCCAATGGCGCCGTGAAGGGCGTGCCATCGCATTCGTGCCCACCATGGGTAACCTGCATCAGGGCCACCTGACGCTGGTGAAAGAGGCGCACAGCCACGCCGAGAAGGTGGTGGTCAGCATCTTCGTCAACCCGATGCAGTTCGATAAGGCCGAGGATCTTGCCAACTATCCGCGCTCTCTGGAGCAGGATTGCGCTGCGCTGGAAGCGGCCGGTGTCGATATGGTGTTCACCCCGACCCCGGAGATCATGTATCCGCAGGGGCTGGCGAGCCAGACCTTCGTCGAGGTGCCGGGTCTCTCCAATCTGCTGGAGGGGGCGCTGCGCCCGGGTCACTTCCGTGGTGTCAGTACCGTCGTCACCAAGCTGTTCAATCTGGTACAGCCGGATGTGGCCTGCTTTGGCCAGAAGGATTACCAGCAGTTGGCGCTTATTCGAAAGATGGTGGCCGACATGGCGATGCCCATCGAGATCGTCGGCGTGCCCACCGTGCGGGCCGAAGACGGGCTGGCGCTCTCTTCGCGTAACGGCTACCTGACAGCTGCCGAGCGGGCCATCGCCCCCGAGCTGGCGCGCACCATGAACTGGATCGCCGAGCAGATCGAAGCGGGTGACCACCACCTGCCCTCCTTGGTGGCGCAGGCCAGCCAGCGTCTCGACAACGCCGGTTTTCGTACCGATGCCATCGACATCGTCGATGCCGCCACCCTCGAATCCGCCACAGACGAGAGCGCGCAGCTGGTGATCCTGATGGCTGCCTATCTGGGCAAGGCCCGCCTTATCGACAATCAAGTGGTCACGCTGCAGCAAGCCTGAGCCCGCCACAACCAGGAGGACCCCATGTCCAAGAAGGTTTACTGCATTGCCCAATTCCTGCCCAAACCCGGTCAGGAGCAGGCCCTGTTTCAGGTGCTGCAGGCGCTCGAGCCCAATACCCTGCGTGAGGATGGCTGCTTGCAATATCGGGTGACCCGCCACATCGCCAGCCCCTTTGCCGAGGGGGAGAGTTTCCCCATCGTGTTCAACGAGATTTGGCAAGATATGGCGGCCTTTGAAGCCCACTGCCAGCGCGCCGAAATCAAGGCGTTCTTCGAGCGTTACTGCCTGGCGGAAGATGGTTTGGCCGCGAAGTGGAATGTCTGCGTCTATAGCGACGAACCCGAACAGTACGACGCCCCCGTAAAGAAGTAATTCTCCCGATTGCCAGCGGACGCCCCCTCGGGCGTCCGCTGCTTTTTGACGCCTGCACTCTCCTGCATTCCGGCGTTTTGTTCTGCGGCCTTGCCCGCATCTCCCTTCGTTTCTATCCACTTTCGGCCTGATGGCCGCTACAGGTATTCATGATGTTTGTCCTGATTGCATCGCTTGTTTTCTGTCTGCTCTGTTTTGCCCTGACCCGGCTGCCCGCTTCGGTGCCGCTCTCGCGCCAGGTGCTTGCGGGTCTGCTGCTTGGCACCCTGTTCGGGCTGGCTCTGCAACTGGGGTGGGGGGCCGATGATGCCGGCGTCCAGCAGACCCTGGAATGGGTCAATATCATCGGCGGCGGCTATGTCAGCCTGCTCAAGGTGGTGATGATGCCGCTGGTGTTCACCTCCATCCTCTCCGCCATCAACAAGCTGGAGCAGGCCCAGTCTCTCGGCAAGATCAGCGCCGTGCTGATCGGCTCCATGCTGACGCTGGTGATGATCGCCGGTGTGGTGGGGATGACCATCACCCACCTGAGCGGTCTCACCGCAGCCGGGCTGTTGAGCCACGGTAGCGACAGCGCCGCCCTGCAACAGAGCATGAGCACCATCGACGGTGCCCAGACCCTGCCGGCCCTGCTGCTCTCGCTGGTGCCCACCAACTTTGCCGCCGATATGGCGGGTAGTCGCAGCCTCTCGGTGATCGGCGTGGTGATCTTTAGCGTGCTGGCGGGGGTTGCCCTGCTGCAGTTGAAGGCGGAGCATCCGCAGGCGGGTGCTCGCGCCGCCGTGGCCATCGACACCTTGCAACTGTGGGTGATGAAGATGGTGCGGGTGGTGATTGCGCTGACTCCCTATGGTGTGATGGCGCTGATCGCCCGGGTGGTGGCTCACTATCCGCTGAGCGAGATCCTCAGCCTGCTCGGCTTTATCCTGGTCTGCTACGTCGCCATTCTGGCGATGTTTGCGGTACACATGGTGATCCTGCTGCTGATCGGTCAGAACCCGCTGTACTACCTGCGGGAAGTGTGGGGCGTGCTCACCTTCGCCTTTATCTCCCGCAGCAGCGCCGCCTCCATTCCGCTCAGCATCGAGACCCAGCAGCGCCTTGGGGTGCCCTCCAGCATCGCCAACTTTGCCGCCTCGTTCGGTGCCAACCTCGGCCAGAACGGCTGCGCTGGCATCTATCCAGCCATGATGGTGGCGATGATTGCCCCCATGCTCGGCATCAACCCGTTTGATCCCCTGTTCCTGCTGACTCTGTTGCCGGTGATTGCACTGGGCTCCATCGGGGTGGCCGGCGTCGGCGGTGGCGGCACCTTCGCCGCGCTGATCGTGCTCTCCACCCTCAACTTCCCCATCGCGCTGGTGGGGGTGATGATCGCCATCGAGCCACTGGTGGATATGGGCCGAACCGCCCTCAACGTCAACGGCTCCATCATGGCGGCCATGATCACCAAACGGTTGCTGGGCAAGCAGCCGCTGGCCAACGTGGAGACGGTGCAGACGCAGGCCGCCAGTTAACTCCGAGTGTTGCCCAATATGAAAGAAGCCCGCAGTTGCGGGCTTCTTTCATATCGGCTGTGTTGCCTTGTGGGCAGACGCGGTTACTCGGCAGAGACGGGGTAACCGGCTCCTTTCCAGGCGAAGATGCCGCCCGGCACCCGATAGACCTGTTGATAGCCCTGAGTCACCGCCCAGGCGGCGGCGTTGTGGCTGCGACCGCACTTGACGAAGCCGCAGTAGATCACCACAGGACGGGACTTGTCTTCACCCAGCAGCGCCTGGAACTGCTCCGCCGTGCCGCTCCCCTCGACGATCTCGCTCCAGTTGTCACCGGCCTTGGCCTCCTTCACGAAGACAAAGTTCTTGGCGCCCGGGATGTGCTCTTTCTTGTAGGAGTCCTCATAGGGCATGGTGTCTATGATCACCAGCTCCTCGCCCTTGTCCATCCGGGTTTTCAGCTCGGCCACGGTCAGCAGCTGATAGCCCCCCTGCTGCGCCTCCTGTGCCAGCTGCACCGCCGATTGCTCAAGCTTCACCTCCTGCTCGAACTGGTTATCGCCACAGCCCGCGAGGGCAAAGCTGGCGGCGATCAGCGAGGCCAGCAGGGTGCGGGATCGCAATGTCATCATGTCACTACTCCTTTAGAACGGGAAAAACGGGGCGGGAAGTTCGCAGCAGGGCGCCCGCAAGCGTCAGTAGCAGCAGATCCCGCACAATGGCCTCCGGCAATGAGCTGAGGTCAGCCCTGCCCAGACAGCCGCAAGAGATGTCGAGCCCGATGGCTACGCCATAGCCCAACACCGGAATAAACAGGGCGAGCAGCCCGATCACCAGCCACAGTCCCCAGCGCCGGTTGGCGATGACCGCAAGCCCTGCGAAGAGCTCAAGGGCAATCAGCCCCCAAGCGGCGAACGGGATCAGCGGCGGCCAGATCAGGCCAAAGGCGCCGATCTGCTCGATGAACAGGGCGGGGGATACCAGCTTGAACCCGGCGGAGGCTAGGAAAAATCCCCCGAGTGCCAGATTGGCCAGCATGCGCAGATAAACAGCCACGGGATAGCTCTTTATCATCCATGACTCCGACTGCCAACCACTGGAGTTTGCTTCGCCATGTCCGGGCTATCGGCCGGATAGCGGGCCAGCTCGTGATAGTCGCCGTCCGCTTCGCAGCGAAAGACGGCGGCGGTTTCACCGTTCTGACACCACTGTTGCCACTCGTCTGGCGGGCAGTGGAGGCGAATGGCGAGGCCACAGCCGTCGCTGAGCAGGCGCGGCACATCGCAGACCCGAAACGACTGACCGTGCTGCTCCAGCCGCTTGCGCATCCTGACCGTGCCGAGGGTAGAGTGGAACAGGTAGAGAAACTCCTGATTCATGATTTGCCTCCTGTGCTGGCGCGCGCGCCGAACAGGGCAGCCCCCAGCGCACCGGCAAACTGGGCATCCGGGTGGGTGGCCACTTCGCAGCCCAACCCTTCGGCCAGATAGTGGCGGAAGGTGGCGCAGTGGCTGACGCCGCCGGTAAAGAGTACGCTCGGTCGGGCGCCGAGGCGGCCGATAAAGTTGGCACTGCGCCGGGCCATGGAGCGGACGATACCGGCCAGGATTGACTCGGCCGGAATGCCCGCCGAGCGCAGGCTGATCGCCTCCGATTCGGCAAACACGGTACACATGCTGCTGATGTCGTGGGGCTCGGCCCCTTGCAGCAGTTCGTCAAGCTGCTCGACCCGAGCTCCCAGAGTGCGGGTGATCACCTCGAGAAAGCGACCGGTGCCGGCGGCGCACTTGTCGTTCATCAGAAAATCGGTGAGGTTGCCGTCGCTATCGAGCTGGATCACCTTGCTGTCCTGCCCGCCGATATCGATGACGGTGTGTACCGACGGGCAGAGCAGGCGAGCCCCCAGTCCATGGCAGGAGATCTCGGTAACCCGGCGATCGGCGAACGACGCCAGATCGCGGCCATAGCCGGTCAGGGTCAGGTGGGGGCGCTCTGGCAAATCGGCCGAGAGCTCCTCCCAGCCTTGCTCGATGGCAGCCAGCGGACGAAAGGGGGTCGGCACCAGAAAACGGCGGACGATACGCCCGCCATCCCGGCTGTCGAACAGGATCCCCTTGGTCGCGGTGGAGCCCGAGTCAATCCCGATGGAGAGTGACACTGCGCCTCCTTACAGCATCTCGATAAAGGCGGCCAGCCGGGTGGCCAGTTGTCCCTTGTCGGCGCTGGAGTAGTCGGTCTCGACTGCCATGAAGGGGATACCGTGGCGTTCGCGCACATGGCGCTTGATGGCGAGCGACTCCACCGCATAGGTGTGGCAAGCCTGCAGGATCACATCGATCACTCCGTCCGCCTGATACTCCTCCACCATCTGGCTCAGCAGATTCATGCGTTGGTGGTTGGGGGAGATGCAGGAGCAGCCGATGGCCAGATACTTGTCGGTCAGCGCATCGAACGGGTCGCCCTCTTCGCTGACGCACTGCTCGGTTGCCTTGGCGCCGGTGCAGTTCTCGTAACCCACCACCCAGCCGCCGTGCTCCTCGATAAGGCGCACTACCTTGTCGGCCGCGCCGCCGATGGGGCAGCCGGTGATGAGGATGCGCGGGCGGGCATCGAGTCGCTTGCCCTCGGCATACTCTACCTTGATGCGGCGGGTCATCTCCTGCAGCTCGCTGATGAGCTGCTCCTTGTCGAAGCGGAAGGTGGCACCATAGACCACCTTGAGCAGGTCGGTACCGCTGAGTGCCGGCGGATTGAGCTGGCCCAGCCGGTAGAAATCGGCCAGCGCGCGGCGCTCGCGGTTTTTCAGCATGATGGCGTCTCGCAATGCCTGCTCGCTGATGGGCTTGCCGAACTGCTGCTCCAGCAACTCCTTGAAGCGGACGATTTCGCTGCGCCACAGGTTGCGGGAGGCTTCGTCATCGGCGCGGTTGGGCAACTGCATCACATGCACCGGTTTGAACTCTGCCATGTACTCGTACATCTTCTTCTTGCCGTCGCAGGTGGTTTCCCCCACCACCAGATCGGAGAAGTAGAAGTAGGGGCACTTGTCGGTCTTGCCAAAACCGTAGCTGCTCTTGATGAGCGGGCAGAGGTTGCGGGGCAGATCTTTCTCGGCCTCCTCGATGGTCTCGTCGCTGGTGGAGCAGAGCGATACCACCACGGCGCCGGCGGCTATGGCCACCTCCTGCGGCATAAAGGTACAGTAGGTACCGACCAGGGGGATCTGTCGCTCCTTGAGTGCCATTACAGCCAGAAAGCCCTGACGACGGGCATCTGAAAAGCTATCGAATATGGCTGGCAACTCGGTGATAAGTGACATAGGCGATCCTGCCCTGATGAGAGAAATGAAGAGACGGACGAGCCATCCGCGACGGCACATCCAACCGCGAGAATTATACCTTTGGGGGTAATTCGAAAATTGCGGTGGATCACAAGGTGTCAGGTAAATCCTTAATGACAGGCAGGTTATTGAGAAGGGGGCTGGCAGGTTGAAGGGGCTACAGGGGGAATAAACAACGGGCACCGCGAGGTGCCCGTTTTGGTCATCAGTGGCGCAGGCCAGTGCCGCG
Organism: Aeromonas sp. Y311-2; assembly: GCF_027706025.1. Taxonomy (NCBI): domain Bacteria; kingdom Pseudomonadati; phylum Pseudomonadota; class Gammaproteobacteria; order Aeromonadales; family Aeromonadaceae; genus Aeromonas; species Aeromonas sp. Y311-2. The sequence goes on along the minus strand of NZ_JAPDCL010000003.1, from coordinate 78,330 downwards.
GGAGATAAGCCACCAGGCGATACCGTAGAGGGCCACGATAAAGCCGATGATGATGAGGTAGGCGGTGCCGAGTGGCACGTCGGAGATACCGAGGAAGCCGTAACGGAACGCGTTCACCATGTAGATGATGGGGTTCACCTGGGAGACACTCTGCCAGAAGGGGGGCAGCAGGCTGATGGAGTAGAACACCCCGCCCAGATAGGTGAGCGGCGTCAGCACGAAGGTGGGGATGATGCTGATGTCGTCGAAGGTCTTGGCAAACACCGCGTTGATGAGGCCACCCAGCGAGAAGAGGATGGCGGTCAGTAGCACGGTCACGCAGACGCTGAACAGGTGGTGGATCTGCAGCGGCACGAAGAACAGCGACACCAGGGTGACGATAAGGCCGACACAGAGGCCGCGTGCCACGCCTCCGCCCACGTAACCTGCGATGATGACGTAGTTGGGCACCGGCGCCACCAGCATCTCCTCGATATTGCGCTGGAACTTGGCGCTGAAGAAGGAGGAGGCGACGTTGGAGTAGGAGTTGGTGATCACCGACATCATGATGAGGCCGGGCACGATGAACTCCATGTAGGTGAAACCGCCCATGTCACCGATGCGCGAACCGATCAGGTTGCCGAAGATGACGAAGTAGAGGCTCATGGTGATGGCCGGTGGCACCAGGGTCTGGATCCAGATCCGGGTAAAGCGGCTCACCTCCTTGGCCAGAATGCTCTTGAAGGCGATGTAGTAGATGGCCAGATTCATGCTTTTCTCCCCTCTTCGACCAGATTGACGAACAGCTCTTCCAGCCGGTTGGCTTTGTTTCGCATGCTCACGACCTGCACCTGCTGGTTCGACAACTGCTCGAACAGGCTGTTGAGTGACTGGCTCTTGTCGAGATCCACCTCGAGAGTACGTTCATCCGGCATGCGGCCGTTGAACTCTGGTACCTCAGGTACGGCAGAACCTGGCGCAAGGTCGAGCAGGAAGGTCTCGCGACCCAGCTTGCCCAGCAGATTCTTCATGCTGGTGTTCTCGATCAGACGACCCTTGTCGATGATGCCGATGTTGCGGCAGAGCATCTCCGCCTCTTCCAGATAGTGGGTGGTGAGGATAATGGTGACGCCCTGCTCGTTGAGATCCTTGAGGAAACTCCACATGGAGCGGCGGATCTCGATATCGACCCCGGCGGTCGGTTCATCGAGGATCAGCAGCTTGGGCTCGTGCATCAGGGCGCGGGCGATCATCAGGCGACGCTTCATGCCGCCGGAGAGAGTGCGGGCAGGCATGTCGCGCTTCTCCCACAGATCGAGCTGGCGCAGGTACTTCTCGGCGCGGATCTTGGCTTCCGCCTTGGGTACGCCGTAGAAACCGGCCTGATGGGTGACAATCTGGATCACCTTCTCGAACTGGCTGAAGTTGAACTCCTGCGGCACCAGCCCGAGCTGAGCCTTGGCCTGTTCCAGATCGCTGTCGATGTCGTAGCCAAACACCTTTACCTTGCCGGCGCTCTTGTTCACCAGCGAGCTGATGACGCCGATGGTGGTGGACTTGCCCGCGCCGTTCGGGCCGAGCAGGGCGAAGAAATCCCCCTGCCTGACGGTAAGATCGATGCCTTTAAGGGCTTCGACGCCCCCCTGATAGGTCTTTTTCAGGCCGCTGATTTCCAGTGCGTTCATTGCAACCTCTGTGATGGTTGAATCCGGCTCGATACAGAAAAGGCGGCCAAGGCCGCCTGCACAGAGTAAAGGGCGCAAGGCCGCTTCACCCGTGATATTCCTGAACCTGGCTTACTCCTGGGGTACCACTTTGCCGATAAACGGCAGGTTGCGGTACTTCTGGGCGTAGTCGATGCCACAGCCGACCACGAATTCGTCCGGAATGGCGAAGCCAATCCAGTCGACCGGCACCTGCACTTCGCGGCGGGAGGGTTTGTCCAGCAGGGTGCAGATGGCTAAGGATTTCGGCTCGCGCAGGGAGAGGATCTCGCGCACCTTGTTGAGGGTGTAACCGGTGTCGATGATGTCTTCCACGATCACCACATCCTTGCCCTTGATGTCATCGTCCAGGTCTTTGAGGATGCGGACGTCACGGGTGCTGTGCATACCGGAGCCGTAGCTGGAGGCGGTCATGAAGTCCAGGGTGATGGGCAGCTGGCACTGGCGGCAGAGGTCGGCCAGGAAGATGCAGGAACCGCGCAGCAGCGCAATCATCACGACTTCGTCAGAACCCTGATAGCGGGCGGTGATCTCTTCACCCAATTTGGCGATCCGGGCGGCTACTTCAGCCTCGGAGATCATCACCTCGACGGTGTGTTTCATCACTTACTCCCATAAGGCCAAAGGGGATTTGGCCGTTCATGAATATCAAAACCGATGATTCTACCACTCATGTTGAAGGGTGCTAGAGATACGTGGTGCTTTTATCGGCTTATTTTAATTGATAGAGTTAGCAGGCACTCAGGCATGATTAGTTAAAATACTATAAACACCATAATCAATAACTATTAGATGATAAAAACTATGGAACCACGCGCAGAAATAAGACGTCGTACCCGGCTGTCGCCGGAAGCTCGTCGCTCCCAATTGATGGAATGTGCCATCGAGGTGTTCTCCCGTCGCGGCATTGGCCGTGCAGGTCACGCCGAGATAGCCGAACAGGCCAAGGTCTCTGTGGCCACCGTCTTCAACTATTTCAACACCCGCGAGGAGTTGGTAGATGAGGTGCTGGCCGAGATCGAACGCTTTGTGAACCAAATGCTGTCGCAGGCATACGGTGACCAGGGCTCCATTTTCGACAAGATCCAGCGTCATGTACGCCTCTCTGTCGATGCCGCCTACGATCAACCGGATTATGCCGGTATCTGGCTGGAGTGGAGCTCATCGGTTCGGGAAGAGGTATGGCCCCGCTATACCCGGCTGCTCGATCACTGCCTTGAGCTGATCGCCAGCGAGCTGCAAACCGCCATGGATGCAGGGGAGATCACCAGCGTGCTGTCAGCACAGGATCTGGCCCGCTCTCTGACCGGTTTTGGCTATGTGATGATGCAGATGATCAATCAACCTCAGCGTCCGGTGCGCCAAGAGGTGACTGATTTCCTGTTCAAGTACGTGACGGCGCCAATTCAGGCTCGCTAACACGGCTTAACGAAAAAACGGCGTCACTCATTGAGTGGCGCCGTTTTTTTATGGCCGAATGTGGCGGTCACCTCAATGGTGGCCATAGCCCCAGCGGTGGGTCAGCTTATGCTCGACACCGAGATGATCGAGGATGCGGGCGACCATAAAGTCCACCAGATCGGCGATGCTTTTCGGCTCATGATAGAAACCGGGGGCTGCGGGCATGATGGTCACCCCGAGCCGTGCCAGTTTCAGCATGTTCTCCAGATGGATCGCCGAGAAGGGGGTTTCGCGGGGCACCAGGATCAGTTGGCCGCGCTCCTTGATCACCACATCCGCTGCCCGCTCCAGCAGGTTGTCCGAGGTGCCGTTGGCAATGGCCGAGACGGTGCCCATTGAGCAGGGGCAGACCACCATCTGTTTGGGCGCGGCCGAACCGGAGGCCACCGGCGAGAACCACTCCTCCTTGCCGCAGGCGACAATCTGCCCCTCCTTGGCGCCATATTGGCGACAAAGATAGGCAGAGAGCTCTTTCGGCGAGCTGGGCCAATCCTGTTGCTGCTCGGTCTTGAGTACCACACGAGCCGCCGATGAGGCGAGCAGGTAGACCCGATAGTCCGCCTGCACCAGACACTGGAGCAGGCGCAGGGCGTAGGGGGCGCCGGAGGCGCCGGTCAGCGCCAGGGTGATCGCTTTGTTCATAGTTCGCCGTGGTAATCCTTGAGGCGGGCGATCAGCTTGTCATGAATGCCACCGAAGCCGCCGTTGCTCATGATCAGAATATGGTCGCCATCGCGGCTCTCGGCCACCAGCCGGTTGATCAGGGTCTCCAGATCGTTGAATACCTTGGCGGGTCGGGTCATATGGGCCGTCACCTCGCCGAGATCCCAGCCGATGTTGGGTGGCTGGAAGAAGAACACTTCATCGGCGCCAGTGAAGCAGCCAGCCAGCTCCTCCTTGTGAACCCCCAGCTTCATGGTGTTGGAGCGTGGCTCCAGCACCGCCAGAATACGGGCCTCGCCCACCTTGGCGCGCAGACCGCCGAGGGTGGTCTCGATGGCGGTGGGGTGGTGGGCAAAGTCGTCATAGACGCTGATGCCCGCTACCTCACCCTTGAGCTCCATCCGCCGCTTGGGAGATTTGAACTGGCAGAGGGCGGCGATGCCATGCTCCACCATCACGCCAGCATGGCGTGCGGCGGCAATGGCCATCAGGCCATTGTTGACGTTGTGCTCGCCGATGCACTCCCAGTGCACCTCGCCCTGTTTTTCACCATCCAGCCACACCTCGAAGGCGGAGCCGTCATCGGCCAGCTTGACCGCCTTCCACTTGGCGTCGTCCTGACCTACCAGCTCCACTTCGCTCCAGCAGCCCATCTTGCGCACGGCGGTGAGGTTGTCATCGGCTTGCGGGAACAGCACCCGGCCGTTGCTCGGCACGGTGCGCATCAGGTGGTGGAACTGGCGCTGGATCGCGGCGAGATCCGGGAAGATGTCCGCATGGTCGAACTCCAGATTGTTCATCACCAGAGTGCGCGGATGGTAGTGGACGAACTTGGAACGCTTGTCGAAGAAGGCGCAGTCATACTCGTCCGCTTCAATGACAAAGAAGGGGGCGGAGCCGAGACGGGCGGAGACCGGGAAGTTGCCCGGCACGCCGCCAATAAGGAAACCGGGTTCCAGTTTGGCGTACTCCAGCACCCAGGCCAGCATGCTGGCGGTGGTGGTCTTGCCGTGGGTGCCAGCAACGGCCAACACCCAGCGATCCTGCAGCACGTGCTCCAGCAGCCACTGGGGGCCGGAGATGTAGGGCAGATTGCGGTCCAGCACATATTCAACACAGGGGTTGCCGCGGCTCATGGCGTTGCCAATCACCACCAGATCCGGCGCCGGATCGAGTTGGGAGGGGTCATAGCCTTCGGTCAGTTCGATGCCCTGTTGCTCGAGCTGGGTACTCATGGGGGGATAGACATTGGCATCCGAACCGGTCACCCGGTAACCAAGCTGTTTTGCCAACACCGCCAGACCACCCATAAAGGTGCCGCAGATCCCGAGAATGTGAATATGCATACCGCTTCCTTTCGCAGTAAAGGGAAGTGCGCATTCTAGGGGGTGTTGCGGTGGTGGCACAAGCCGCACTCATGGTGAGAGGCCCACAGATGCAGCACCGGAGGCAGAAATCTTGGCGCTGTTGGGATATGCGAGATTGGAATGGGCTGGCAGGCTTTATTTGAGACTTTATATTGTGTCGCACTTTCTTACAATTCTTCGGTTTTGTGACGCACTCTACAGTTTTACGATATTGCCCTTTTCCAAAGGAGAGTCCCCATGGGCAAGTTCCTGCTTTGCTATCTGGTCGGTGGTCTGGTGGCCATCAGTTGGGCTGCGTTGCCCGATCATGGTCCCTGGGATCAGTGGGACCTCGCGATTTGTCATACCGTTAACGGCTGGCTCGGGCAGTCGGCTCTGTGGGCCGATCTGGTGGCTATCACCAATAACCGGCTGTTCGATCTGGCGGTGCTGGCCTGTATGGGGCTGATCCTGGCCCGCTGCTTCTTCGCCCGGGATTTGGCGGGTCGTCGCCAGCTGGTGGCGATGGGCATAGTGATGCTGCTGAGTGCTCTGGTGATCAACCAGCTTGGTCACCGATTGCCGGTGGAGCGACCCAGCCCGACCCTGATGGTGGCTGATGCGCTGCGGGTGACCCAGATCAGCGGTATTCCGACCAAGGACTCTTCCGGTGACAGCTTCCCCGGCGATCACGCTCTGTTCCTGATGGTCTTCGCCGGTTTTGCCCTGCGCTATCTGCCGCGCTGGGCGGGAGTCACCGCATTGCTGATGGTGCCGATCTTTTCCACGCCGCGCATTCTGGCTGGTGCCCACTGGTTTACCGATGTCTATGTCGGCGCGCTGGGGCTGGCGACCCTCTGTCTGCCCTGGTTGCTGCTGACTCCGCTGGCGGATCGGCTGATAGACCGCATTGCCCCCCGATTGGCCAGATTGCCACTGCTGCGCAGTCAGACCCACTGATTGAGCGTCGCAAAATAAAACGCCCCGACATGAAAATGTCGGGGCGTTTTGTTATCCACCCGCGAGAGATCAGCCTTGATAGCCGTTCGGGTTGTTGCTTTGCCAGCGCCAGGTATCGACCATCATCTGCTCCAGACCGCGCTCTGCCTGCCAGCCCAGCTCGGCACGGGCCAGCGTCGGCTCTGCCCAGCACTCGGCGATGTCGCCCGGGCGACGGGGTTTGATCTGGTAGGGAATGGGTCGGCCGCTGGCCGCTTCAAACGCCTTGACCATCTCCAGTACCGAGTAGCCCTGACCTGTGCCAAGGTTGTAGGTGAAGACACCTGTGTCGCTCTTGATGCGCGCCAGTGCTTTCAGGTGGCCGATGGCGAGATCCACCACATGGATGTAGTCACGCACGCCAGTGCCATCCGGGGTCGGGTAGTCGTTGCCAAATACCCCCAGCTCCTTGAGCTTGCCGACACCCACCTGGCTGATATAGGGCAGCAGGTTGTTGGGGATGCCGTTGGGATCTTCACCAATCAGGCCGCTCTCGTGGGCGCCGACCGGGTTGAAGTAACGCAGCAGTACGATAGCCCAGCGGGGGTCGGATTTGGCGAGATCGCGCAGGATCTCCTCCACCATCAGCTTGGAGCGACCATAGGGGTTGGTGGCGCTGGTGGGGAAATCTTCCCGCAGCGGTACCGAGGCGGGATCGCCATAGACGGTGGCCGAGGAGCTGAATACCAGCCGGAAAACCCCGGCCTTGGCCATCTCTTCGCACAGCACCAGAGTGCCGCTGATGTTGTTCTGGTAGTAGGTGAGCGGGATCTGGCTCGACTCTCCGACCGCCTTGAGGCCAGCGAAGTGGATGACCGATTCGATCTGGTGGTTGGCAAACAGCTGCTGCAGGCAGGCTCTGTCCAGCACATCCCCTTCGACGAAGGTTACCGGCTTGCCGGTGATCTGCTCGACCCGCTTGAGTGACTCCGGTGAGGAGTTGGAGAGGTTGTCGAGTACCACGACCTGCTGCCCCGCGCCGAGCAGCTCAACCAGGGTATGGGAGCCGATATAGCCGGCGCCCCCTGTGACCAGTATTGTCATTTTTTATCCCGTGTTCTGGTGAAACTGGGGCAGAGTCTACCCGTCCTGCCCGCTCGGGAAAAGGTTGAGATACCAATGAAGCCCTTTGTGTATCTCAATAATCGAGACTGATATCCCCTTTCGCTGTGCAGGAGCAGGCCAGAGCCACGCCGCTCTCCAGGTCCTGCGCACTCAGGGTCATCACGCTCTGGCGCTCGATGTCACCTGTGGTGGTGCAACGACAGCTGCCACATACTCCGGCGCGACAAGCGGCCATTATGGTTTCGCCCGCTGCTTCCAGCGCCGCCAGCAGGGTCTGACCCGGCAGGATTTTCACTTTCTTGCCGCTCTTTTTCAGGGTCAGCCAGAAGTGGTCGCTGGTGGTCTTGATGGGCTCTGCGGGAGGAAGACCAAAGGACTCCTGATGCAGCTGCTCCGGCGGCAATCCCAGCTCCGTCAGCATGGTCCTGACCGCCGCCATATAGGGGGCCGGGCCACAGAGATAGACATGACGATCGCGCAGATCCGGGGCCAGTTCGGCCAGCATGGCGGGGGTGAGTCGGCCAATCCAGGGGTGATCTGCTGGGGCATCTTCCAGAATCAGGGCATGACGCACACCGGCATGGGCCGCGGTCAGGGTCGCCAGCTCGTCTGCGAAGATCACATCCTTCGACGAACGGGCGCTATGGATAAAGCGAATATCGGCATCCGGCCGTTTGGCTAGCTCATCCCGCAACATGGACCACATGGGGGTGATGCCGGAACCGGCACTGAGCAGCAGTGGCCGTTCGCAAGGCAAGGCGGTCAGGTTGAAATCGCCAAAGGGACCATCGGCTCGGATCTCGTCGCCCACTTGCAGGGTCTGGTGCAGATGGCGAGAGACCCGTCCCACATCCTTGATAGTCACTTGCCAGCATGCATCCTGCGGGCTGGAGGAGAGGGTATAGGCGCGGCACTCCGGCTGGCCGTCGATCTCGGTATGCAGGGTGATGCACTGGCCAGCCAGCACGGGAGGGAGGCTGCCAGAAAGCGGCGCCAGCTGCCAGCTCACGACGTCGTGGGTGTTCTGTTGGCGGCCAATGCAGGTGAGCGTGAGAGAGGTCATCACAAGGCTCCTTAGGTTTGAAACAGTTCGAAAAACGTCTGGTGAAAAAGCCGGATCCAGAAAAAAGGCGAGCCGGGCGGCTCGCCAAACGCTTACAACATGAGATGCCGATCAGGCCGCCAGGATCTCGGCCAAGTCAGCCTCGGCCGTGGTGGTCCCTTTCAGACCGAACTGCTCCTCCAGCACCTTGAGCAGGGCCGGGGTGAGGAAGGCGGGGGCGGTCGGCCCGGTACGAATGTCCTTCACCCCGAGGGAGAGCAGGGTGAGCAGAATGACGATGGCTTTTTGCTCGAACCAGGAGAGCACCAGCGTCAGCGGCAGATCGTTGACCCCGCACTCGAACGCCTCGGAGAGTGCCAGCGCCAACTGGATGGCGGAGTAGGCATCGTTGCACTGACCCACGTCCAGCAGACGCGGAATGCCGCCGATGTCGCCAAAGTCGAGCTTGTTGAACTTGTATTTGCCGCAGCCCAGGGTGAGCAGCAGGCTGTCGCGCGGCGTCGCCTTGGCAAACTCGGTGAAGTAGGCGCGCTCGGCCTTGTCGCCGTCACAGCCACCCACCAGGAAGAAGTGGCTGATCTCCCCGGCCTTGACCTTCTCGATCACCGCGGGTGCTGCCTGCATCAGTGCGTTGCGGGCAAAGCCGATGGTGATGAAGTGCTCGAGCTCGGTGTGCTTGAAGCCTTCCAGCGCTTGTGCCTTGGCGATCACGGCGGAGAAATCATCCCCCTCCAGATGGGTTACGCCCGGCCAGCCGACGATGGAGCGGGTAAAGATGCGATCCGAGTAGTTGCCCACATTCGGGTCGATGATGCAGTTGGAGGTCATCACTACGGCGCCCGGGAAGTTGGCAAACTCCTTCTGCTGGTTTTGCCAGGCGGAGCCGTAGTTGCCCACCAGATGGGGGTACTGCTTGAAGAAGGGGTAGGCCAGCGCGGGCAGCATCTCGCCGTGGGTGTAGACATGAATGCCGGTTCCTTTGGTCTGCTCCAGAATGAGTTTGAGATCCACCATGTCGTGGCCGGAGACCAGAATGCACTTGCCGGGGATCGGGGTGACTCTGACCCGGGTCGGTTCCGGGTGGCCGAAGGCGCTGGTTTCACCCAGATCCAGCATCTCCATGATTTTGAAGTTGAGCTGACCGATCTCCATGGCGCAGCTGAACAGCCGACCCATTTCGCTCGGGTCTGTGCTGAGCCAGCTCATGATGCGGTGGAATTCGGCGGCCACCTCGTCACTCTGCTGATCCAGCACCCGGGCGTGCTCCATATAGGCAGCGGCGCCCTTGAGGCCGTAAAGACAGAGCAGACGCAGCCCCATGATGTCTTCGTTCACCTCGCTCTTGCCCCGATTGGGGGCGGCTGGTGCGGCATGGGCAAGTTGTTCCAGCAGTTCGGCACCGGGTTCGAAGTAAGCGGACTGTGGCAAGTCGTTGACCTGCACCGCCATGGCGGTCAGACGATCGGCCAGCTGCTGGCGATAGGCGAGGGCCTGATTGACGTAGGCCACGATGCGATTCGAGTCGAAGTTGACGTTGGTGAGGGTGGCGAAGAAGGCCTTGGGCACGAAAGCATCGATCTCGCGGTCGATGATGCCCTGCTCGCGGGCGGCCAGCGCCCAGGCGCTGAGCCCCTGCAGGGTATAGATCAGCACATCCTGCAGATCCGAGGTTTCCGCCGTCTTGCCGCACATACCTTGTGCGTAGGCACAGCCGTTGCCTGCCGGGGTACGAATTGTCTGTTCACATTGCACACAAAACATCATGCCTCTCCTAATTGGACATTTCAGTTGTCTGTTTTGTGGCGATTCTATTCCTCTCGCGAAAAACTTAATAGGCATTCAATTTGCCAATTAAGTTTCCCTTGATGCAGATCAAAAACAAAAAAGCCGCCCAAACAGGGCGGCAAGCGGGTGGATAAAAGGAGAGACAACTCAGGTTTGCAACAGAACATAACAATCAGATGGATTGGGCCGTGGTCTGGTCAGGAGCTTTCGGCCCGGTACTTACTCAAGCCAGCATACGTACGCTGTAGCTGGCTTGGTTCACTATCAGGCCAGATAAGCGCGCAGCATCCAGACCAGTTTTTCCTGCTGCTGCACATAGTCGGAGAGGATGGAGGCTGTGCCCTCATCACCGGCTTCGGCGGCCTGGCCCAGAATTCGGCGCTGGGCGACCAGCAGTTCGCGGAAGCTATCCAGCAGGGATTCGACACAGGCGCGGCCATCGTGCAGCCCTTTTTGCTCCGGGATGGCAGAGACTTTCAGGTAGTCGCTGAAGCTGTGCATGGGAACGCCATCCAGGGTCAGGATCCGCTCGGCCAGCGCATCGACTTTCAGCAGCAGGTCGTTGTAAATCTCTTCAAATTTCAGGTGCAGTTCGAAGAACTGGTTGCCACGGATATTCCAGTGAAAGCCGCGCACGTTCATGTAGAGGATCTGGTAGCTGGCCAGCAATTTGTTCAACTCGGCTGCCAGGGCTTGTGATTGAGCAGTATCAAGACCAATCGGGCTTTTCATCATTCACCTCCAGATTTGGAAATCGGTTTTAAATTCTCTTTCGGAACGCAGTCAGAGTAACGCCTTGCAAAATGCAGGGACAATTGCTTGTGCCTAACTGTTTGATAGCTAACGGCTATCAAACAGTACGCAGCAACGGGGGCAATGGATGAGGATTAGGGGAAGTATTTTTCCAGCAGCGCCATCAGGATGGCCTGACACTCGCGGTCCGGTTTGCTATCGACCTTGCTGGCGCGAAAGTGGAGTTGAAAGGCGCCCATGACGGCGCGGCTCTGCTCATCCCACTGGCCGCTCCGGGGCAGGCCATAGCCATAGCGGGCCAGCTGTTGTTGCCACATGGCCGCATCCCAGTCGGGCAAGGGGCTGGCCAGTAACTCGGCTACCCGACCTTCATCTGGCCAGGCGCCGACTCCGTACGTCAGATAGAGCTGGCGCCAGGGGAAGTGGGGGCCGGGATCCTGCTTGCGCTCGGGGGCGACATCGCTGTGGCCCAGCACCTGGGTCGGTGGAATCTGGTAGCGGGCGACCAGCTCCCGGCTGAGGGCGCCGACGGCAGCAATCTGCTGCGGGGTATAGGGTTGCCAGCGCCGCGCATCGGGGGCCAGCGGCTCATCTTCTGCTGGATAGCCGAGGTTGACGATCTCGATGCCAAGGGAGCTGGCATTGAGCCCGGCATATTGGTGCCAGCGGCTGCGCCCTGCATGCCAGGCGCGCGCGTTGTCCGGCACCAGCTGATAGACGGTGAGCGGGGTCTCGTGGCTATCGCGGGGGATCAGGTAGTGGGCGCTCACCTTGTGCTCCGGCTCGGTCAGCAGGCGCAGGGAGTTGGCATCGTCTTCATCGGTGTAGTGAAGGATCAGAAAGGCGATCCGCTCGTTCTGGTTGGCGCTCTGATAGCGGGTAGAGAGCTGGTATTCGGACGGAGTACAACCACCCAGCAGCAGAACCAGTGGCAGAAAGAAGAGGGGAAGAAGACAGCGCCAGCGCCATCCCCCTGCCGCAGCCAGGCTGCTGAACGTGGGAGGAGTGAGTCGCTGGCACATGTCGAAGGTCCGGTCTGGTCAGTCGCGCTGCTGGTCAGCCGCGGTATTTGGCCGTGAGACCGATCAGGAAGTTGCGCAGGATCTGATCCCCGCAATCCTGATAGTGCTTGTGATCCTTGGAGCGGAACAGGGCACTGAGCTCGGACTTGGAGAGGTTGAAGTCGGCGAGTTTGAGGGTGCCGAGCATATCCTCTTCCTTGAAGTTGAGACCGATGCGCAGCTTGCGCAGGATCATGTTGTTGTTGATCCGGTTTGGGATCACCTGGGGCGGTGCATCTTCGCGCACGCCGCGGCGGGCGATGATGAAGCCGTCGAGGAACTGGCTCAGGGCCGAGTCGGGACAGGCGACATAGCCTGCCTCTTGCTCTTCACCTTCCGCCGCCTCTTTCATCAACCAGCTGTGCAGCTGGGCGTGAGTGACCGTCAGGTTGCCCTTGGCAAACATCTCGACCATCTGGTCGTTGCTGATGGTGAGGGCGTAGCGCAGACGGCGCAGAATATCGTTGTTGGTCATGCTGACTCCTGTGTAAACGGCGCAACTTTACCATCTGGCGGCCCTCGCGTCAGAAAAAGCGGGGGCCGATACAGTTCAGGTCAAGCTCATCAAGCCTTGCCGAGATAGCGGGGCGCCTCCTGGCGCACCAGTTCCAGCGCATCTTGCAGCTCCAGCAGCTCGGGTTCCAGCTCGCTCACCGGCACGCCGTCACGCAGCTGTTGTTCAAGCTGGGAGAGCAGCCGTTGCAGCCCCGGCACCCCGGAATAGGCACAGCCACCGTTGAGGCGATGGAGCTGGGCCAGCACCTCGCTATCTTCAATTTCGCCAGCCAGCACGCTATCCAGCACCGGCTCGACCTCGTCAAAACTGGCCAGCAGCATGGTCAGCATCTCTCTGGCGAGATGCTCTTTCCCCGCCGCTTGCCGCACCGCCAGTGCCCAGTCGATCTGTTGGGCACCATTATTCTGGTGGCGGCGATGGGCAAAGTCGGTGATGAGCTGGGCCAGCATGCTCTCGTCGATGGGCTTGGCCAGATAGTCGTCCATCCCCTGCCGGATCAGCCGCTCCCGTTCGCCGGGAATGGCGTGGGCGGTCACCGCCACGATCGGGGTGGTGGTGTTGAGGGACTGGTTGCGGATCGCCTGGGTGGCGCTGATGCCATCCATGATCGGCATCTGGATATCCATGAAGATGATGTCGAACGGCTGGCTCTGGGCCTGCTTGACCGCTTCCTTGCCGTTTTTGCACACCACCACCTGACTCACCATCTCCTTGAGCATGGCGGCGATCAGCTTGAGGTTGGCGGCGTTGTCATCCACCGCCAGCACCTTGATTGGCTGCAACTGGCGCGGCGCAGGCTGGGCGGGCAGCTTCTGGCGGCTCGATTCCGGCGAGAGCAGGGCGTGCAGCAGCTTGCGGTGGTTGACCGGTTTGGAGAGACAGTGCTGGGCGCCATGGGCCAGCATCGCTTCATAGAGCGCCGGCTCGTGGCTGCTGAGCAGTACTATGGTGTTCTGCTGCTGGCCGTTCAGTTTGTCGAGACGGCCGAGCACCTGCTGCGGCGTATGCAGGGTGCTGCTGCCGATGATCACCATCTCCTGCTCGCTCATCTCGGGCCAGGGATCATCGCTGGTCAGTGGGTGCACGTCGAGGTGCCACTCCGCCAGCAGGGCGAGCAGGGAGGCTTGCGCGAAGGGATCCGGTTCCAGCAGCCAGAGCCGTTTGCCACGGATCCGATCCAGTGGCAATTGATCGGTCTGGGGCAGGGGGGAGACCTCTACATCCAGACTGAAGGAGAAGATGGAGCCCTTGCCGAGCTCCGATTCAAAGCGGATCTGGCCGCCCATCTGCTGCACCAGCTTCTGGGTGATAACGAGGCCCAGGCCCGTGCCGCCATAACGGCGGGAGATGGATGAGTCGGCCTGATTGAAGGCCTGGAACAGCTGATGTTGCTGCTCTTGGGAGATGCCGATGCCGGTATCGCGGATCTGGACGTTGAGCCTCACCTTGTGGTTGCCACTGCCGGTCTGCTCGATATGGACATCCACGTTGCCCTGTTCGGTGAATTTGATGGCGTTGCCGGTGAGGTTGGTCAGCACCTGTTGCAGACGCATGGGGTCGCCGGTGAGGTAATCCGGCACATCGGCATCCACCCGCAGGGAAAGCTCCAGCTGCTTGTCGTGGGCGCTGGGGCCGAGCAGGTGCATGGTTTCGTTGAGGGTGTCGCGCAGGCTGAACGGGATATGCTCCAGCTGCAGCTTGCCCGCTTCCAGCTTAGAGAAGTCGAGGATGTCGTTGATGATGCCAAGCAGGTTGCGCGCCGACTTCTCGATGGTCTGCATGTAGTCGGTCTGGCTCGGGGTCAGGCTGGTTTTCAGCAGCTGGCGGGTAAAACCGATGACCCCGTTGAGCGGGGTACGCAATTCGTGGGACATGTTGGCCAGAAACTCCGACTTGACCCGCGCCGCCTCCTGCGCCCGTTTCTTGGCCATGTCGAGTTCGACGTTCTGGATCTCGATCTGCTCCAGCGTTTCGCGCAAGTCAGAGGTGGCCTGATCGATATTCTGCTGCATCTCTTCGTGATATTCGGAGAGCGCCTTGGCCATGGCGTTGATGCCGTTTTTCAGCATATCCAGCTCGCCGGTGAGCTGGCCGCTGACCCGGGTATCGAGCCGCCCCTCCCTGATTTTGTGCACCGCCTGCACCATGTTGGTGATGGGCTGGGTCACGCTCTTGACCAGCCGGAAGCCAAACAGGGTACTGAAGGCGACCCCGATGAGCACCATGATCACCGCAAAGAAGGTGTCGCGGTACTGCAGCAGCATGGCCCTGTCGGTCGCCATCTGCATCGAGATGTAGCCGATCATCGGCGGCTCCACATCGCTGGGCAGCGGGAAGCCATCGAGGCTGGTTTCAGCCTGGATCGGGGTGCGCAAAATGATGTCGTCCCCCTGAAACGTCACGCTGGTCAGATCCGGAATGGGCTCGCCATCGGGCAGTCTGAGTCGGGTGAAATCCCGGTGGTAGTTCGAGGTGACGAACAGCTGGTTGTCCTGGGTGAAGACAGCGATGGACTTGATGAAGGGGGAGTTCTTGCGATGGGTCAGGCCAATGAGCCGCTTGAGGGATTCGCGACTGTGCTGGGTCATCCCGTATTCACTGGCGATCGCCAGCGGTTCTATGATGTTGATCCCCTGATCAATGAGGTTGTTTTCCAGCTGCTGGTAGCGGTGGAAGGTGAAGTAACCGGCCATCAGGCCACCGATGATCAGGGTGGGCAGGATGGTGAAGGCGAGAACGCGTGCTCTCAGGCCATATTTGGTCATACGAACAGGCCACCAGTGAACAGGGTTGGCGATAGGGTTGATGGCAATACACGGGCTCTGTGGCCGTATTTGGTCATACTATTATTCTTGTGGGACAATACCCGGCAGCAGATTCCACAATCATGACATAGCCACCTATAGGCACCAAGTTTTATGGCCCAGTTTTTCAAGCCCCAAAAGAAGTCCACCCAGCTCCAACGCATTGAATTTACGATAGACACCCTCGATCACCACTGCGTCGGTATCGGTCGCCATCAGGGCAAGGCGATCTTCGTCGAAGGGACGCTGCCCGGCGAGACCGTCAAGGCACGCATCACCGAAGAGAAAAAACAGTATGGTCACGCCGCCTTGCAACAGGTGGTGACCCCGGCGGCCAATCGTATCGCCCCCTTTTGCAACCACTATCGCGAGTGCGGCGGTTGCAGTGCCCAGCACATGTCGGTTGCCGATCAGCAAGCCGCCAAGGCGGCGGGACTGGTCAGCCTGTTCGAGCGGTTGGGCAACATCAAGGCGCCGGCGCTGGAGCCGGTACTGACCGGTGAAGATCGTGCCTACCGCCGGGTCTGTCGTCTGGCCATCAAATTTGACAAGAACGGTCGCTGCACCCGGGTCGGTTTCCGCCGTCGCAACAGCAACGATCTGGTGGAGATCGACAGTTGCCCTGTGCTGGCCGAGCCGCTCTCTGCGCTGATTGTCCCGCTGCGTGAGTGCCTCAATCGCCTCAAGAGCCAGCGCGAGCTGGGCCATGCGGAGTTTATTCAGGCCGAGCAGGGGATCATGATGCTGCTGCGCCACACCGGCCGTCCCAATGAGGCGGATCGCGCCCTGCTGGTGGAGTTTGCCAAAGCGCAGGGGATCGACCTCTACCTGCAGGCGGCTGATGATCGCATCGAAGCGCTGCAGCAACATTTTTCCCCATCCTACTCGCTGGATGGCCTGTCTCTTGCATTTGCTCCGGGTGACTTCATTCAGGTCAACGGCCCCATCAACCAGAGCATGGTTGAGCAGGCGCTGACATGGCTCGGGGCGAGCAAGGATGACAAGGTGCTCGATCTCTTCTGCGGCATCGGCAACTTCACCCTGCCGCTGGCCCGTCAGGCTCGCGAAGTGGTGGGTGTGGAAGGTGAACTGGCCATGGTGCAGCGGGCCGAAGAGAACGCCCGTCGCAACGGCATCAGCAATGCCCGTTTCTACAAGGCCGACCTGAGCGATGACATCGTCGGCATGTCCTGGGCGCGGGAAGGGTT
The DNA here is from genome assembly GCF_027706025.1 of Aeromonas sp. Y311-2. Taxonomy (NCBI): domain Bacteria; kingdom Pseudomonadati; phylum Pseudomonadota; class Gammaproteobacteria; order Aeromonadales; family Aeromonadaceae; genus Aeromonas; species Aeromonas sp. Y311-2. The sequence goes on along the minus strand of NZ_JAPDCL010000003.1, from coordinate 61,902 downwards.
CGATCTGGTGCTGCTGGATCCGGCGCGCCCCGGCGCGCTGGAAGTGATGGGACACGTCGTGAAACTTTCACCCAAGCGGGTGGTCTACGTCTCCTGTAACCCAGTCACCCTGGCGCGGGACAGTCAGGTGCTGGTGAAAGGGGGTTACCGTCTGGTGCGCCTCGGCATGCTCGACATGTTCCCTCACACCGGTCATCTGGAGTCCATGGCACTGTTTGAACGGGAGTAAATGACTCATCAGTTAGGCGATGCCGGATAGGTCATCCGGCATGTTTGTTACTGTTTGAGCAGATGTGTATATGAAGTAATCCTGTTCATCGGTACGGCGATGCGGATATGTAATCTGGCATGTCTGCGGCTGTTTGAGCTGGTGTGATTGGGGTAATCTAGACCCTCGTCGTTCGGCAGGGCCTGTTGGCGCGCTCTATTGTCTTTCTGGACAATATGCCTTGAAAAGTGCGCTGGATATCCCCATTTGAGGCAATCTCATGAGGGGAGAAAGTGACAGCTTTCGGCCCGATAATTTAAAGGATTGATACCATGGTTGCGGTTCGCGATATTCATTTGAAAGACAACTTCACCCTGGAAGAGTGGGTTAGCTCGCTCTCCTTGAGTGACAGTGAAAAGGATCAGCTGCGAACCGTCTACCAGTATTGTCTGACGCTCGGTGACGAGGCGCTGACCAGCAAGCTGCTGGTGCGCGGCATCGAAATGGTGGGCATCCTGCAGATGCTCAGCATGGATATCGGTACCCTCAAAGCGGCCATCATCTACCCCTTCGTCGAAGCCGGTCTCATCAGCCAGGAGCGGATGGACGAGGACTTCGGTTCCAAGATCGCCAAGCTGGTGGAAGGGGTGCTGGAGATGGAGGCCATCCGCTCCCTGCAGACTCTCCATCGCAGCGAAACCTCGCCGGAGCAGGTCGACAACGTGCGTCGCATGTTGCTCGCCATGGTCGAGGATGTGCGCGCCGTGGTGATCAAGCTGGCGGAGCGGATCGCCTGCCTGCGGGAAGCGAAGACGGCAGATGAAGAGACCCGGGTGCTGATGGCCCAGGAGATCACCAACATTTATGCGCCGCTCGCCAACCGTCTGGGCATCGGCCAGCTCAAGTGGGAGCTGGAAGATCTCGCCTTCCGTTACCTGCACCCGGATACCTACAAACAGATCGCCAAGCAGCTCGACGAGAAGCGGCTCGACCGCGAGCGCTACATCCGCGAGTTTGTGCAATCCCTGCGTAATGGCTTGAAAGAGGCGGGAGTTGACGCCGAGGTGTACGGTCGGCCGAAACATATCTACAGCATCTGGCGCAAGATGCAGAAGAAGCACCTCGAATTCAACGAGTTGTTCGACGTGCGCGCGGTGCGGGTAGTGACCAAGCGGCTGCAGGATTGCTATGCGGCGCTCGGTATCGTGCACACCCAGTTCCACCACATTCCTCGCGAGTTTGACGACTATGTCGCCAACCCCAAACCCAACGGCTATCAGTCGATCCACACCGTAGTGGTGGGGCCGGAGGGCAAGACGGTCGAGATCCAGATCCGTACCGACCAGATGCATCAGGATGCCGAGCTCGGCGTCGCGGCGCACTGGCGCTACAAGGAAGGGGCGCAGGCTGGCGGCAAGGCCAACACCTTCGAAGACAAGATCGAGTGGCTGCGCAAGCTGCTCGCCTGGCAGGAGGATCTCTCCGAGAGCGGCTCCCTGCTCGAAGACCTGCGCAGTCAGGTGTTCGAGGACAGAGTTTATGTCTTCACCCCGAAGGGGGATGTCATCGACTTGCCGGCGGGCGCCACCCCGCTCGACTTTGCCTATCACGTCCACAGCATGATCGGTCACCGCTGCATCGGCGCCAAGATTGACGGCCGCATCGTGCCGTTCACCTACGCGCTGCAGACCGGCGATCAGGTGGAGGTGATCACCCAGAAAGAGCCGAATCCGAGCCGCGACTGGATGAACCCCAACGCCGGCTTCCTGCGCTCCAGCCGGGCGCGGGCCAAGGTGGCGACCTGGTTCAGAAAACTGGATCGGGACAAGAATATCGTGGCCGGTCGCGAGCTGTTCGAGAAGGAGCTGGATCGCCACAACCTCAGCATGTCCAAGATCGACAAGGGCAACATGCTGCGCCGCTTCAATCTGGAGAGCACCGACGATCTGCTGGCCGGTATCGGCAGCGGTGATATCCGCATCAACCAGGTGCTCAACTATCTCGACACCTGCTACAACAAGCCGACGGCGGAAGAGGAAGATCGCCGCCTGCTGGAGAAGCTGGAGCAGAAGGCCAATGCGCCGATGCGCCACAAGCCCAAGGATCACATAGTGGTGGAAGGGGTCGGCAACCTGATGACCCATATCGCCCGCTGCTGCCAACCCATTCCGGGGGACTCCATTCAGGGCTTTATCACAATGGGCCGTGGTGTTTCGATCCACCGGGAAGATTGCGAGCAGCTCAAGGAGCTGTCACGTCGCAACCCGGAGCGGCTGATCGATGCGGTGTGGGGGGAGAACTACTCCGGCGGCTATGGCCTCACCATCCGGATCATCTCCAACGATCGCTCCGGCCTGCTGCGCGATATCACGACCGTGCTGGCCAACGAGAAGATCAATGTGATGGGGGTGCGCTCGCGCTCCAACGTGCGCGAGCAAACCGCCGAGATCGACATGGAGCTGGAGATTTACAACATCAACGCCTTCAACCGGGCGTTGGCCAAGCTCAGTCAGCTCAATGACGTAATTAGCGCCAAGCGCCTCTGATTGTCATCAAGAACCAACTTGTGACCGACCGCCAGGTCGGTCACTGTTTTGCCCCTGCGGTACGAATCAACAAGCGAATATCCCATGTCCCAACGTTACGACCTCTCCCAACTGCTCGAAATCATGGCTCGTCTGCGCGATCCGCAAAACGGCTGCCCCTGGGATCTGAAACAGAGCTTCCAGAGCATAGTGCCGCACACCCTGGAAGAGGCCTACGAGGTGGCCGATGCCATCGAGACCGAAGATTGGCAGGGGCTGAAAGGGGAGCTGGGTGACCTGCTGTTTCAGGTGGTGTTTTACGCCCAGCTGGGTAAAGAGCGGGGCTTGTTCGACTTTGCCGATATCGTCGATACGGTGAGCGAAAAGCTCATTCGCCGTCACCCCCACGTTTTTTCCGATGCAGATCTCTCCAACGAGCAGGCGGTAAAAGCGAACTGGGAGGCGGAAAAAGCCAAAGAACGAGCGGCCCTCGACAAAGAGAGCGTGCTGGACGATATCCCGCAGGTGCTGCCTGCTCTGACTCGCGCCGCCAAAATTCAGAAACGCTGCGCCACTGTCGGTTTTGACTGGAAGACGCTGGGGCCTGTGGTGGACAAGATCCACGAGGAGATCGACGAGGTGATGGAAGAGGCATTGATGGCCGATGTGGACGAGGCGCGGGTGAGCGACGAGCTCGGCGACCTGCTGTTTGCCACCGTCAATCTGGTGCGTCATCTGGGCAAGGATCCGGAGCAGGTACTGCGAGGTGCCAACGCCAAGTTCGAACGTCGTTTTCGTCAGGTTGAGCAGATAATCGCCGCAGAAGGCTTGAAAATGACCGATTGCACCCTCGAAAAGCTCGATGCCGCCTGGGATAAGGCGAAGGAAACCGAGCAAAGTTGATTTGGCGCAAGATGGGGGGGCGGTGAGCCTGATAGATTTTTGCTCATTGTTTGGGAGAGGGGTTTTTGGTATACTGTTTCCCCGTCCTGCTTCATCCCCGAAGCACCCCTTAAAATTCCCTAAACTTCTTTCAGGTTCAGCATGACGACCAAATATATTTTTGTTACTGGTGGCGTTGTTTCATCCCTCGGCAAAGGCATTGCCGCAGCTTCTCTGGCAGCCATTCTGGAAGCCCGTGGTCTGGATGTGACCATCATGAAACTGGACCCGTACATCAACGTGGATCCGGGCACCATGAGCCCGACCCAGCATGGTGAAGTGTTCGTAACCGAGGACGGGGCCGAAACCGATCTGGATTTGGGCCACTACGAGCGTTTCATCCGCACCAAGATGACCCGTCGCAACAACTTTACCACCGGCCGCATCTACGCCGACGTACTGCGTAAAGAGCGTCGTGGTGACTATCTGGGCGCCACCATTCAGGTTATCCCGCACATCACCAACGCCATCAAAGAGCGGGTGATTGCCGGTGCCGAAGGCCATCAGGTTGCCATCGTCGAAGTGGGCGGTACCGTAGGTGACATCGAGTCCCTGCCGTTCCTCGAAGCCATTCGTCAGCTGGCTGCCGAAGTGGGCCGCAACAATGCCATGTTCATGCACCTGACGCTGGTTCCTTACCTGGCTGCTGCCGGTGAAGTGAAGACCAAGCCGACCCAGCACTCCGTCAAAGAGCTGCTCTCCATCGGTATCCAGCCGGATGTGCTGATCTGCCGCTCCGACCGTGCCATTCCGGCCAACGAGCGCGCCAAGATCGCCCTGTTCTGCAACGTGCCCGAGCGCGCCGTCATCTCCATGAAAGACGTCGACTCCATCTACAAAATCCCGGCACTGCTCAAGTCCCAGAATCTGGACTCCTACTTCACCGAGCGTTTCGGTCTGGAGTGCAAAGAGGCTGATTTGTCCGAGTGGGAACAGGTTATCTACGAAGAGGCCAACCCGACTGGTGAAGTAACCATCGGTATGGTCGGCAAGTACGTCTCCCTGCCGGACGCTTACAAGTCCGTCAACGAGGCGCTCAAGCACGGTGGTCTCAAGACCCGTCACTCAGTCAACATCAAGTACATCGACTCTCAGGATATCGAGACCCGTGGCGCCGAGCTGCTGGAAGGTCTGGATGCGATCCTGGTGCCGGGTGGCTTCGGTGAGCGCGGTGTGGAAGGCAAAATCCTGGCTGCCCAGTATGCCCGCGAGAACAAGATCCCCTACCTGGGTATCTGCCTTGGTATGCAGGTTGCCATGATCGAATTCGCTCGCAACGTAGCGGGTATGGAAGGGGCTCACTCCTCCGAGTTCAAGAAAGATTGCGCGTACCCGGTCGTCGGTCTCATCACCGAGTGGGTGGATGAAGAGGGCAACGTCGAGACCCGTACCGAGAAGTCTGATCTGGGCGGTACCATGCGTCTGGGTTCCCAGCTCTGCCACCTGGTCGAAGATTCCAAAGTGCGTCAGATGTACGGCAGCCCGACCATTTACGAGCGTCACCGTCACCGTTACGAAGTAAACAACAAGCTGCTGCCGCAGATTGAAGCGGCAGGTCTGAAAGTGACCGGTCTCTCCGCCGACAAGAAGTTGGTGGAAATCATCGAGATCCCGGATCACCCCTGGTTCGTGGCTGCGCAGTTCCACCCGGAGTTCACCTCTACTCCTCGTGATGGCCACGCTCTGTTCGCCGGTTTTGTGAAGGCGGCAGGCGAGTATCAGAAGCGTAATTTGAAGTAATTGAAAATAAATGCGGTTGGGGCACTGTGCCACAGCCGCTTTTTTTGGCATATTTTTGTTGTTTTTTTACGAAACCTGAGGAAATACACATGTCCAAGATCGTTAAAGTGATCGGTCGTGAAATCATCGACTCCCGTGGTAACCCGACCGTTGAGGCCGAAGTTCACCTGGAAGGTGGTTTTGTTGGTATGGCAGCCGCTCCGTCTGGCGCGTCCACCGGTTCCCGCGAAGCGCTGGAACTGCGTGACGGCGACAAGAGCCGTTTCCTGGGTAAAGGCGTGCTGAAAGCCATCGAAGCCGTAAACGGCCCGATCGCTCAAGCTCTGCTGGGTAAAGATGCCAAGGACCAGGCCACTGTCGACCAGATCATGATCGACCTCGACGGTACCGAGAACAAATCCAAGTTCGGCGCCAACGCCATCCTGGCTGTTTCCCTGGCTAACGCCAAAGCTGCCGCTGCTGCCAAAGGCATGCCGCTGTACGCCCACATCGCCGAGCTGAACGGCACCCCGGGTGTTTACTCCATGCCGCTGCCGATGATGAACATCATCAACGGTGGTGAGCACGCCGACAACAACGTCGACATCCAGGAGTTCATGATCCAGCCGGTTGGCGCCAAGACCCTGAAAGAAGCCGTTCGTATGGGCGCAGAAGTGTTCCACAACCTGGCCAAAGTGCTGAAGTCCAAGGGCTACAACACTGCAGTTGGTGACGAAGGTGGTTTCGCTCCGAACCTGAAATCCAACGCCGAAGCGCTGGAAGTTATCGCTGAAGCCGTTGCCGCTGCCGGTTACAAACTGGGCACCGACATCACCCTGGCTATGGACTGCGCTGCTTCCGAGTTCTACGACGCAGAGAAGAAAGAGTACAACCTGAAAGGCGAAGGCCGTGTCTTCACCTCCAACGGTTTCTCCGACTTCCTGGCTGACCTGACCACCAAGTTCCCGATCGTCTCCATCGAAGATGGCCTGGACGAATCTGACTGGGAAGGTTTCGCCTACCAGACTGCTGAACTGGGCAAGAAAATCCAGATCGTTGGTGACGACCTGTTCGTAACCAACACCAAGATCCTGAAGCGCGGTATCGACAACGGCATCGCCAACTCCATCCTGATCAAGTTCAACCAGATCGGTTCCCTGACCGAAACTCTGGCTGCCATCAAGATGGCCAAAGACGCTGGCTACACTGCCGTCATCTCCCACCGCTCCGGTGAGACCGAAGACGCTACCATCGCCGACCTGGCTGTTGGTACCGCTGCTGGCCAGATCAAGACCGGTTCCATGAGCCGTTCTGACCGTGTTGCCAAGTACAACCAGCTGATCCGTATCGAAGAAGCTCTGGGTGCCAAAGCTCCTTTCCGCGGTCTGAAAGAAGTTAAAAACCAGGCTTAATTTGCTGGTTTGCCAGCCTCGGCTGGAATGAAAAAAACCGGAACCCTTGGGTTCCGGTTTTTTTATGCCTGAGCCTTGCCACAATGGCCTGAGAGGTGAGAGGGCTGTGGCTCTGGTCTCGGGTCAGACAAAGGGGAGCGTGCGCTGATAGCGCCCTGCATGCGCCTTGAAGCCCAGTGTTTCAAACAGGGCGATAGAGCGGACGTTATCTGCATCGATATCTGCGGTGAGGCAGGTGACTCCCAGTGTGCTGGCGTGGGCGAACAGCAATCCCAGCGCCTCCGACATAAACCCTCTGCGCCAATAGGCCGCATTGAGCAGGCAACCTACCTCGCAGGGAAGACCTTGGACACCCATCTTTTGGGTGCGGGCTATGCTGCGCCTTGCTCAGAAAGGTGGGTGTCCCAGATTTAGGTTCTTCGTTGAAGAAGCGGTCAAGCTCTGAAAAGAGTGGGTCGGTTTTTTGAAGTTCAATCATGTGCGAATTCTGTGCCTTCTAACGCCGCGTTAAGGGGCAGCCAACGCTACTGCCAAGCTTCCGCATAACACCGTAATCACAAAAACCAACGCATAATAAAAATGCCACGCGTTGGCTGTCCCTCTTTAACGCCTTGTTAAGGCTCGGTACTTAAGGGGTATCCGACTGTAATAACTTCACGTAGTTGAGGAAAGTTGTAAGTAGATAAAGCTTTTGTAATGCCATTCGCGTTGGGAGATATATTGGTAGAAATACTGTCTCCGAACAATTTCATCAAAATCTTTCTATTGCTCTCACTTTCAGACTCCCACCACTTCGGTGATACAAAGACATTTTCGAAATTCTTGAACATGTACTGAATGATGATCGGAACGTAGTCCTCTCGATCTTTATGCAGAAGCGATGACATTAGTTTGCAGCATGTTTCATCACTATTTTCTAACCACGAAAAGGCGATAATTCCCTTTTCACCATCATAATAAGATGTAACAGAGAGGTTATCAGTCCTTTTCATAAGATCCATTAAGTCCTGAACAGGGTTTCCATCAAAGTCAAAGTCTGGATTAATTCCGCCACAGACCATAACAGGAGGAGCTTCATCGAATGTAAATATTACCGCCCTTGCTGTAGAAAAGTCGTCATTTTCCAAGGCACAATCAAAATAGCTTTTATGGTGCTTTAGGTCTTCAATAGCAGCTCTGTTCCCTAACTCGTAAAGGAAGTTGTTCATCTGAATATCAAATTGAGCCTCAATGTGTTTACCTTTATCTGCACCATGCCTCAATGTGGAAAGGTCGTGAGCACCTTCTTTAGCGTAGTACTCCCGAGCAAAAGCTCGATATGCGAGTAGAAAACACTGTTTCTGACTCGCCACAAATGACTCTTTTTCTAAAGGAGCAAAAATCACGTCATCATGATATTTACAAAAGCCATTGAATGTAGACGCATGATTGATACCGATTTTCTCTAATAAAGGTCTACCTCTATTCTTTCGGATCGCCTCATAACTCATTTTAAGCCCAAGGACATGCCCTGCTTCAGAGATTGCTTTCAAACTGGAAGTCTTGGGGACAGTATGAGCTCGTATAATATTTCCGGCGCAATTCTCATTAAATGAGTCAGGACAAGAGCACTTTTTACGTGAGTTTACATTGTTAAATTCTCTGTTTATTTCCCAATGTTTCATTGGCTCTTGTCTATCACGAAACAAGTGACATTTTTTGTATTTTATCTGAGAACCACACCAACAAGGGTCATTTCTACCAATCTTTTTATCGTACAAGCTAAACTCCTTCGTGAGCCTTAACGCCCGCCTAAGGGGCTGGCAACGCATAACAACCAAACTCAAACACAACAACCGAAACCACCGCGGCTCATTGGGACTGGAAACGCCACGCGTTGACAGTCCCTCTTGAGGCGTTTGTTATGCCACTTGTGATTTCAGATTTTCATAAGATTCATTTATTCGTTGCATCATATGTTTACTACCACCTTTGTCAGGATGATGTATAGAGGCTAGACTCTTGTACCTCTTCTTAAGCTCATAGCTTGACGGCAGTTGATCAAAACCGAGAATATCTTTGTCCGAAAGACTACAAGATAATTCTTGTAGTCTATTGTTCAATTTTTGATTTGCCTCGTACAATTCTGAAATTGTGAGTTCAGCTGCTTGTAGTTGCAGCTTCAGTTCATTGATTCGTGCATTAGCTTTACGAATAGTTTCATTGGCTCTATCGAGTAAGTTGTCACTATTTTCAGTATTATTTTTTACATTATCTGAAGTCAGATAACCTAATTTAGTTAAAACATAAACAACCCTTTCTCTCTCTATCTCATTGTAATAATTTGTATAAAGGCGACTGAGCATTAACTTAGCAGTCTTAACTGAGATCTCTTCACTGCCTTCATAAAGCACGGCTCTTTGCTCAGAGTGAGTAGTAGTAAAAATATCAAACATAGTCCATTTAACTCGTGAGTTAATTTAAATCAGAGATACCTTGGACACCCACCCTTTGGGTTCTGGCTATGCTACGCCTTGCTCAAAAAGGTGGGTGTCCCAGATTTGTTAGTCTCAAAAAGTAATTACTACAGATCCCGCACTACGCTTTGCCTCACCGTGATAAACCGCTTCGATATTATTGCCGTCCGGGTCGAGGACAAAAGCTGCGTAATAGCCGGGGTGATAATTACGCTCGCCCGGGGCGCCGTTGTCTTTGCCGCCATTGGCCAGTGCGGCCTGATAAAAGCGATCCACCATAGCGCGATCTTTTGCCTGAAAGGCGAGATGGTGGCGACCGGTCAACACCCCCAGCGCGGCGGGGCTATCGACAGCGGTGACAAACAGTTCGTCTGCCCAGAAGTAGCCCTCACCTGTGCCGCCCAGCGGAATATCGAGGGTGGTGAGAATGGCCGTGTAAAAGCGCTGGCTGGCGACCAGATCTTTGACCACCAGCTGGATATGGTCGATCAAGCGACCACGATGCAGGGTTTGTGTTTCCATACACCACCTTGATTTGCATGTTGTGGATGAGTCAGCGGCTTGCCGGTCAGTTTGTTTGGATCAAAAAGGGACCGGGCGAGATATGGCATGGCTACCGCCCCTGAATTTCAGCCTCCAGTCTGCTGTTTTGTAACCAATGGGGTGAGATTGGCATGGCTCATGGGAGACTCCGACGAGGCAATTGTTGCCAAATGGCAATATTAACCATGGCGCTGTGGAGAGAAAGCTCAATATTGAGAATTTCTGTGCAAGATCAATAAATTAATCAAATGTCACCCACGATTGATGACGCGCCGACATAGCGTGAACAACCATTCTTGAGCTATCGCCATAGAATATTCATGGTTATATCTGGCTTGAACCAGCATAAAACTCTTTGTTATTGTCCGCGCTCCCCGCTCAAACAGCTTATTTATCTATAAATCAACAAGATAGCATTATGCGGTGGCGTCGCGGGGGCATCTGCTATCGGGAAGGAGAGTTATGAAGTCGCAGTTCAAAGTGGCGCTGGCCATGTTGGCCCTGTTCGTCGTCCAAGGCTGCACAGCCCCGGATTCATCCACCAAGCGCAATGCACCCGGCCCGGTGCTGACCGTGCATTACGAAAGTGCCCCCCTGATCCCCGTCACCATCGCAGGTGAGCAGTACCAGTTTTTGCTCGATACCGGGGCCAGTATCACCTTTATCGATCGTCGTCTGGCCAGCCGCTTCAAGGCGCTGACCTTAAGCGAATTGCCCAGGGCCTATCAGGCTGATTTTGCCAGTGTGAACAGCGTGTCGAGCCAACTGGGCAGCGAGCAGCTTGGCTTTGTTGAGCCGCAGCCCTTCTCGGTGGGGTCGGTCACCATTGATGACAGCGATCTGTGGGCAACTATTGATTTCGATCTTTTCTCCCAGTCTCTTGGCAGCCGTATCGATGGCATCCTCGGGATCGACACCATCCGCCGTTTCAACTGGGTGTTTGATCGCGACAGGCATCAGCTCACGGCTTCGCTGACGGCACCGTCGGCAGCCACGTTCGAGCGTTGCATCGGCTATGAAGACAGCTACAACCGCTCCCCGGCAGTGTATCTGACCCACGGCGAGAGCAGCGTGCGTATGTATCTGGATACCGGGGCCGATCAGAGCTATGCCGATCATGCCTTTATCGACTTTATGGCGAGCCAGAAGGCGATCTCTGGCGAAGATGCCACGCCACGCAAAGGGGTGGACGCCAGCGGTATGGTGGAGGGGCGTGAACATATCCTCACCGGCCTGCACTTTGATGAGCGCCAGCTCGGTGAGCTGCGCGTGTCGGAAAACAGCAATGAGCAGTATGGTCTGGGGCTGGATTTTGTTAGCCGCTTCAATCGCTTTGCGATCATGCCCGGGCGGATGATGCTCTGCTACGACGCCGACAGCCTGGCGCGCAAAGTGCCGCCAATCCTGCGCAATATCGGGGTGCGCTTTGATGGCAAGCATCTGCAGGTCTACTACAGCGACGAACGGGATCTTGCCCCCTATGGTCTGGCCAACGGCGACATTCTGGAGCAGATCAACGGGGTGGCTTATCGTCCCCTCGATATCGACAAGGTGCGTGAACTGCTCAGCACCGGCAAGCCGGGGTCGCTCAAGTTGCGGATTGTGCGGGAAGGAAAACCGCTGGATATCGCCATCTAGTCAAGGTGGGGGCGGCAAGACGAGCCGCCCCTATGAGCCTCAGCCCTTGGTTGGATTTTCCATGCAGGTGAGGGTTGGCTGGCCGTAACGCTCCAGCGTGGCTTCATCCCCTTTGGTGAAGAAGGTGAGGTTTTGCCCTTCATAACGGGCGCCGCTGGCGCTGGGGGCTTCATAGGCGAGCACTTGTTGCTGCTTGTCGCCCTCGCTCAGGTTAATCACCGCGGCGGGCAGCTTGGCATCGTTATAGAAGTAGGTAGAGAGCATAACGCTCTTGCCGCACTTGTAGTTGACCGGTGCCGGCACCATCAGCTGGCCGCCGCTGATCTGCAGTTCGGTGATCCGCAGCAGGTAGTTATCCTCCACACACTGGCGCAGATCCTGCCCCTTCCAGCAGTCGTTGCGACCCTTGATCCAGCCGCGCTGCATGGCGCGCTCTGTCTTGAGCTGTTCGGGAGAGAGTGCGGCAATCGCCTTGGGATAGAGGGCCGCCAGTTCGTTATCAAGGGCGGCCAGTCCAGCATCCTTGCAGATCAGGGTTTCGACCGACCCGGAGGCTTTGGTGCAGTCAAAGGAGGGGGTTGCGGCGCTGGCCAGCAGAGGGGCAAACAGCAGGGTGGCAAGCAAGGTCTTGTTCATCGATAGATTCCAGCAATGAGGAGGGTATATCTGCCTACTACAGCACACTCTACAGGGCAATGCAGCAGGGGAGCCGAGCGCATTTTGCGCAGCTGTGTGTGCTGGCGACCGGTTTTGCCGCGCTACTCCAGTGGGGAAGGGAACTGTTGCTGGATGAGGCCGGCTTGTTTGAAAACTGGTCAGGAGTGGTCGCTATTTTGAGCATTCAGACAGGCCTGCAGCATTGTACTTTCACTCCTGTTCGAGAGGCGTGCTAGATTTGCCGCCTTTTCTTAATAACAAAAATGTTAGCTATGTTCAGGTTGATGACGGGGGCCTTGCTGGCCATCATGCTGTCCGGTTGTGCGGCCATGTTTAACGGCACAAGTCAGCAGGTTTCCATTCGCAGTCAGGATCCCGATGCGGAGATCTACGTCAACGATATGCTGCTGGGCCACGGCAATGTGATCACCTCGTTCAAGAAGAAAGAGAATTACACCATCACGGTCAAGCGTGCGGATTGCTACTCGGTGACAGTGCCGGTCTCAAAGTCGTTCGATGCCACCACTCTGCTCGGGATCTTTGTCGATTTCGGCGTGGTCTCCATTCTGGTGGTCGATGGGGTCGGCACCGGCGCCTGGCAGAAGTTTGATCAGAATGCCTTTATCGTTGATCCCATCTGCAAGAAAGCCTGATCGTTATGGATGGGGCATCGGATGATGCATCCAGATACAGCTCTTTGCTGATGTGAAAAACCCGACACTCCTGGCCGGAATGTCGGGTTTTTTGTGGCCGCGATAAAGGGGGGGCGGGTTGCCAGGTTGATCAGGCCAGCGCCAGTTGCTGACTGCGGGCGCGCCACAGCCGCTCGTGGAAGAAGAACACCACGGTATTGATGGCCGGTTCGATCATCGCCATCACGCCGCCGGTGAGCAGCTCGCCGCTCAGCAGGAAGGCCACTCCGAAGGCCACCGAGAAGTGGACCACCGCGAAGCTGCTGGTCTTGGCCTGCAGGCTGTGATTTGGTTTGAGCTTGTGCCAGCCAAGGTCATGAAAGTAGAAGGCGACCGTGTTGACGGCGGGCTCGATCAGGGCGATCAGGCTGGCGGTCAGCAGCTCACCGGTCAGCAGGTAGGCCACGGTAAAGGCGACACCGAAGTGCAGGATGGCAAAGCTGATGGTCTTTTTCATGATGGCGGCTCCCTCTGTTGATGATGAGAGTATCCGCCGAAATGAGATTAAATGAAAACTATTCTCATCTATTGCCAGAATAGAGAGAACCTATCAACGGGCGAGTGGCCGGTGTGGTTCAGCGGTTGCCAATCGCAGCCAAGGCGATAAAGTACAGGTTCCTCACACTTGCCCATGAAAAAGGATCTTTCATGAATATCAATGCCACCCTGCTTGGCCAGTTCATTGCGTTGCTGATGGTCATCGTCGGCGTCATCGCCTGGCGACTGGCGCGCCGCAAGAGCGAGCATCCGGCGCTGATCACCCTTATCTGCTCCCTGCTCTGTCTGTTTCCGCCCTTTGGCCTGTTGGCCCTGTTGCTGGTTGCGCTGAAACAGGATCTGCCCGCCCGTTCATAGGGCGCGCAGGTTCAGGCTGCCGCACACACCGGCTGCACCAATAGAAAAAGCCCCGTGATGGGGCTTTTGCTTTTGAACTCGGTGAGCAGAAGGCCTTGGACACCCATCTTTTGGGTTCGGGCTATGCTACGCCTTGCTCAAAAAGGTGGGTGTCCCAGATTTGCTGCATTTCTTATACTCCCGTTACTTTGTTACGGCCAATTGGGAACGTTTTTGTAAAGAGAGCTGGTGCCAAGCAGGCGCTTGGTACTGCTCACATCAGCCGCAACATAATTGGCAAAATTATTCATGGCATAGTCAGCAAGATCTTGTGCACTTATCTGTAAACTCATGTCACTCGGTTCTACGACTTGCAGCCACGCTGTCCTGCCAGCCTCTACAGCGATAACGGCATAAAGATTGACCTGATCAGATCGGCAGACTAGCGCGACGCCATCGATAATCTGCGGTTTATTGCCGGTATTCAGGCAGTGGTCGAAGAAGTCAGCATAGATGCCCACAACACCAGGCAATTTGAGCGTTAATTTTTCCTGGATAGCATAGGAGGAGCGGAAAAACTTACCTCTCGGAAAATCAAATGTGTTATCAACCGAAACCATGAGAACGCTGAATTTGTCATGTGCGAACTCAATTCCAGATGCTGGTGTGTTCTGGGAAGGGTTGGATTGGCAACCAGCTATCAAAAATGCACTGGCAACTACCTGTATCAGGTTCTTCATTTTTTCCTCGGTCTCACTACTTCATGCACATTTCAACGCCTTTCGATCATGAGGCTATTTGCTCTACTTTAACCGTACCTTTCATTCTTGATGCCACTTCGGTTGCTTGCTCATGGTCGAATCCTCGGGCCTCATGAATTTCTGATGATGCGCGAGGTTTGCCATCTTTACTCAGACTCGTAATGTAAAGTGGCCCCGTGGGAAGTCCGTGGTCTTCGATTTTAACGATCCAGCTCCCTGGAGGGGCCTTCATGGGAGGTGGAATTTGCTCATGCTCAAAATTGCCATTTTCATTACGATTGATTGCAACAGCAATAGCATATCCTGCGCCTCTACGTTTGGCTGATGTCCACGCTTTTGCAGCAGTTTCATAGATTATCGCAGCTGCTGGATCCCATAGATAATTACTCGGAGATGCGGTTGCCAAGTAACCAGCCTCTATCTCGCTGTAAACTGCATAGCCTATTCGTTCTGACATCCTGTTTTTCCTTTTTTGTTGATGCCCAACGCCGCGTTAAGGGGCAGCAACGCGCTACCCAAACTTCAATTTACCGCCGTAACCACCGACGCCAAGATTTAAGCCAAATTCGCCACGCGTTGACTGTCTCTCTTGAACGCTTTGTTAGCAATGTTTGACTACTTATTCCCAATACCTTTGAACGTAACGAACTGGATTAGAGTTATTAAATTCTACATTTTCATATAGCAAGACAGGATCGATTTCCTTGTAATCTCTGAAATAAATGTCTATCCGACCATCCATGTTCTGCTCAGTTTGGCATGTTACTACATGTTCCGTTGCATGCGAAACCTTAGCTAATACAGCTCTATTATTAAACGTATTAGTCATCACAATATGGCTAATTTCAGAATTAACTCTGTTCAAGGAAGCTTTAAAGCCCGGAGCAAAACCCTGTTCCAGCATTTGATCTATTACTTTTTTGTCTAAGCTTTCATTCGCCCGAACAACTATTACCGATTTATACATATGTTAATTCCAATTTACTCAACAATATTGCTAACGCCCGCCTAAGGGGCTGGCAACGCATAACACTAAACTTAAACACAACAACCGTAACCACCGCGGCTCAATGGGACTGGAAACGCCACGCGTTGACAGTCCCTCTTGAGGCGTTTGTTATGAGGGAATTTGAAGCGACAAAGAATAAAAGTGCTCGTCACTATCAATAAGCTGATAACCAAGCGATTTGTAAAATCTTACCGCGGCCTCATTTCGGATAAAGCTGGATAACGTCACCTGATTTCTCCCCTCAGCGTCCGCGAGCTTATGGACATAATTCATTATCTTTTCCCCAAATTTTTGGTTCTGAAACTCGGGAAAAACAACAAGTAGATGAACATGAATTGCATTGCCATAAGGTTTGAAACACAACATGCCAATTCGCTGACCTCCTTGTTGTACCCAGTAAAACCAACTAGGGTCATAGTCTCTTTTTAGACGGTTACGTTGAAAGTCATCGTTCCAACCAAAAACACCATCAACGAGTGAATAAATTCCCTGCTTTACAACAGAAAAAAGACTATCGAACTCTTCACTTTCTATTGGTCTTAATTTGATATCCATATTCCTCATAACGCTCGCTTAAGTGGTGAGCAACGCAATACGGTGTTTCCGCAAACCACCTTAATCACTAAAATCAATGCATGGTAAAAATGCCACGCGTTGCGAATCCGTCTTGAAGCGTTTGTTAAGTTTTGACTTTAGAAATGCTACGCAAGACAATATCAGCTTTCAGCACAAATAATTCAGTTCTACGACTGATTCTCCCTACCGCAAAAACAAACCTTGGATACCAGCGTCTTGATGTAGCGGTGACACTAAATAGTATTCCTGCAACAACGACTAGGGGTATTGTGATCGGTAAAATAGCGAGCCCTAATATAAATTTAACCACGTCCCACAAACCCGACAGAACCTTACCTAGAGTTAACCTTCGGTCAAATTTGAAATTTCTAGTTATCACTTCCGTTAGCAGGTTAGTGCCTATAGCTGCCGTGACAAAAGGAAATACAAATAAAAAGAGAGTGCTTTTCTGTTCAAAGTCATCAAACACTTCTTTAGACATTCGTTGAGATTCCACCCAACCAATTGCCATCGATTTCATATTTTCTATGTACATAACAGCACCCGCAGACAAAATAATAAGTACTAAGCCCACGCAAAATACCGTTAGAGCATATGGGTTTTCTCCAGAAACCAGTGCTGAGATACCCATAGCTAAAAAAAGAAACATAACCCCGAATATAAGTTGCATTTCCAATGAGAACATAAAATCTAACTGCATTACTGAATATTACCTCTTAGAAACTTAACAGTGATTAGATAGAAGGCGGCACTAATCCGTTAGCAGAGCATTCCATATAACTCCGTAACATTTTCACTGCCGCCAAGTAAAAAAATCATTAAATCATAATGTTACAAACTTGTTCTCGTGCTGAGCGTATTCGCTTGACTTCCTCTTTTTGCGCCACCGTTACTACTGTATGAAAAATCAGTGCTCAGCGCACTCTTGGCAAGCGCCGCCAAAGCACGCCTGCGTAAGCGGGTCAGAAATCAGCATAAGGCTGCCACCATGTTGACTGGGTAGTCGTAGGCAACGTTCGCTTATCCATTCCATCCGGCATGGCTACCGCCCCTGAATTACAGCCTCCGGTCTGCTGTGTTTAACCAACGGGATGGGGTTGGCATGGCTCATGGGGTGACTCCTACGAGGCTTTGTTGCCAATCGGGTATATTAGCGGCGGGTAGGCGGAGGGAAAGGACCAGATGGCCGATTTCTGATCTGGATCGGCTAATTAGTCAATAACGACTGATCTGGTGTGCAGATGGGGCGGGTGCTGCCATTGGTGAGGAAAATGGTGAGGAAAACAGTTAGTGAGGAAAAGAGTTAGTGGGTAAAGCGGTAGCGGGTAAAAACAAGAAGCCCCTCAACGGGGCTTCTCTTTGCTGGCCATGCCGCCACTGTGAACGGCTTGGCTGACCGGCTCGCTGACGTGTTGGCCGGGCGCCGGAGCGGGTTGGTGCGGGCCTACTCTTCGACCTTGTTGAGCCACTCCACTTTGTACTGGGCGCCGGCGCCCTGAGCCAGTTTGGCACAGAGCGGTTTGAGGAAGGCTTCGATCTGCTCGTCCAGCATCCAGGGCGGGCTGATGATCAGCATGCCTGAGCCGTTCATGCCCCAGTCGGCTGTTTGACCGGCCACTTCCAGCTCGGCCACCAGGACGTTACCGAAGTTCTCGCGCTTGATGGCGCGCAGCATGTCGCGGGATTTGTCCGCCTCCTGCCCGAGGATGGGATACCAGAGGGCGTAGATGCCGGTCGCCCAGCGCTTTTGCGCCTTTTTCAGGGTGTCGACCACGGCGAAGTAATCTTCTTTGAGCTCATAGGGCGGATCGATCAGCACCAGCCCGCGGCGCGGAGTCGGCGGCAGCAGGGCGATCAGCCCCTCGAAGCCGTCACGGTGGTGCACGGCGACGCGGGGGTCATAGCCCATGTTGGCGCGCAGATCTTCGACCTCGTTGTTGTGCAGCTCCATCAGCGCCAGCTTGTCCTGCTCGCGGGTGAGGCGGCGGGAGAGCTCCGGCGAGCCGGGGTAGTAGTGCAGCTCGCCGTTCTGATTCATCTCCTCGATAACGCCCAGATAGGTGGCTATGGCAGACCACTGGGTCCGCTCGTCCCACAGGCGGCCGATGCCGTCGGCATACTCGGCCTTCTTCTGGGACCAGTCGCCGCGCAGGTCGTAGAGACCGCCACCGGCATGGGTGTCCAGCACGATGAAGGGTTTCTCCTTCTTCTTGAGGGACTCGATGATCAGGGCCTGAACGGCGTGTTTCAGCACGTCGGCATGGTTGCCGGCGTGAAAGGCGTGGCGATAGCTCAGCATATTAGATCTCTGAGGGGGCCCTGCTGGGCACCCAGTAACGATAGATAGTTCAACAAATTGCGGCTGTTGCCGCGAAACAGGGAGAGGCTGCGCAGGGTCTGCAACAGGACGCCCTGTTGCAGCCGCTCCAGCTCCAGCTCGTGGGCCAGCATCGACTGATACTGCTGCTCGTCGAGTCGCGTCTTGGCGCTCTGGCGCAGGGCGCGCCACGGGGTCAGCACCGCTTCGGTCTGCACCAGCGCCGGTTGCAGGTCGGTCAGATCGACCACGATGCCGAGTTGATCGAGCCGGTGCAGCAGCAGCGCCAGATTGACGTTGCCCCCCTGCTCCTGCACGGTGAGCCAATCCTGGCTGCGCTCACCATAGACTTTGCTGCTCCAGTGCCAGAAGCCGATCGGCGTCGGCAATTCGTGGACCGCGACCCGCTCGCTGGCCATCAGCTGTTCGTCACGCAAAGAAGGCTTGCTCCATGGTTTCCAGCTCCTCACTGAGGCTCATCCACTCCAGCTCCACCTCTTCCAGCTGCTCCTTGAGGGGCCCCTGGGATTTGAGCAGCTCGGAGAGCTTGGTTTTAGCACTCTCTTCATAGATGGCGGGGTCGGCCAGCTGGCTCTCGATGTCGGCCAGCTTGCCCTGCAGCTTCTCCATGCTCGCTTCGAGCTTTTCCAGCTTCTGGCGCAGGGGACGTGTCGCTTGCCGGAACTCAGCCTCGCGTCGCTTCTGATCCTTGCGCGCCACCGCCGAGTTGGCAGAGACGGGACCATCGGCCGGTTTGGCGTTGGCCTCTTTCTCCTGCTCGCCGAGCCACTTGTGGTAGTCATCCAGATCGCCGTCGAACGGCTCGACCCGGCCACCGTGTACCAGATAGAAGTCATCTGTGGTGGTGCGCAGCAGGTGACGGTCGTGCGACACCACCACCATGGCCCCTTCGAAGCCTTGCAGTGCCATGGTGAGGGCGTGGCGCATCTCCAGATCCAGGTGGTTGGTCGGTTCATCCAGCAGCAGCAGGTTGGGTTTTTGCCAGGTGATCAGCGCCAGCACCAGTCGCGCCTTTTCGCCGCCGGAGAAGGGGGCCACCTTGTCGAGCGCCTTGTCTCCGTGAAAACCGAAGCTGCCCAGATAGTTGCGCAGCTCCTGCTCGGTCTTGTCCGGCGCGAGGCGGGCCAGATGATCGAGCGGGGAATCATCGAGACGCAGGGTCTCCAGCTGATGCTGGGCGAAGTAGCCGATGCTCACCCCGGCGCTCACTTCGAGCTTGCCCGACAGCGGCGGGTTGGAGCCCGACAGCATCTTGATAAAGGTCGATTTACCGGCGCCGTTGCGACCGAGCAGACCGATGCGCGAACCCGGTACCAGATTGAGTTTGATCTTCTCCAGGATCACCTTGTCGCCGTAACCGGCAGAGAGGTTCTCCATGGCGATGAGCGGGGTCGGCAGGGCCGAGGGCTCGCGAAACTCGAAGCTGAATTCCGAGTCGGCGTGGGCGGGCAGGATCTTCTCCATCCGCTCCATGGCTTTCAGGCGGCTCTGGGCCTGACGGGCCTTGGAGGCCTTGTAGCGGAAGCGATCCACATACGCCTGCATGTGGGACATCTCCCGCTGCTGTTTCTCGTACATCGACTGCTGCTGGGCCAGCTGTTCGGCGCGCTGCAGTTCGAAGTCGGAGTAGCCGCCGGTGTATTCGTTGAGCTTGCCGTTCTCGATATGGATGATGCGGCTGATGACCGAATCGAGGAAGTCGCGGTCGTGAGAGATGAGCACCAGCGTGCCCTGATAGCCTTTGAGCCACTTCTCCAGCCAGATGACGGCGTCGAGATCCAGGTGGTTGGTCGGTTCATCCAGCAGCAGCAGATCGGAGCGGCAGAGCAGCGCCTGAGCGAGGTTCAGGCGCATGCGCCAGCCACCGGAGAAGCTGCGCACCGGCGAGCTTAGCTGCTCGTCGCTGAAACCAAGGCCGTGCAGCAGTTCGGCGGCGCGGGCGCGAATGCTGTAGGCGCCTATGGTATCGAGGCGACCGTGCAGCTCGGCCACCAGCAGCCCATTGTCATCCTGCTCGGCTTGCACCAGCTGGGCTTCCAGCGCGCGAAACTCCTTGTCGCCGTCGATCACATACTCGAGCGCGGAGCAGTCGAGCGCCGGGGTCTCCTGCGCGACGCCTGCAATCTGCCAGCCAGCGGGCAGGCTGAAGGTGCCGCTGTCGATGGCCAGCTCGCCCCGTACCAGTGCAAAAAAGGTGGACTTGCCACAGCCGTTTTTGCCCACCAGACCCACTTTGTGGCCGGGGTGAATGGTGGCGGAGGCGTTGTCCAGCAGCTTGCGGCCGCCGCGGATCAGTTCGATTTGACTGGCAACTATCATGGGTGGGATCTGCTTGCTCAAAATGGAGGAGAAAAACTGGCGCGGATCTTACGTGAAATGACGCTGATTTGCACTGTAGCGAAGGGCTGGCCACTGGCTGGCGCTGCAAAAACATGCCATAACAGAGAAACCAGTTTGGTTACGGGAGGTTAGCATGCATATCAGGGATATTATGACGACCCGGGTCGCCACCGTTTCAATGGATGATCGACTCAGTGTCATCAAGGATATCTTCGAGCAGGCTCACTTTCGCCACCTGCTGGTACTGGAAGAAGGGGAGCTGGTAGGGGTCATCTCGGATCGGGATCTGTTCCGTGCCATTAGCCCCTATCTCGACTCCGAAGCCGAGATGAGCCGTGATACCGAAACCCTCACCAAGCGGGCTCATCAGATCATGAGCCGCCACCCCGTCACCATCGCCCCCCATCTCACCGTGCGCGACGGCGTCAAGCTGATGCTGGAGAAGGGGGTCTCCTGCCTGCCGGTGCTGGAGAATGGCGCCCTGGTCGGCATCATCAGCTGGAAAGATTTTCTCAAGGCGGCGCTGGAGAGTGACGCGCTGGTTTGAGCCAACGCTCATCGCCATCAGCTGACAGAGAGCCAATATAGAGAGAGGGGAGCCTTGGCTCCCCTCTCTCTATATTGGCTTTGCCGACAATGCCGGTTTGCACGCCGCCAGCATCCTCACGGCTCGGGCTGCCCTGCGACAAGGCAGGAGGGGCCGCTGCCGGAGAGGTGCGGCTGAAGATGGGTGCGGATCTCCTGCAGGGTGCGCTGGTACTGCTGGGCATGTTGATCGAGAAACGCGGGGCTGTGCTTGAGGCGTCGCTCCAGAGTATCGACCAGCAGCGCCACCCTGGGGGCGGCCATACCCGCAGGCCAGCAGTGTTGCAGCAGCTCCAGCAGTTGCCAGGCATCGCCCGGCAGGGCGGGGAACTCCTCCAGCAGCTGCAAGCCCGCTTGCAGGGCTATCTGATATTGGCTGGCCTGCATCGCCTTGTGGCGCAGTTGGCGCAGTTCGCTCAGCCGTTGTTCTCTCGCCGTCAGGCGCTGGCCCAGTTCGGCCACCAGATGGTGGAACAGCTGGCGAGTGAGCGGGTGGGGCGCCACCCTGACGCGGTATTGGGTCAGCTGGATCAGGTAGCGCTGGGCGTGGTGGGGCAAACCGCAGAACTGGCTGACCGCAAAGCCGAGCAGCAGGGTGAGGTGGTTGTCGCTCCCCTCATCCGGCTGGTGGTGGGCAATCAGGATCAGCGCCTCGTCGAAGCGGTAATCCAGCCCCAGCATCAACGCCTGCAGCAGCTCATATTCGTGGGGTTGCAGGTGGACGGTGCGCTTGAGGTGCTCCCACTCCTGTTGCAGGGAGCGGATCCGGTTGCTGGAGGGGGCGTGCCACAGCACCGCCAGACTGGCATTGAGCATGAAGCTGTCGATGGCGAGGCGGACGCGCTGCTCGCTGAAGTGGCGCAGGGTCAGGCTGTTGGCCTGCTCCAGCACCTTCTCCTCATCTTGCAGCACCAGCCCGAGCAACATCGCCAGCTGATGCCAGCGCGGCTGATGGGGGCGGATCTGCAGCAGCTCTCCCATGGTCTCCCAGGCCGCCAGCCAGTGATGCTGATGCAGCTGGCTGGCGAGTTGCAGCTCCAGCCGGGTGGCCATCGAGACGCTGGCCTGATGGTGCTGCAAGTCGGTCTGGGCGCTTTGCAATTTGCCGAGCCCCAGCATGGCGTAGAAGAGCCCGGCCCTTGGCCAGCTCGCCTGATACTCGTTGGCACAGAGGGCATAGTGCTGGGCGGCGGTGATCCGCTCGGCTGATTGCAGCAGCAGGTAGCCCTTGAGCCGATCCAGCCAGTGGGTCAGCGAGCGATTCTCCCGTTGAAACAGCAGGTCTTCGCACAGGGCAGTAGCCAATTGCCACTCCCGCAGCAGAATGGGGGCGGCCAGCGTGCGGGTCAGGTTGCTTAGCTTCACCAGCTGGCCGAGCACCGCGGTGAGCTGCTGGGTCATGAAGGGGAGGGGCAGATAGAGGGAGAAGTAGAGATCCGAGGGGAGAAACTCCTGCTCGCTCTGATCGGCATCGAGCAGCAGTAATACGCAACCGGGTTGTAGCAGGCCGAGATAGTGCGCTTCGTGCAGCAGCCGGGCTCCGTCAAGATCCTGCTGCTTGTCCTGCTGACAGATGATGGCGTCGAAGGCGTGCTGTTGCATCAGGGCCAGCAGGCCACTGCGCTCGTGGTTTGGATGGCTGTGGTAGTGGATCCGGTCGGCGGGCACCCCCTGTTCGGTCAGTTCCCGGGTGATGGCGCTACGGAGCAGGGGATCCTCTTCGAGCAGCAGTATCGTCATGCAGGTACTTCCTGTGAGCAAACCATTAGGTTGATTATGGTAGACCCAAGAGGAACATAGGCACAGCACTCGCTGAGTGAAAAGCTGACAGTAGCCAGCAGGGGGCTGTAGGGCGCACTATGGGCTGTTATTTCAATCGGTTATACCACCTCTCAGGGCGGCAACCTGTTATTGCTGAGAGCGGATCTGCGTCCCGAAGGGGCAGTCGCTCTGGCGGATCAGCCGCGACCCCTTGCCCTGTTCCCCCAGCCAGCTTAATTCCAGTTTGCCGAGGCGGCCCAGATGGCGCAGCTCGAACTCGTAGCGCTGGCAGAGGTTGTCCTGGGGCAGACTCGCCATGCCCGCTGGCAGTCGGTATTGATAGCGCAGGAGTGGCCCATCCTCCAGCTTGCTGGTCACCGGCACCAGCCCCTCTGGCGTGGGCTGCGGCGCCCCGAGTGCGCGGCGCAAACTGAGCGGTGCATCGATCGCCTTTTGATAGTGCAGGCCGTTCATCGCCGCCAGCTCCTCTTCCAGTCGTTGCAACTCCCCTTCCAATCCATTGAGTGCCGCCCCCAGCTGCTGGTGGGTCGTTGACGAGGCGCAGCCACCCAGCAACAGGGTGGCAAGCAGCAGGGCGGCTCTGATGGGGGGCACGGCATCTCCTTGGCAATGACGATGAAGCGTGAAGGTCAGGTTGGCTGGCCCTGACTATAGCAGGGGATTGCTGGGGGGCGTCCCCTGCAGCAGTTGGGCCAGACGAGCCAGCCCTTCGCCGACCCGGGCGTCGGTGGCGGGTTGGCTCAGGCTCAGGCGCACCCCTTGCGGAGCGGCAAACTGACCGGCGGCGAAGTGTTCCCCGCTCGCCACGCCAACGTCAAGGGCGTCGGCGGCGGCAGCAAACTGCTGGCTGCGCCAGGGCTCAGGCAGCGGCAGCCAGGCGTGCATGCTGCCAGGCTGCCAGCGGGCGGCAGGCAGCAGGTGGCGCAGCAGTTCGCCACGGCGCTTGAGGATCTCCCGCTGCTGCTCGACCAGCGGCATGATCTGGCGCTGACTGACCATTTTGCAGGCCAGTTCGATCAGCAGCGGACTCACCATCCAGCTCGACAGCCGCATGGTCTGGGCGAAGGCGCTGCGCAGGGCAGGAGGCGTCAGCACGAAGCCCACCCGCAGACCGCCGCAGGCGATCTTGGCCAGACTGCCCAGATAGATGACCCGCTCCGGCGCCAGATTGACCAGAGGGATCACAGGTTGCTGGGGCAGCAGGCCGTTGACGTCATCCTCGATGATCAGCAGATCGTGGCGACGGGCGATGGCGACGATGGCCTCCCGCCGCGCCAGACTCATGATAGCGGTGGTGGGGTTTTGCAGGGTCGGCGTGAGGTAGAGCAGCTTGGCCCGGCGGGTACGGCAGGCGGCGTCCAGCGCTTCGGGCAGCAGCCCCTCCTCATCCATCGCCAGTCCCACCACCTGATTCTTCAGCTGGCGAGCGTTACCCAGCATACCGGGGTAGCTCAGCCCCTCGCACAGGATGGTCTCCCCTACGCAATTGGTAGCCAGCAGCGCCAGCATGATGCCGTGCTGGGCGCCGTGGCTGAACAGCAGGCGATCCTCACTGCAGGCCACCCCTTGCTCCGCCAGCCAGTTGACGAACTGCTGGCGCTGATCCGGTCGTCCCGCCTCCTTGTCATAGCCGAGCAGGGCGTTGAGATCCCCGTCTGCCACTTCCCCCAGCATGGGGCGAATGATGGCCGCCCGATCCAGCTGCACCGGCAGGTTCTGCCACAGCTCGATGCGGTGCCCCTCCTCCTGGCGGATCACCCACTCATTGGCGGGATCCGTGTTCGCTCCCTTGACCCAGGTGCCGTGGCCCACCCGGGCGGCCAGCAGGCCGCGCCGCTCCGCCTCGCTGTAGGCGCGGGTGACGGTGCCGACGGTGACACCCAGACGATCCGCCAGGGATCGGTGGGTAGGCAACCGGGTCTGCGGTGGCAGCTCGCCATTCGCGATCCCCTGTTCGATCGCTTTGACCAGCTTGAGGTAGAGGGGGCCATCGAAGGCCGTAAGGTCGGGTGTCCAGATTGTCATGGTGACAATAAATCCATTGATCAAAATTTGCTGTCAATATAGCGTGAATTTCAACCTGATAACAACCAAATAGTACATATTGTATCGATACAATGTGGCGGATAAGGAGTCACAATATGACGATGGAGTGGTATGTCACCCTGTTCGGTTTTGCCGTACTCACCTGCGGTACGCCGGGGCCCAACAACCTGATGCTGACGGCCTCCGGCGCCAACTTCGGGGTGCGCCGCACCCTGCCACATCTGCTTGGGGTCGGATTGGGGCAGCCGGTGTTGCAACTGGTGCTGGCGCTGGGGCTCTATCCGCTGTTCGAGCGCTGGCCCCTGCTGCGCCTCGGTTTGCAGATCTTCGGCAGCCTCTATCTGCTCTGGCTGGCGTGGCGTATCGCGGTGGCTGGTGCGCCGGGGGATCCGGCCCGGAGGGCCCGCCCGCTAACCATGCTGGAGGGGCTGGGCTTTCAGTTCCTCAATCCCAAGGCGTGGATGATGGGGATCTCCGCCATCAGTCTGTTCAGCCTGCCCGGCGCCAGTTACTGGTCGAGTCAGCTGGCGGTGATGGTCATGTTTGTGCTGGTGGCCCTGCCGGTCTGCTTTGTCTGGGTACTGTTCGGCCATCAGCTGAGCAACTGGATCAGCTCGGATCGGGGCTGGCGGCGACTCAACGGTTCTCTCGGTCTGCTGACGGCACTCTGTGTGGTGATGCTCTGGTATTGAGCCGTGTTGCGCTGATGGGGGAGGTGGCCTAGAAAGAGGCATTTCTGACTTGTCGCCACGGGGTTGGCTCTGCATATTAGAAGGCTTTCCCCATAACGGGTGCGTTGTATCGACAAGAGGTTGAGATGGATCTGAACTGGTTACTGCCCCTGGCGGGGTTTGCTCTGGTTACCTGCGGCACGCCGGGGCCCAACAATATGTTGCTCACCAGCGCCGGGGCGGCGCAGGGTTTTCGCCGCACGATTCCTCTGCTGGTTGGGGTGGTCGGGGGGATCAATCTGATGATCCTCGCTACCGCGCTGGGGCTTGGCGTGGTGTTCGAGAAGGTGCCGCTGCTGCACGACGGCCTCAAGATTATCGGCTCGGCCTACCTGCTCTGGCTGGCGTGGAAGGTGGCGACCGCCAGCGGCCCGGCCGAGGGCACCCGGCCGCTCATTCCCGCTCATCAGGGGGCCATGCTGCAACTGCTCAATCCCAAGGCATGGATGATGGCGCTCTCCGCCATCAGCGGTTTCACCCTGGCGGGGGAGGCTTACTGGCCCTCTGCGCTCTGGGTGTTGGTGATCTTCTTTATTACCGGCCTCTACACCGGGGCGTTTTGGGTGCTTTTTGGTGCCCAGGTGCGGCAAATCATTCGCACCGCCCGGGGCTGGCGGCGTTTCAATCTCGGCATGGGGCTGGCGACGGCCGCCTGTGTCGCGATGATCTGGATTTAGCCCGGGGTTGACCCGGGCCTTTACCGGCTGTCTTGTTGGCCCTGCGGGGCCTTTTTTATCTCGATCCCGTGACCTTGCCTGCAAGGTGGCGTGGTTCTGCCCTCCCTTGGGATGAAAGGAGTTCATATGAAATGTATCGGTCTGCTGGGTGGCATGAGCTGGGAGTCCACCGTCAGTTACTATCAGGCGCTCAACCGCGGGGTGCGCGTACAGCTTGGCGGTTTGCACTCGGCGCGGGTGCTGCTCAATAGCGTCGACTTTGCCGGTATCGAGCAGTTGCAGCATGCCGGTGACTGGCCCGCTACCGCCCGTCTGCTGGCGGCGGAAGCGCGCAAGTTGCAGGATGGCGGCGCCGATTTCTTGCTGATCGGCACCAACACCATGCACAAGGTGGCCCCCGAGATTGAGGCGGCCATCGATATCCCGCTGCTCCATATTGCCGATGCCACCGCGGCCAAATTGCGGGCGGACGGGGTAACCCGGGTCGGCCTGCTCGGCACCCGCTTCACCATGGAGCAGGATTTTTACAAGGGGCGCTTGCAGGAGCGCTTCGGGTTGGCGGTGCTGGTACCCGATGAGGCCGGGCGGGAGCGGGTACACAGGATCATCTATGACGAGCTCTGTCTGGGGGAGATCCGCGAATCATCGCGGGCCGAGTATCTGGCCATTATCGAGGGGCTGGCGGCCGCGGGTGCCGAGGCGGTGATTCTTGGCTGCACCGAGATTGCCCTGCTGGTGGGCGATGCCCGGGCGGCGGTGCCGCTCTACGACACCACCGCCATCCATGCCGAGGCGGCGGTCGCGCTGGCACTGGCATCCGATTAATAAACTGGTCAGATCTCACTATTCATGCTTGTCTCATACCCCTTGCCATAAAAGCGTGTAAAATTGCGCCCTGAATTTTCCCCGGCCAACGCGGGTTGGCTGCGGTTTCCTAGCATGCAAGGCTGACATTGTGACTGAAGTAGATAGATTCGCGGATATTCGCCCCTACCGCGATGAAGAAGTGCCGGCAGCCATCGAACGGCTGATCCAGGATGATGAATTTATCGGCGCCATCGCCAAGTATCGTTTCGGTTCCCTGATGAGCTGGCTGGGTTGGGCCATCCGCCCGATGATCCGCCTGTTCCTGCGCCGCAAATGGTCAAAAGTGACCACTGTGCATCAGGTCCAGATGGGGGTCACCCGGTACATGTCCCGCATGATCGCCACCTCCACCAAGGGGGTGACCTTCTCCGGGATCGAGCATCTGAAGAAAGAGCAGGGCTATCTGTTTGTCTCCAACCACAGAGACATCGCCATGGATCCGGCGTTCGTCAACTGGGGGCTGCACACCCACGGTTTCGATACCGTGCGCATCGCCATCGGTGACAACCTGCTGCGCAAACCCTGCGCCACCGAGCTGATGAAGCTCAACAAGAGCTTTATCGTCAAACGCTCCGCCAAGGGGCCGCGAGAGATGATGAAGGCGCTCGGCGAGCTGTCTGCCTATATTGGCAACTCGGTCCACGAAGGTCACTCCATCTGGATCGCCCAGAAGGAAGGGCGCGCCAAGAATGGCGATGACAAGACAGATCCCGCCATCCTCAAGATGTTCTACGTCGACGGCAAGAAGCAGAAGATCGACTTCGTCGACTACATGCGCAGCCTCAATATCGTGCCGGTCAGCATCAGCTACGAGCTGGATCCGACCGACAAGGCGAAGGCGCGCGAGCTCTACGAGAAGTCGGTCAACGGCAGCTACGAGAAGGGCGAGTTCGAGGATATCGAGAGTATCGTCGCCGGTATCGTCGGCATGAAGGGGCGGGTACATGTCTCCTTCGGCGCGCCGATTACCGAGGGCTTCAGCGATCCGGACGAACTGGCCGCGCTGATCGACAAGGCGATCTGGAGCAGTTACCACCTCTTCCCCAGCAACTATCTGGCGGCAGATGTTTCCGGCAAGGCCAATACCATCGAACAGGCTGCCTTCCTGACCCGTCAGTCAGAGGTGCCGGAAGAGCACAAGGCGATCTGGCGTGCCATGTACGCCAAACCGGTGGAAAACGCCAAAAAGGCTTGAATGAAACCGGTTGTTAAACGGTTTTGCGAAAAAAACGGGCGCTGATGCGCCCGTTTTTGCGTCTGGTCAAAGTCGAGGGGAAAAGGGTGGTGAATAATATGGTTTCAGCTGGTACGATCACTATGAAAATGGGATTATGTCTCTTGGCAAGGTGCTGACGAGTGTGTAACAGTGCCCATATAGCTGAACATGAGCAAAAGCTCTAAACCGGTTTGCACGGATTGCAGACGGCATTATTGAAGGACCTGTCACAGGTCCTTTTTCATTGGCTGGCAAAGATGCCGCCCAGATATACCTAACAGGAAACAGACGCCATGATCACCGGTAGCCTGAACACCCTGCAGCGGACGCCGCTGCCCGCCCCGCTGGCCCGCATCATGGCCGAGGTGGTGAAGAGCGTGGCTCACTGGGGTGACGCTCCGCTCGGCAAGACCGAGATCGATGGCCTGAACCTGTTCTGTCTGGTGAGCGAGGATCTGACCGAGCCAGCCGCGGATCGCCGTGGCGAATTCCATCAGCAGTATCTCGATATCCAGCTGCTGCTGCGCGGTGAAGAGTGGATAGGTGTGGGCCCCCACGACTACGTGAGCGACGGCGCCGACCATCCCCATCCTGACCTCTGGTTTGTTGATGACGAGCAGACCACTTATCTGGCGCTGCAACCGGGCGATTTCGCCATCTTCTGGCCGGGCGAACTGCACCGCCCGCTCTGTACCTTCAACCAGCCCGCCAAGGTGAAGAAGCTGGTGGTCAAGGTACACAAGGATCTGCTGGCTATCGCCTGAGCATTCCCATTGAGGCGAGCCCTGCGCAGCTGATGTGTTGAGACTCGCAAGCATTGAAACCAGTGATACGCACCACAAGTTGCGATGACTCTTTCAAGAGCAAGAATTGAAAAATTGGACGCACCCTCCTGCGACCATAAGCCCCCGGCAGGGGAATCCCATCCTCTTTTGGATGACACGACACTGTCGGCATAAAGCCGAAGCACAGGAAGATGTAGAAAATGAGCAAGTTGGTATTGATCCTTAACTGCGGTAGCTCTTCCCTGAAATTTGCCGTAATGGACGCCGAAACAGGTGAGGACATGCTGTCCGGCCTGGCCGAATGCTTCAATCTGGATGATGCACGTATCAAATGGAAACTCCACGGGGTCAAGGGCGAAGCCATGCTGGGAGCGGGTGCCGCTCACCAGGAGGCCCTCGACCATATCGTGGGTCACATCCTGCCGCAGGATCCGACTCTTGCCGAGCAACTGGTGGCCATCGGTCACCGAATCGTACACGGTGGCGAGCAGTTCTCACGCTCCGTGCGCATTGATGACGGCGTGATCGCCGGTATCGAAGCCGCCATTCCGTTCGCCCCGCTGCACAACCCGGCGCACCTCATCGGTATTCGCGCCGCGCTGAAAGTGTTCCCGCAGCTGTCCGAGAAGAACGTGGCCGTGTTCGACACCGCTTTCCACCAGACCCTGCCGCAAGAGGCCTACCTCTATGCGCTGCCGCACAAGCTCTACCGCGAACACGGCATCCGTCGTTACGGTGCCCACGGTACTTCTCACCGCTACATCGCGGAAGAAGCGGCAAAAGAGCTGGGCAAGCCGTTGAATGAACTGAACATCATCAACTGCCACCTGGGTAACGGTGCCTCTGTCTGCGCCATCAAGAACGGCGAATCCGTAGACACCTCCATGGGTCTGACTCCGCTGGAAGGTCTGGCGATGGGAACCCGCTCCGGTGATATCGATCCGGCCGTGGTCTTCTTCATGCACGACCAGCTCGGTTACAGCGTGGAGCAGATCAACCACACCCTGACCCGTGAGTCCGGTCTGCTGGGGATGACCGAAGCGAGCAGCGATTGCCGCTACGTCACCACCAACTACGCTACTGACGCCGGTGCCAAGCGCGCGCTGGATGTCTTCACCAACCGTGTGGCCAAGTATGTCGGCGCCTATGCCGCTGCGATGGACGGTCGTCTGGACGCCGTGGTCTTTACCGGTGGTATCGGTGAGAACGCCGCCATGGTGCGCGAGATGGTGCTGAACCGTCTGGCCCTGTTCGGCTTCAAGGTGGACAAAGAGGCCAACAACGCCGCGGTACTGGGTGGCGAAGGTCGCATCACCACCGCCGAGAGCCGTTGCGCCATGGTGATCCCGACCAACGAAGAGCTGGTCATCGCTCGCGATGCCCTGAGCCTGGTCTGCTAAGTCAGCCTCGCTTTGAAACAACGCCCGGCCTGTGCCGGGCGTTGTCATTTCTGGCGTACGCCGATTTGACATGGGGGAGGGGAGCGGTACCCTGACCACCACTGTTTTTGCAGCCAGCGGGCTGCCAGGTTCGGGAGAGAGCAATGAAAGAGGCGTTTTTTAACTGGTTGTCGGGCCTTGGGGTGGAAGTGACCAGCCTGATGGCGCTGGTGATCGCGCTGGGCTTTATCGTCATCACCTCGTTGCTGCTGCACATGGCGCTGCACCGGGTGCTGCTGGTCCGGCTGGTGGGGATCCTCGGCAAGGCCAAGCAGGTGTGGCTGCCGCCCCAGCTGCAACAGCGCCTCTTCAACCGGCTCGCTTTCGTGTTGCAGGGGGCCGTGCTGCTCGGTCAGGCGGAGATCTGGTTGCCCCGTCAATCGGATAGCCTCAAGCTTATCGAGATGGTGGCCCAGCTCTGGATCTTGCTGTTCCTGCTGCTGGCCTTCTTCGCCCTGCTCGACTGCCTGTTGTCGGTGAGCCGTTACACCCGCCTTGGTCGGGATTTGCCCCTGCGTGGCATCTTCCAAGGGGCCAAGCTGGTAGGCAGCATTCTGGTGGGCATCCTGATGATCGCGCTGCTGCTCGGCAAGTCGCCGTTGTTCCTGTTCAGCGGTCTGGGTGCCATGACCGCAGTGCTGATGCTGGTGTTCAAGGACCCCATCCTCGGGCTGGTGGCGGGGATCCAGCTCTCCGCCAACCGGATGCTGAGCGTCGGTGACTGGCTGCAGATGGACAAGTACGGCGCCGATGGCGAGGTGACCGACATCGGGCTTACCACGGTCAAGGTATCGAACTGGGACAAGACCATTACCACCATTCCCACCTATGCCCTGATCTCCGACTCTTTCAAGAACTGGCAGGGGATGACCGAGTCGGGCGGCCGCCGCATCAAGCGCAGCGTCAATATCGACATGACCAGTGTGCGCTTTCTGACGGCTGAGGAGCAGTTGCAGCTCAAGCAGGCGCAGCTGCTGGCACCCTATCTCAGCCGCAAGGAGCAGGAGCTGAGCGCTTACAACCAGCAGCTGAGCGATGCATTGAGCTGCCCCATCAATGGTCGTCACCTCACCAACCTCGGCACCCTGCGCGCCTATCTGGATGCCTACCTGCGTGCCCACCCCGGCATTCGCAAGGACATGACCCTGATGGTGCGCCAGCTGGCACCCACGTCAGACGGTTTGCCGCTGGAAATTTACTGCTTTACCGCGACCACCGCATGGGCCGATTACGAAGGGATCCAGGCCGATATTTTCGACCATATCTTCGCCATCATTGAGCAATTTCATCTGCGGTTGCATCAATCTCCCACAGGTTACGATATGCGTGTCTGGCAACGGGGATAAACAGGGAAACCGGGCGGGTCGAGGACGTGGAAAAAACCGCATATTAATCATCGACCCGTCGCCACTTGTCAGTTGAAATTTGCCGTACAGAGGAGAAAAATGGCGGCCTTCTCTTCGCGCCCCTGATCCTCTCTTGATCAGCTGCCAGCCCAGAGACGTCACTTCAAGTCATCATCATGGGAAAGTTATGAAGCTCCTTCGCAATAGTGTGGCAACACTCTGCTACAGCCTGCTGCTGACCGCTGCGCCGGTTTTCGCTGTTGAATATGCTCTGCCTGCGGCCAACAGCCGTCTGGTAGGGGAAAATCTGGAATACGTGGTTCCGGCCGAAGAGAACGGCCAGCCGCTGGAGGCCATTGCGGCCAAATTCCAGCTGGGGCTCACCAACATGACCGAAGCCAACCCCGATGCGGATCCCCTGCTGGTACAGACCGGCGAGAAGCTGGTGATCCCCCAGCAACTGATCCTGCCGGATGCACCCCGTGAAGGGATCGTGCTGAACGTGGCCGAGATGCGCCTCTACTACTACCCCAAGGGTAAAAAAGTGGTGGAAGTGCTGCCCATTGGCATCGGCCAGCTCGGTACCGATACTCCGGAAAACTGGGTGACCAGTGTGCAGCGCAAGAAAGCGGGCCCGACCTGGACCCCGACCGCCAAGATGCATGCCGAATATGCCGCCCGTGGCGAGAGCTTGCCTGCGGTATGGCCGGCCGGCCCGGACAACCCCATGGGTCTGTTTGCCCTCTACATCGGCAAGATGTACGCCATCCACGGTACCAACGCCAACTTCGGCATCGGCCTGCGGGTGAGCCACGGTTGTGTGCGTCTGCGCAACGACGACATCGCCTACCTGTTCAAGCAGGTACCGGTCGGTACTCGCGTCCAGTTCGTCAACCAGCCGATCAAGGCCTCCCTCGAGCCCAACGGTGTCCGCTATCTGGAAGTGCATCAGCCGCTGTCGCGCAGCGAAGAGGAGTTCAACTCCAAGCTGCCGGCACCGCTGCCGATGACTCCGGCGGTGACCCGCTTCATTGCCCACGCCGACAGTGACTCCCAACTGGTGAAGCAGGCGCTGGAGCAGCGCAACGGCATGCCGATGGCGATCAACCGCTAAGGGCAAATCCCCGTCACGACAAAGGGCGAACAGCATGCTGTTCGCCCTTTTTGTTTCTGCTGCGTTGACTCAGCTTCGCAGCAGATTTGTCTGCAGCTCGCTGCCGAGCTGATCGAGCAGCTGATAGCGCGCCTTGTAGCTGGCCCGCTTGCGGGAGGGGATCTCCTCCAGCGTCTTGCGGGGCACCTCCAGCGGCAGGCTCATCCAGAGTTCATCCTGCACGCTGCCCTGATGCTCCTGCCACAAGCCGTCGAGGTCGAACTTGACCCGATCGGCGGTGCGCTTGCTGCTCTGATAGACGTGGCTTTGGGTGCGGATCCCGAGCAGGCTCTTGCACGCCAGCCCCCGGGCCAGCTCGGCGGCCATATAGACCAGCAGGGACATGGGGCGCAGCCCGCCGCACGCCTTGGTGACCAGCTTGATCTCCTCGCTCTGCCCCTTGCCGCCCTGCAGCGAGCAGATCTCGAGGGTCGGGTTCGGCGCGGGGCGCAGATTGAGGGCCATGTAATAGAGCGCAGCGTCACCCAGCTTGAGGGTCAGGCTCATCTCTCCCTCTTTGCCCATGTGGGTTTGGTAATCCAGTTGCAGAGTGAGGGGGGCCGTCAGCTTGTCGCTCTGCCACTGGGCCAGCAGCAGGCCGCGCCCGCTGTAGATTGCCAGTTGTTGCGCCTTGGGCAGCTGACGTGCCAATTGCTGGTAGTGGCCGCTGATAAGCCCCGCTCGCAGGCGCTTGCGGAGCCCCTTGTGGCGATAGGGGTGGATCGGCTTTTCCAGAATATCGGGGAAGCGGCTGATCGCCTGCGCCAGCAGCGGTTGCTCCTGCTGCTGGCGATAGAGGGCGCGGGCGCCGGGATTGAGCCAGAGACGCCCCACATACTTGGCCCGTCGGATGAGATGACCCGACTCCTCCACCGGGTGAAGGCGGCGGGCGAGGGTTCGCAGGTGTGACAGATGAGATGACATGGTGCCGACCTCTGACTGGTGTGATGAGACAGGGCGGGGAGTGTAGGAGCGGGGCGCTGGCTTGTAAAAAAATGGATAGTAACAAAATGTGAAAACATAACGCTCAGTAGCGGCTGGCGCAGCGAGATGACCGTCACGGCCACGGCAGGAAATCTGGCTCCATCCTCTTGATGCGGCAGATGATTTGATACGCAAAGGTTTTTATTGTGTTTTGTGTTTGTTAAAAGTGGTTGAGCTGGCGCGAACGGCTGATTAAGCTAGGCCGGTTTTTTAGGGATGAGCCCGTCACCAGAGCGGGCAAAAAATGACACAAAACGGAGTTTTGCATGACAGCTAGCACACCCATGTTAATCACCTTCCTGGTGTATATCCTCGGGATGGTGTTGATCGGCTTCGTCGCCTATCGCGCCACCCGCAACTTTGATGACTACATTCTGGGCGGCCGCCGGATGGGGAGCTGGGTCACAGCCCTCTCCGCCGGCGCCTCCGACATGAGCGGCTGGCTGCTGATGGGGCTGCCCGGCGCCGTCTTCGTCAGCGGCATCTCCGAGAGCTGGATTGCCATCGGTCTTGTCATCGGCGCCTACCTCAACTGGCGCTGGGTAGCGGGTCGCCTGCGGGTACATACCGAGAAGAACCGCAACGCCCTGACCCTGCCGGACTACTTCACCTACCGCTTTGAAGATCACAGCAAGGTGCTGCGCATTCTCTCGGCGCTGGTGATCCTGCTCTTCTTCACCATCTATTGCGCCTCCGGCGTGGTGGCCGGTGCCCGTCTGTTCGAGAGCACCTTCGGCATGGATTACAACACCGCCCTCTGGGTCGGTGCCGCCGCCACCATTACCTACACCTTCTTCGGCGGCTTCCTCGCGGTGAGCTGGACCGATACGGTGCAGGCGACCCTGATGATCTTCGCCCTGATCCTGACCCCGGTCTTCGTCATCATCGCCGTCGGCGGGGTGGACAGCGCCATGATCGAAGTGGCCGCCAAGAGCGCTACCAACCTCGACATGTTCAAGAATCTGGATGTGATCGCCATCATCTCGCTGATGGCCTGGGGCCTTGGCTACTTCGGTCAGCCCCACATTCTGGCCCGCTTCATGGCGGCGGATTCCCACCACTCCATGGCCAATGCCCGTCGCATCAGCATGACCTGGATGGTGTTCTGCCTCGCAGGCGCGGTGGCCATCGGCTTCTTCGGGCTGGCCTACTTCGCCCGCTTCCCGGAAGTGGCAGCTGGGGTGACCGGCAACCCGGAGCGGGTCTTTATCGAGCTCTCCAAGATCCTGTTCAACCCCTGGATCGCCGGTGTGCTGCTCTCCGCCATTCTGGCGGCGGTGATGAGCACTCTAAGTTGTCAATTACTGGTCTGCTCCAGCGCCATCACCGAGGATCTCTACAAACCCTTCCTGCGCAAGAACGCCTCCCAGCGTGAGCTGGTATGGGTGGGTCGCCTGATGGTGCTGCTGATCGCCGTGATTGCCATCGCCGTCGCCATGAATCCGGAAAACCGGGTGCTGGGGCTGGTGAGCTACGCCTGGGCCGGTTTCGGTGCCGCCTTTGGCCCCGTGGTGCTGCTCTCCGTGCTGTGGCCGCGGATGACCCGCAACGGCGCGCTGGCGGGCATGCTGGTCGGTGCCATCACCGTCATCGTCTGGAAGCAGTTCGGCTGGCTGGGGCTGTATGAGATCATCCCGGGCTTCCTGTTCGCACTGCTGGCCATTGTGGTGGGCAGTCTGCTGGGCGAAGCGCCCTCAAAAGCGATGCTGGAGCGTTTCCGCGATGCCGAGGAGGAGTACAACACTCCGGCCGAGAGTGCGGGAGAGCCGGTCGCGGTGAACTGATCCCCCTTACCGCTTTCTGATTGAGAGCCCCGCCCCCGGACAAGGAGCGCCCTGGTTGGCCATCCTTGCACCGGTTTGGCGGGGCTTTGTGCTATCTGATTCACTCTTGGGCACTTTTTTATGTTCGGCCGGTGGCTCCCGGGTGCTCGCTTTCTTTTGTCTTGGCACCGAATATGGGACACTAGGCCGCCTGAAGGAGACCTAGTGCATGCGGCTATTCACCCTGATCCTGATCCTCCTGCTGGGGGGACTGCAATATGACCTCTGGCTGGGGAAGAACGGGCTATCCGATTATCAGAACCTGTCGGAGGCCATCTCGCAGCAACAGCGGGACAACCAGACTCTCAAGGATCGTAACGACCTCATTTACCGCGAGATAGATGATCTCACCTCTGGCCTCGAGGCCATCGAGGAGTTGTCGCGCAACGATCTGGGTTATATCAAGCAGGGGGAGACCTTCTACCGGATCATCCCCAAAGAGAAAGACAAAGAGACAGCGCCGGACGATGAGCCCTACGATGACTGATGCCAGCCGGGTATCCGGCCTGACGGCGATCGTCCCTGCTGCCGGTATCGGCAGCCGGATGGGGGCCGATTGCCCCAAGCAGTACCTGCAACTGGCGGGTAAAACCATTCTCGAACATACCCTGGAGCGGCTGCTCTCCCACCCGGCCATCGCCCAGGTGATCGTGGCGCTGGCGCCCCATGACCGCTGGTTCGAGGCCCTGCCCGTGGCGGCCGACCCACGGATTGTGCGGGTAGAGGGAGGCGCCGAGCGCGCCTTTTCCGTCCTCAATGGTCTCCATGTGGCGCAAGGGGAGTGGGTGCTGGTGCACGATGCGGCCCGCCCCTGCCTGACTCACGGCGATCTCGATGCGCTGATTGCCGCGGCCATGAACTGCGGCGGTGCCATTCTCGGCAGTCGGGTGCGCGATACCATGAAACGCTCCGATGGGGAGGGCAATATCATCGCTACCGTCGAGCGCGAGCAGCTCTGGCATGCCCTGACGCCGCAGATGTTCCCGACCCTAGCCCTGAAGCGGGCGCTGGAAGAGGGGCTACTGCTGGGCGCCACCATCACCGACGAGGCCTCCGCCATGGAGCGGGCCGGATTCACGGTGAGGATGGTGGAGGGGCGCGCCGACAATATCAAAGTGACCCGGCCGGAAGACTTGTCGCTGGCGGGGCTGTTTTTAAGCCAGCAGGCATAAGCCCCTCAGTCAGAACAGACCGTTCAGAGCAGAGTGTCTCGAACAAACAGGCCCGAACAAGGAGTTAGCATGATCCGGATTGGACATGGTGTGGACGTACACAAAATTGATGGGGTTGGTTTCAGCATGTTGGGAGGTTGCCGCTAATGATGCGCATTGGTCATGGTTTTGATGTTCATAAATTTGGTGGTGTTGGTCCCTGCATGCTGGGTGGCGTGCCGGTTCCCTACGAGCAGGGGCTGGTTGCCCACTCCGACGGCGATGTGGTGCTGCACGCGGTGAGCGATGCCCTGCTGGGGGCCATCGGTGCCGGTGACATCGGTCGCCACTTCCCCGATACCGCTGCCGAGTTCAAGGGGATCGACAGTCGCATCCTGCTGCGGGATGTCTTTGCCCGGGTACAGAAGGCGGGGTATGCCATCGGCAACCTGGATGTGACCATCATCGCCCAGGCCCCCAAAATGGCCCCCCATATCGACGCCATGTGCGCCGTGCTGGCCGCCGATCTGCAATGTGATTTGAACCGGGTGAACGTCAAGGCGACCACCACCGAACAGCTTGGGTTTACGGGGCGCAAGGAAGGGATCGCCACCGAAGCCGTCGTCCTACTGGTGAAACAATAATGCTGGAACAACTTGCCTATCTGCACGGGGCGCCCACTGCCCGCGGTATCCTCAAGGCCGAGGCCGCCGATTTCGTGGTCAATGAAGATCTCGGGTTTGAGCCTTGCGGTGAAGGGGAGCACATCTTCGTCCGGGTGCGCAAAACCGGCGAGAACACCGCCTGGGTGGCGGGTCTGCTGGCCGATGCGGCCGGTGTCAACCGCAATGCGGTGACCTGGGCGGGCCTTAAAGATCGCCACGCGGTGACCGAGCAGTGGTTCGGCATTCACCTGCCGGGCAAGGCCGAACCGGACTTGTCGGTTATCGAGAGCGACAGCATCCAGATCCTGCAAGCCAAGCGTCACAACCGCAAATTGCGGGTTGGCTACCTCAAGGGCAACCACTTCACCCTGCGTCTCACTGGTCTGGAACAGGCCGACGGGCTGGAAGCGCGCCTGCAGGCCATCGCCACTCAGGGCGTGCCCAATTACTATGGTGAGCAGCGTTTTGGCCGCGATGGCAACAACCTGGAAGCGGCCAAGGCGATGTTTGCCGGCAAGCGGATCAAGGATCGCAACAAACGTTCCCTCTACCTCTCTGCCGCCCGCAGCATGCTGTTCAACGCCATTGTCAGCGCCCGTATCGAGCAGGGGCTGGCTCATCAGCTGCTGGCCGGTGATTGCGTGATGCTCAAGGGCAGCCACTCCATCTTCAGCGAAGAGAGCGTGACCCCCGAGCTGGAAGCGCGTCTTGCCTCCGGCGACGTGCAGCTCACCGCCCCCCAGTGGGGCCGTGGCCGTCTGGCCAGTCAGGGCGCCGCTGCCGAGTTCGAACAGGGCGTGCTGGCCCCTTACAGCGATTGGTGTGACGGGCTGGAGAAAGCCGGGCTGGATCAGGACAGGCGCCCCCTGCTGCTCAAGCCGGAGCAGATGAGCTGGCAGCTGGACGGCGAGGCGCTGACCCTCTCCTTCTTCCTGCCGGCGGGCGCGTTTGCCACCAGCGTGGTGCGCGAGTTAATGCAGGCCGAAGAGGCCGATCACGGTTTCAGGAATCAGACCGATGCGAATTCTGGTCAGTAATGATGATGGTGTGCATGCCGAGGGTATTCGTGCCCTCAGCGAGGCGCTGCGTGCCTGCGGCGAGGTCATTGTGGTGGCGCCGGATCGTAACCGCAGCGGCGCGAGTCACTCCCTGACGCTGGAAGTACCGCTGCGGGTTACCCGCATTGCAGAAAACGGCTTTAATGGGTGCGAGAGCTATGCGGTGAAGGGGACGCCGACCGACTGCGTGCATCTGGCGGTCAACGAGCTGGTGCGTCCTGAACCCGACATGGTGGTGGCCGGCATCAACCACGGTGCCAACCTGGGGGATGATGTCATCTACTCGGGCACGGTCGCCGCGGCCACCGAGGGGCGCCATCTTGGCTACCCCTCCATCGCCATCTCGCTGGTGGGCAAGACCCACTTCGCCACGGCGGCCCACTATGCGGCCCTGCTGGTGAAGGGGTTGATGAAACACCCCCTGCCTGCCGATCAGATCCTCAACGTCAACGTGCCGGACTTGCCCCTCGAGCAGATCAAGGGGATCAAGACCACCCGCCTTGGCAATCGCCACCGGGCGGAGTCGGTGATCTGCACCGAGGATCCCCATGGCCAGCCCATCTACTGGATCGGCCCCCCCGGTAGCCAGCAGGATGCCGGTGACGGTACCGATTTTGCTGCCATCGAGCAGGGCTATGTCTCGATTACCCCCCTGACCATCGATATGACTGCCTACGACAGTCTCGCCGGTCTGGGGGCCTGGTTAGATCTGCAGGGATGAGGGTGGTGTGATAGTACAGCGCCTGTTAAATCAGCTCATTGCGCAGGATATTCGCGATTTTCGCGTGCTGGCGACCATCGCGAAAGTGCCGCGCCAGCTGTTCGTGGACGAGGCCATGGCGCACAAGGCGTGGGACAACACCGCCCTGCCCATTGGCCACGGCCAGACCATTTCGCAGCCCTATATGGTGGCGCGAATGACCGAGTTGCTGATGCAAAACAATCCGGCCCATGTGCTGGAGATTGGCACTGGCTCGGGCTACCAGACGGCGATCCTCGCCCATCTGGTGGAGCATGTGTATACCGTGGAGCGGATCAAGTCGCTGCAGTTCCAGGCCCGGCGCCGACTGCGCCAGCTCGATCTGCACAATGTCTCGGCCAAGCACGGCAACGGCTGGCTGGGGTGGCCCAACAAGGGGCCTTATGACGCCATTCTGGTGACGGCCGCGGCGAGCGAGATCCCGACGGCGCTCACCGATCAGCTGGCCGAAGGGGGTCGACTGGTGTTGCCCGTGGGTGACAGCCAGCAGACCCTGCAGCTGATCGAACGATCCGGATCCCAGCTGACCAGCCGTATTCTGGAGCCGGTACGTTTTGTTCCCCTGATTGACGGAGATGTTGAGTGAAGTTGTTTTCCCGTTTGTACGTACTGGTGATGCAGTGGGCTCGCCACAAGCATGCCCCCTGGTATCTCTCCATCACCGCTTTCATCGAGTCGGTGTTCTGGCCGATCCCGGTGGACGTGATGCTGGCGCCGATGGCGCTCGCCAAGCCCCACAAGGCTTGGCACTACGCCACGCTGGCTACCCTCTTCTCTGTGCTGGGTGCCCTGTTTGGCTATGCCCTTGGCTATGCCCTGTGGGATCCGGTAGTGCTGCCATTGGTGGAGTCTGTGGGCTATCAGGACAAGATCGAGATTGCTCGCAACTGGTTTGAGCAGTGGGGGATCTGGGTCATTTTCATTGCCAGCTTCACCCCTATCCCCTACAAGGTGTTTACCGTGACGGCAGGGTTGTTGCAAATGGCTCTGCTGCCCTTCATCATCACCTCCCTCATCGGTCGTGGCATGCGCTTTTTCCTGGTTGCGGGCCTGATGCGTTGGGGTGGCGAGAAGATGGAACGCAAACTGATGCACTACGTAGATGTGCTCGGTTGGCTCTGTATTGGTCTGGCCGTGGTGGCCTATTTCTGGTTTAGTCGTTAAGGATCCATTATGCGTTCGCGTATTTGGCAAGGAAGCAGTGTCGTGGTGTTGTCATGGCTGCTGCTTGCCTGCTCCTCCAGTAAAAATGCAGCTCCGGTAGATGGTGTTGATGAGGGGCAGTTTGTCTCGACCATTCCGGCTCGCCAAAGCGGTGCCCAGGTCAGCGCCCCCATTCAGGGCGGCAGCTATGTGGTGAAACGGGGCGATACCCTCTACTCCATCGCCTTCAACTCCGGCAACGACGTGCCGTCGCTGGCCAGCCTCAACAACATCAGCCCGCCCTACAACATCTATCCGGGGCAGCGACTGCGACTCGATGGTTCCAGCGCCAGTGTTGGCAGCAGCCGCAGTGCCGGTACCTATGAGGTGCGCCGCGGCGATACCCTGAGCAGCATCGGCCGCCAGTTCGGCATGACACCGCAGGCGCTGGCCCAGAGCAATAACCTGAGCGCCCCCTATGCGCTGCAACCGGGTCAGGTACTCAATGTCCAGACCGCAGGCGGTTCGACCCAGATGGTGGCTGCGACTCGTCCGGCAACCGTGACGCCAGTGGCCGTGAGCCGTCCGAGCAGCGGTCCGCGTCCGTTGGCCGAGCCGAGTGGATCTGGTCAGACCACGCCGTTCATCTCTCAGAAATCCGTTGCTCCGGCAGCACCGAAGGAATACGCTCAGTCCAAAGAACAAAAAATAAACAACTCCCAGTCGAGACTTGCTTGGCACTGGCCCGCAAAAGGCCGGATTGTCGAGGGGTTCTCTGTTGCAGAACAGGGTAACAAGGGGATCGACATAGCCGGCCAGAAGGGGCAACCCGTCTACGCCGCCAGCAGCGGTAAAGTGGTATACGCTGGCAGTGCTTTAAGGGGGTACGGCAAGCTGATTATCCTCAAGCATGATGATGACTATCTCTCCGCTTACGCACACAACGACGAGTTGCGGGTGAAGGAAGGGGACAGCGTCAAGGGGGGCTCGGTCATTGCCAACATGGGTAGCACGGACGCGCCGGATGTGCGATTGCATTTCGAGATCCGGTACAGAGGCAAGTCGATCAATCCGATGAGCTATTTGCCAAAGCGTTAACCCCAGAGAGACCGTCTTACTCTGGTAACGTCAGGGAGACACACCATGAGCCAAGAACAACTGGTAATGCAGGATGCAGAGTTAGAGTTTGACGCTGAACCCGAATCTCATGAAGTAGAAGAGTTGCAGGAGGTAGCCGCCGAGGCGGAAGATATTATCTCCGATGAGTTGCTGGCACCTGAGCTGAACAAGGTGATGGATGCCACGCAGCTCTATCTGGGGGAGATAGGTTTCTCCCCGCTGCTCACTGCCGAAGAGGAAGTCTACTACGCCCGTCGTGCCTTGCGCGGTGACAAAGCCGCCCGCAAGCGCATGATCGAGTCCAACCTGCGACTGGTAGTGAAAATCGCCCGCCGTTACAACAACCGTGGCCTGGTGCTGCTGGATCTCATCGAAGAGGGCAACCTCGGTCTTATCCGCGCGGTCGAGAAGTTTGACCCCGAGCGCGGCTTCCGTTTCTCTACCTATGCCACCTGGTGGATCCGCCAGACCATAGAGCGGGCCATCATGAACCAGACCCGCACTATCCGTCTGCCCATTCATGTGGTCAAAGAGTTAAACGTTTACCTGCGCACCGCCCGCGAACTCTCTCACCGTCTCGATCATGAACCGACCGCCGAGGATATCGCCTTCGCGCTGGATCGTTCGGTGGACGATGTGAACCGCATGCTCAAGCTCAACGAGAAGATCACCTCGGTGGACACCCCCATAGGCGGCGATCGCGACAAGGCGTTGCTGGATGTGCTCTCCGACGAGCGCGGCATGGGGCCTGAGCTGGAGTCACAGGAAGATGATATGCGCAGCAGCATTGTCCACTGGCTTGAGGAGCTCAACCCCAAGCAGCGGGAAGTGTTGGCCCGTCGTTTCGGTTTGCTGGGCTACGAGCCTGCCACCCTTGAGGATGTGGGAGCCGAGATTGGCCTGACCCGCGAGCGGGTACGTCAGATCCAGGTCGAGGGGCTGCGCCGTCTGAGGGAGATCTTGTTGAGTCAGGGGCTCTCCATCGAGGCGCTATTTCGTACCAATTAAGCATCCGCACCAACTGATCAGCGCATCAGCCAGATAGCACGAGGGGAGCAACAGCTCCCCTCGTTTTTTATTGCCTGTCGTCTGGCGATGGCTTCGTGGTTATACCAGCTCAGCCAGCATGGTGTCGGCGTAGGGCACCAGCGCTTCTCCCTTCTTCACCTTGGTGAGGTAGTCCGGGTTGGCGATAAGCGGACGACCGATGGCCACCAGATCGAAGCGGTTGGCCTCGATGGCCGCAGCGGCGCGCTCGGCGTCGTAGTTGCCCACACCGACCAGATTGCCCTTGTAGTGGGCGCGCAGATAGTCGGAGGCGCGGCCACCCAGATAATCGAAGGTGAGGTTGTCATCAAAGATGCCGAGGTGGATATAGGCCAGCGGGCGATCGTTGAGCTTGCCCAGCAGGTAGTCGAACACGGCGCGATCTTCCGGGCTGCCCGCCAGATGGACATAGGCACCCGGGGAGAGGCGAATACCAACCCGATCACCACCGATACGGGCGCTGATGGCATCGACCACTTCCAGCGCGAAGCGGCTCATCTTTTCCGGGTTTCCACCGTAGTTGTCGGTGCGCAGGTTGGTAGAGTGGTGCAG
Source organism: Aeromonas sp. Y311-2 (assembly GCF_027706025.1). Classification (NCBI taxonomy): domain Bacteria; kingdom Pseudomonadati; phylum Pseudomonadota; class Gammaproteobacteria; order Aeromonadales; family Aeromonadaceae; genus Aeromonas; species Aeromonas sp. Y311-2. Next base: position 18,323 of record NZ_JAPDCL010000003.1, on the reverse strand, counting down.
GAACTGGTCGATCAGGTAGCCGTTGGCACCGTGGATCTCCACCCCGTCAAAGCCCGCCTCGATGGCGTTGGCAGCGGCCTGGGCGTAATCCAGCACCAGCTGGGCGATTTCGGCCTCGGTCAGGGCGCGTGGCACCTGATAGGTCAGCTCGCGCATGCGGGGCACAGTGCCCTCGTGCGCCACGGCAGAGGGGGCCAGCACTTCAGCCTGATGGAAGAAGGGGTGGGAGAGGCGACCGACGTGCCACAGCTGGGCGAAGATCTTGCCACCCTTGGCGTGCACGGCGCTGGTCACTCTCTTCCAGCCATCGATCTGCGCCTGGGTGAAGAGGCCCGGGGTATTGGGGTAGCCCTGCGCATCGGGGCGGATGATGACGGCCTCGGAAACAATCAGGCCGATGTCGGCGCGGCGGCCGTAATAGGCAGCCATCTGCTCGGTCGGCACCAGACCTGGGCCTGCCATGCAGCGGGTGAGCGGGGCCATCATGAAACGGTTGGCCAGGGTCAGAGTGTCATTGAGTCGATACGGCTGAAACAGGGTATTCATGATAGGTTGTCCTGAACGGGTTATTCTTGAACGTGCATTCAAGACGTTTTTTGCGTCGGGCGCAAGCTTTTTTTGAATGCGCGTTCAAGAAGGTTGGCCCGAGCGGGCGGCTGGGGTAAACTTGCCGCCCTTTCCAGCCACTCTTTATCGGCGGGCCCTGTTGCCCCTTGCCGGTGAACCATTTCCCACGGGAGGAACCATGCGCATAGCCGAGTTTGATCGGGACGAGGTACTGCGAAATGCCATGGAAGCGTTTCGCGCCAAGGGATATGCCAAGACCACCATGCAGGAGCTGGTGGCCGCTACCGGCCTGCACCCAGGCAGCATTTACGGCGCCTTTGGTAACAAGCGCGGCCTGCTGCTGGCGGCGGTGGATCACTATGTCGAGGGTAAACGCACCCAGCGCCGCTCCCTGCTCGACAACCCGAGCCCGCTGGCGGGCCTTGCGGCCTATCTCGACCGGATTGTGGGGGAGGCGCTCTGCGGCTCCTGTCTGGTGACCCGCACCATGATGGAGCTGAGCGAGCAGGATGAGGAGCTGACCCAGCGGGTCAAGGGGATCTATGGCGAGCTGGAGCAGGATCTGGCCGAGTTGCTGACGCAGGCGCAGGCCAAGGGTGAATTGGCCCCGGATAGCAATATCCATACCCTCACCGCCCTGCTGCTGATCAACCTGCAAGGGCTGGTCACCTTCGCCCAGTGCCGCCCCGATCGCCCCCTGCTCGACGACGTCGTCGCCCAGCTGATGCGGGCCCTGCGGGCGTAATGCGCGCCCAGAAACAACCATGGCTCCTGCGGGAGCCATGATTGTTTCCGGGGATGCCACACGCGCCGGGTTGTTTGCTCCCTTCTCCCCTTGCGGGAGAAGGGTTGGGGATGAGGGGGAGGGCTCTGCTCAGCGCAATGAGAGCCAAATATGGGCCAGTACGACCTCCATCCGACTCAGCACATCGTTATTCCACACTCGTATCACCCGAAATCCCTGCTGATTGAGATAGGCTGTCCGAGCCTCGTCATGCATCTGGTTCGCTTGTGTTCCATGTTGCGAACCATCCACTTCGATGATCAATCCCTGTTCAAGGCAGATGAAGTCCACCACATAGGGGCCGATGGGCATTTGGCGGCGAAATTTCAACCCCACCAGACGGCGATTGCGCAACTGTTGCCATAGTTTCTGTTCTGCCTGTGTGGCATCTCGTCTCAATCGCTTGGCAACACGGTTGCTCTTCATTAATTGCTCCCACTCTGTATCGCCTTATAGATATAGCCAGCTTCCCATCTGTTTAGTGGTTGGATATTGCATTCCCTCACTCTAGCCCTCTCCCAAAGGGAGAGGGAACAGATCGAGTCGTTGTCGGGATTTGGTTGATCAGCACTGTGTCTATTGCCTTATTCGAGCTGGGGAAGCTGGATTGGGTGATAGCAGATGGCGATAACTTTTCGAATGTATTGGGAATCGCCTGGCTGGCTGGCTGACTGCGATGCTGCAAGTTGTAGCGTAACGGCTCCCTTCTCCCATTGCGGGAGAAGGGCTGGGGATGAGGGGGGAGGGAGCCGCCCTCACCCTAACCCTCTCCCAGAGGGAGAGGGAATTGATCGAGGTTCGGTTTGGGCATCATGGTCGGTCAACAAGCTCCTTCATCAAATCCTTGAGCCACACCAGCGCCGGTTATTGCGTATGCGGCGATGGGGTATGCCAGACGCAGCGGCCTTACCTCGGCCCCACCAGTTCCTTCATCAAATCTTTCAGCCACACCAGCGCCGGTTGCTGGGCGTGCACGGGGTGCCAGACGCAGTTGAGGTGGTAGTCGGGCACGTCTTCGGGCAGCGGCAGGCTTTTCAGCGGCCAGTGGGTGGCGAGCAGCTCGGCCACCATGCTGGGCAGCACCAAGAGGTGATCGCTCTGGCTGACGATAGCGGCGGCGGACATATAACTCTGGCTGTTGACCGAGATGGTGCGGCTAAAGCCCTGACTCTTCAGATAGCGGTCGAGGCTCGCCTCCGAGGTGCCCAGCGGCGAGTGGAACACATGGGGCATGGCGATGAGCTGCTGCAGGGTGATGCGCTCCTGCCATCGGGAGGGGTCATCCTCGGTACCGGCGGGGGCCGATTTGGCAATAGGCAGATCGGCACGTACCAGTCCGGCCAGCGGCTCGGTGAGCCAGGTCTCTTTGCCCAGATACCCCGGCACCTGCATGTACTCGTCAAAGCCCAGCACCAGATCGATCTCGCCGCTCGCCAGCTCGGCTTCGGGCAGGGTGTCGCGCAGGATGCGGATCTCGATGGTGACCCCGGGCGCCAGCCGTCTGAGCCGCTGAATAAGCGGCGGGATCAGCACGCACTCCACGTAATCTGTGGTGCAGAGCACGAAGCGCCGCTTTGACTGGCTCGGCTCGAACTCTTCTTCTTCGGTGAGCTGCTGCTCCAGCAGCCGCAGTGCCTGCTGCACCCCGAGATGCAGCCGCTGGGCGCGCGGGGTCGGCAGCATCCCCTGCGGGGTGCGCACCAGGAGCGGGTCGCCGAGAAAGGTGCGCAGCCGGTTAAGGGAGTGGCTCATGGCGGGCTGGCTGATAAAGAGCGCTTCGGCGGCGCGGGTGACGCTGCCCTGCGTCATCAGGGCGTCAAACGCGAGCAGCAGATTGAGGTCGAGCTGGTGCAGTTTCATGGGGGGATTATTCGCCGTGTTTATGGGACAATCCATCCTATTCATTTGATGGATGGGGGCGCAACGTCTTAATCTGCGACCCACTCTTATTTTTCCGGGTTCCCGCGCCGCATCGGGCGTAAACGGGGGCCTCAATCCATGCAAGGAGCCTTGCGATGAGCATCAAGACCATTAACTCCACGCCGGCCGCCGACGGCTTCACCATGCCCGCCGAGTGGGCGCACCAGCAGGCCGTCTGGATGATCTGGCCGTTTCGCCCGGACAACTGGCGCGTAGCCGGTCGCTTCGCGCAAGAGACCTTCGCCAAGGTGGCGGATGCCATCGGCGGTGCCACCCCGGTCTTTATGGGGGTGCCGGCCCAGTTTATGGAGCAGGCCCGCGCCATCATGCCCGCCCACGTTACTTTGGTTGAAATGAACAGCGATGACTGCTGGGCCCGCGATACCGGCCCGACCATCGTCACCAACGCGGCCGGCGAGTGCCGTGGAGTGGATTGGGGCTTCAACGCCTGGGGCGGTCACAAGGGTGGTCTCTACTACCCGTGGAATCAGGATGAAGAGGTCGCTGCCCAGATGCTGGCCCAGCACGGCATGGCTCGCTACGATGCGCCGCTGATTCTGGAAGGGGGCTCCATCCATGTCGATGGCGAAGGTACCTGCCTGACCACCGCCGAGTGCCTGCTCAACGAAAACCGCAACCCGCACCTGACCAAAGCGCAGATCGAAGCTCACCTGCGCGACTATCTGGGCGTCACCCGCTTTATCTGGCTGGACGAAGGCGTCTATATGGACGAAACCGACGGCCACATCGACAACATGTGCTGCTTCGTGCGTCCGGGTGAAGTGGCGCTGCACTGGACTGATGACCAGAACGATCCCCAGTACGCCCGCTCCGTGGCCGCCCTCAAGGTGCTGGAAGCGGCGGTGGATGCCAAGGGTCGCAAGCTGAAAGTGTGGAAGCTGCCCCAGCCGGGCCCGCTGTTCTGCACTGAAGAGGAGTCTGCCGGTGTCGAGAGCGGCAGCGGTGTGCCGCGCGAGGCCGAAGGTCGTCTGGCCGGTTCCTATGTGAACTTCCTCATCACCAACGATCGCATCGTCTATCCGCTGCTGGATGCCGCCACCGATGGCGAAGCCCAGCGCATTCTGGAAGAGATCTTCCCGGAGCACACCGTGATCGGCGTGCCGGCTCGCGAGATCCTGCTGGGCGGTGGCAATATTCACTGCATTACTCAGCAAATCCCCTCAGGGAAATAAGAACCTGTTCCAAGCCAGCTGAGGTTGGTATTCAAAACCCCACGCCGTGGGGTTTTATCTCTTGATGATGTGATGGTCGCAGGCGCTGATGCGGCGATCATCATGACAAACAGTCACCCTTTTACAGGAGATCCTAAATGATCGAAGTGACCGAGGTTTCCATTGCCGAGCTGCGTGCCGCGCTCGAATCAGGCCGCACCACAGCGGTCGAACTGGTCAAGGCCTATCTGGCCCGTATCGAGGCCTATAACGGCCCCGAGACTGCCACCAAACTCAACGCCGTGGTGGTCGTCAATCCCGATGCGCTGAAAGAGGCGCAAGATTCTGATGCCCGCCGTGCCCGTGGCGAGACCCTGGGGCCGCTCGACGGCATCCCCTACACCGCCAAAGACAGCTATTTGGTCAAGGGGCTGACCGCTGCCTCCGGCAGCCCGGCCTTCAAGGATCTGGTGGCCCAGCGCGATGCCTTTACCGTTGAGCGCCTGCGCGCCGCCGGTGCCATCTGCCTTGGCAAGACCAATATGCCGCCGATGGCCAATGGCGGTATGCAGCGCGGCGTCTATGGCCGTGCCGAGAGCCCCTACAACGCCGACTACCTGACTGCGCCGTTTGCCTCCGGCTCCTCCAACGGGGCCGGTACCGCCACCGCCGCCAGCTTCTCCGCCTTTGGTCTGGCCGAAGAGACCTGGTCGAGCGGCCGTGGCCCGGCCTCCAACAACGGCCTGTGCGCCTACACCCCGTCCCGTGGCGTGATTTCGGTGCGCGGCAACTGGCCGCTGACTCCGACCATGGATGTGGTGGTGCCCTATGCCCGCACCATGAATGATCTGCTGGAAGTGCTCGACGTGGTAGTGGCTGACGATGCCGACACCCGTGGCGATCTGTGGCGCATGCAGCCCTGGGTGCAGCTGCCCAAGGCCTCCGAAGTGCGTCCGGCCTCCTATCTGGAGCTGGCAGCCAAGGCCGATGCCCTCAAGGGCAAGCGCCTCGGCGTGCCGCGCATGTTTATCAACAAGGATGAACTAGCCGGCACCAGCGAAAACCCCGGTATCGGCGGCCCGACCGGTCAGCGCATCCATACCCGCGAGACCGTGATTGCCCTCTGGGAGCAGGCCCGTCAGGCGCTGGAAGCCGCTGGCGCTGACGTCATCGAAGTGGACTTCCCGCTGGTCTCCAACTGCGAAGGTGACCGACCCGGCGCGCCGACCGTGTTCAATCGCGGCATCGTGAGCCCGGAGTTCCTCAACGACGAGCTGTGGGAGCTCTCCGGCTGGGCGTTCGACGACTTCCTGCGCGCCAACGGTGATCCCAAGTTGAACAAGCTTGAGGATGTCGATGGGCCGAAGATCTTCCCCCACGATCCGGGCACCCTGCCGAACCGCGAGGGCGATCTGGCAGCGGGCATGGACGAGTACGTCAATATGGCCAAGCGCGGCCTGAAATCCTGGGACGAGATCGCCACAGTGCCGGACGGCCTGCGCGCTCTGGAGAAGACTCGCAAGCTGGATCTGGAGGACTGGATGGACGGGCTCAAGCTCGACGCCGTGCTGTTCCCCACCGTCGCCGACGTCGCCCCGGCTGATGCGGATGTGAATCCGGCCTCTGCCGATATCGCCTGGAGCAACGGCATCTGGGTTGCCAACGGCAACCTCGCCATTCGCCACCTCGGCGTGCCGACCGTCACCGTCCCCATGGGGGTGATGGCTGATATCGGTATGCCGGTGGGCCTGACCTTCGCCGGCCGCGCCTATGACGACAACAACCTGCTGCGCTTCGCCTCGGCCTTCGAGTCCACCGGCAGCAAGCGCAAGGTGCCGCCACGCACGCCACCGTTGGTTTGATTGTTGTGAGTTAAATTTCTCGGGTTCATTCTGAGATAATGAAAAAACCACCCGTTATGCGGGTGGTTTTTATATAGATATTTCATGCCTATTAATTTTGATGTATAAGGTTTTTTATTGCTCATTTATTAATTTTTTTAGTATCCGCTTAGGGTTGAATACTAGAGGGCCTATTTTATATTCCACTAATGATATTGCACCATCGAATAAATTCAATCTGTCATTTTGTAAACTTTCCAATAAAGATATTTTTTCTTTCGCTGATTGTAATTGTTCTTGTAATTTACCATTAGAGATATTTTGAAGCTCTATGATAGAACTCTTAATATCACATTGTTGAGTAAAAAACATTACTTGTTGCTGTAGAGATTGAATAAATATTTTTGATTCAATGTCATTTTTTATTTGGTTTACTGGAATGTGATCTGAATAAGGAAGTGATAGGTATAAATACAAGGCTTTTTCTATATTTTCTTTAAATGCACTTTCATCTTTTTTAGTAATGGTTAGAAAAGTGTATCCTTCTTTGTTTTCAGTCGATACGTCAGCATTAATTCCAATATGTTTCAGTAGTTCGCCGAACCATAAAACATATTGGGAACAGATTACTTCATAGCCGATTGGGAATTTGAAAATTTTAACTATCAATTCTGATTTTACGTTCATTAATAGTTCTTTTTCTAACTCTATTAGTTTTAATCTTGCTACATGTGAAAAACGTTCAATCTCATCAATAACATTACCATTTTCAATAACGTCCTTAACTTCAAAAATTAATCCATAGCCATCATCGTCAATTAAGTCGACACTTTCACAAAAACCAGTGAGCTTTGACTCATAGTGTTGCGATATATATGCTGGTGGGACAAGTTCAGACCAATCCTTGTAATTGAAAACCAAGGAGTATTCTACTTCTATGTGATTTTTCTTTTTGTTTAACACAACCATTTCTAAATATTTAAATGACTGTGATTTATAGTTGTCAGAGATCATCAAACGATCAGGGAACGAATCTACAGTTATATCTGATAATTTGTTTATGACATATCCTTGATCTCTTGGCTCCCAAATATAACTGTATTCATTGGTTTCTTTTTTGCTGATGGATGTGAGTAAATTGCCATCTAGGTAGATCTGCAAGGTATCATCAATATGTTCAAAAGTGATGCTCAACTTTGAATCTCCAATAATAAGTTTAATACTGTATTAGTTAGGGAAGGTGCGAATAAGTCACCAAGTACAAAAATACGCCTTTGTAAGCATTTGAATTAAATCGACTAAAATTTTCAGTTTTGTTGTGGAGGGTACTTGTTCTCACCCTCCTTAGTATAATCTTTCTTTTGGGTTAGATTGAAGCCCATTTTTATATATCAGGCCGTAGGTTCGAATAGCGAAGCGTATTCGGACGATCGCGGATAGGAGGTCGCCGAGAGGCCGCTGATGTTCAGGGTTTCCTGCTTCTCTTGCTATCAGGATATTCGCGGTAAACGGACGATTACGCTGCGCTAATCGACCCTACATGATGTGGCATATTGTTACCTCCCCCTCATCCCCAGCCCTTCTCCCGCAAGGGGAGAAGGGAGCAAAACGGTTCAGCTGACTGTGCTTTACGTACGAGGTTCGGGTGGGGATGGGAGTTTGGAATTGGCACGGGCCATCCCCTCTCCCTCGGGAGAGGGCTAGGGTGAGGGGCCGCTATCTGTGTTGCAGGTTCGAATAGCGCAGCGTATTCGGACGTTCGCGAACAGGGGGTCGTTGCCGATTTTTCCGTACTTTCCCCTGACTTCCCCCAGACTTCACCTTCTCTTCACACAGCCTCATTTTCCCCTCACAAATCCCCCGTATCTTCTGCCCACTGCTTAAAAGGCCCGGCTTGCCACAGGGGTGGCGAGGGGGCGGTTGGTTCGAGGGAGCAAGATGATGAAAGGTTGGATAAAGTGCACATTGGCCGGAGCCGTGGTGCTGATGGCGAGTTTCTGGGGTGGCAGCGTGCGGGCGGCGGGGATCTCCCTTAAGCAGGTGAGCGGCCCTGTTTACGTGGTTGAAGATAACTACTACGTAAAGGAAAACTCCATGGTCTATTTCGGGGCCAAGGGGGTGACGGTGGTGGGGGCGACCTGGACGCCGGATACCGCCCGCGAGCTGCACAAGCTGATCAAACGGGTCAGCAGCAAGCCGGTGCTAGAGGTGATCAACACCAACTACCACACCGACCGGGCGGGTGGTAACGCCTACTGGAAGTCCATCGGTGCCAAGGTGGTGGCGACGCGCCAGACCCGGGATCTGATGAAGAGCGACTGGGCCGAGATTGTCGCCTTTACCCGCAAGGGGCTGCCGGAGTATCCGGATCTGCCGCTGGTGCTGCCTAACGTGGTGCATGATGGCGACTTCACGCTGCAAGAGGGCAAGGTGCGCGCCTTCTTCGCGGGCCCGGCCCACACGCCGGACGGCATCTTTGTCTACTTCCCCGACGAGCAGGTGCTCTATGGCAACTGCATCCTCAAGGAGAAGCTGGGCAACCTGAGCTTTGCCAATGTGAAGGCCTATCCGCAGACCATCGAGCGACTGAAAGCGATGAAGTTGCCGATCAAGACGGTGATTGGCGGTCACGACTCGCCGCTGCACGGCCCCGAGCTGATTGATCACTACGAGGAGCTGATCAAGGCGGTGCCGCAGTCATAAGGGTTGTGCGACAGACTGGCAGCAAGCCGTGCCATCGCTGCAATCAGCAGCCATAACGGCACACCACAAAACGCCCGCTTTCAGGAAATAAGCGGGGGTTTTGCTGTTGCGGCTTTTTTGGTGGCTGTGAGTGCGTGGCATTAACGCTGTTCAAGGGAGGGAGGCTTTCATAAGATGGCCCTCTCTCTTTTCCCTGAAAGTTATCCATTTTCGTTATGCAATACGCCTCTCTCGCGCGCCTCAAGCAGGCCTTTATCACCGGGATGTGGGCCTCACTGGTCAGCATCGTTATCGGCTTCGCCTTCAAGGTGTGGCTGGCGCAGTGGGTCGCCAAGGGGGAGCTGGCGCTGTTCAACAGCGTGGTAGATTTGATCTCCCTCTCTTTTATCCTGATGACAGGTTTTCGCTCCTCCATGGTGGTGAGCTACTCCCAGACCAAAAACGATCGGGACATCATCAATATCTTTCGCTACTTCCTCATCGGCATCGTGCTGCTCACCTGGGGGGCGGTGATCCCCTATATCAAGCACGGGCTCCATATCCGGGTGGAGTATCTGCAACTGGTGGGGGTCATCTTCGGGCTGGGGCTCAAGGTCTACTTCACCAATCTGGTGGCCATGTACCGGATGTATGCGCTCTCCAACCGGGTCACCTGGCTGGAGCCGCTGGCCAACGGTCTGCTGTTTATGGCCTGCTACTTTGGGCTCGGGATGGATGCGCTCCCTTCGCTCTTCTACGGGCTGACCTTCTCGTCGCTCGCTATCGCCGGTTATATGTATGTTTCGCGCCGCCGGGCCATCGCCACCAGGCCGCTCGCCAAGGTGGCGCTCGGCCCCGAGATGGTGAGCTATGTGAAGAAGAGCTTTACCGCCTCGCTGGAGGCGGGGGCCAGCATCCTGATGATTTACATCACTGTGCTGCTCACCATCCGCCACTTCAGCATCGACGAGCTGGGGGATTTTCAGGTGGTGGTGCGTCCCATCTTCACCTATATGACCACCCTGTTTGTCTTCCCCATCTACCGCTTTGTGCTGCCTGAGCTGGCGGTCAATCTGCGCAACGGCGATCACCGCCAGATAAGGCTTATTCGCCGCTGGATCTTCCGCCTCTTCGCCATCGTCAGTCTGGCGTTCTTTGGTTTGATGCTGCTGGCGGGCAAGCCGCTGGTGCTGTTGTTCTTCCCCGCCGACTACGTGGGGGCGGTGCCGGTGCTGTTCCACTTCTCCATCTTCTTTATCTTTATGATGCTCAACGGCTATCAGCTCGCCTATATCAAGGCTCACGGCCACTTTACCCAGAGCCTGCTGATCCGGCTGGCGGGCATAGTGGCACTGGTTGCCGCCTACTATCTGGTGGCTAAATTCACTGCCAATGTGGTGGCGATTATCGTGGCGCTGGGGCTCGGCTATATGGTGATGTTTATTCTCTCGACCCTGGCGGAGCGGCAAATTTTGCGATCCCTGCCACTGGTGCTGGCGACCCGCTAGGGGGCTACTCGCCAAGAGCAGGCTCCTGTCAGATAACAAAAAACGCCCGTGCGGGCGTTTTTTTATTGGCGGCGCAGGGCAGGCTTAACGCTTGCCCTTGCCACCCTTGTTGCCAGCGAGGGCCTGCTTTCTGGCGCGCTGCTTCTGGGCCGCCTTGCTGTTGCGGCGCGGCTCGGGCTCGAAGCGGGTGAGATCCGGCTCAAAGCCCGGGAACCACTGCTGGGGCAAGCGAGTGTCGAGCACAGCTTCCACCTTCTCAAGCAGGGGCGCATCTTCCGGGCTGAACAGGGTAATGGCGAGCCCCTTGTTGCCGGCACGGCCGGTGCGCCCGATACGGTGGACGTAATCCTCGGCCACAAAGGGGAACTCGAGGTTAATCACATAGTTGAGATCCGTGATATCGAGGCCGCGAGCCGCCACGTCGGTGGCGACCAGCGCCTGCAGGGTACCGGCGCGAAACTCCAGCAGCACTTTTTCACGCGCGCTCTGCGACAGATCGCCGTGGAAGGCCAGCGCATTGATGCCCGCCTTGCCAAGCTGCTGGGCCAGTTTGTCCGCCCCCTGACGGGTGCGGCTGAAGATAAGCGCCGGTGCCCACCCTTTCACTTTCAGCATGTGTTCGACCAGCGTCAGCTTGCGATCGCTATCCACCGTGTAGACCCGCTGCTCCACCTCGGCCGCCGTGGTGTTGCGCGGCGCTACTTCAATCAACTCGGGGTCGCGTAGCAGCACCTTGCTCAAGGAAAACAGGTTGTCGTCGCAGGTGGCGGAGAAGAGCAGGGTCTGGCGATCCACCGGGAGCTGTTTTAGCAGCGCCTTGATCTCGTCCATAAAGCCCATGTCGAGCATGCGATCCGCCTCGTCAAACACCAGATGGCGCAGGCTATCCAGGCTCAATGCCCCCTGACGCAGATGGTCGAGCAGGCGGCCCGGGGTGGCGATCAGGATATCCACCCCGGCTTGAAGCGCCTCGACCTGAGCCGCGATACTCACCCCGCCGTAGACCAGCGTGCTGGTGAGACCGGTGCCCTGGCCGTAGCGCGCCACGCTCTCGGCGACCTGCACCGCCAGCTCGCGGGTCGGCACCAGCACCAGCGCGCGGAGCGGGCGGGGCTCTGCTTGTGGCTGTTGTAGCAACTGCTCCAGCAGCGGTAGCACAAAGGCTGCGGTCTTGCCGGTGCCGGTCTGGGCCCCCGCCATCAGATCCCGCCCTGCCAGAATGACCGGGATGGCGCGAGCCTGAATGGGGGTCGGTGCGGCATAGCCCAGTTCGGTCAGGGTCTGCTGCAAGCGGGAGGAGAGGGCCAGTTCGGCAAAGGAGGCTGTGGACATAGGGGCACCAGTCGGGGTTATCGCGGCCTGCGGCCACGATGCAATGAGTGATCGTGGCCGCGATGGTAACAGAAGCTGGGGGAGCGGCAGAAGGCGGCTATGCCTCTGCGTCGTCCGGCAACGGGCGGATCAGCCGGATCTTTTTGCCCTCGTAGCAGGCGATGTTGTGTTTGCCGTGCTGTTTGACGTGGTAGAGCAGCTCGTCGGCCAGATGCACCGCCTCGGTGACGGTGAGGTAGTCGCGAATGCGGATCACCCCGGCGGAGAAGGTGATGGGGGTGGGCAGCTCGGGGATCCCCAATGGCCGATCCAGCAGGCGACCAGCGGAGTGGATCATCATCTCGTCATCCTCCATCCCCTTGAACAGCACGATAAACTCCTCGCCGCCCCAACGGATGGCGCTGTCCACCTTGCGGATATTGCTTCTGAGATGGCGGGCAAAGGCGACCAGGGCCAGATCCCCGACGCTATGGCCATAGGTGTCGTTGATCGACTTGAAGTTGTCGATATCGAGGATCATCAGGTAGTCGTGCTCATGGAGCAGACTCTGGCAGAGCACATCTCTGCGTGGCAGCCGGGTCAGGTGGTCGGTGTGCGCCAGGGTGCGCAGCCGCAGGTAGATCTGCTTCCAGGCCACCATGCCCAGCAACAGCACGATGAGATAGACCTTGAAGGCCGCACTTTGCAGGGCCAGCTTGACGAAATCGAACCAGCTGTAGGACCACTTCAGATAGAGATCATCCCCCGCCTTGGTGCGCATAAAGGGTTTGCTCAGGCAGAGATGCCTCGGGCGGCAGGGCTCGGCGGCTTCAAACGATATGTTGGTGCGGGTCGGGTTGATGGTGTCGAAGGGGTGCAGCACATCGTTAAATGCTTCATCGACGGCGATATCGATACCGAGCAGCCCGTATTTGTAACCGCCGCGCCCCGACTGATGAATGAAGGGGAAGTACATCACTATGGTGTTGCGCATGCTGAAGCTGTCGATCTCGATATCGGAGACAAAGGCTTCATCGGCGCTGCACAAGGGGCGTCCGGGCGCAAAGCTGGCGCAACCGAAGTAGTGATACCAGGCGGGCAGTGTCATCAGATCCACCTTGATCGGCGCCAGTCTGGTGGGCAGCACATTGTTGTCGGCCACCATGCCGATCAGCCGGTAGTCATTCCAGATGGTGTAGATGTTGATCACCTCCGGGTAGGAGAGGGCATAGCGGAAGGTGTTGAGGATATTGGCTGCCGGGTATTGCAGCGGAATATCGGCAAAGCGGTATTTGCTTTTGAGGTCATACCCGTAGAGATAGTCGCTGCCGACGCTATTTGGGGGCGGTGGCTGATCGAGCAGATGGTGTTGTGCCAGATAGCTGGTGATGTTCTCCACCTTGAGGATCTTGGCTCGCTGGTAGAAGACCTCGAACACGTTCTTCTGTCTGGCGGTGATGAGATCCATGTCGTGCTGGATAGTGAGATAGGTGTAGTAGAAGACAGTGCCCAGCCCGGTCAGGGCGAGCAGGGCCAATCCGGCCACTTTGACGATAAACTGGCGAGCACACGCCGATGGCCAGCGCAAGGCTGGGAGGTTACCTGAAAATAAGGTCATAGGTGTCTGGTTAGAGTACCGATAGGGGCGCGGGCGCCATACGGGCAAAGTATACGCGAAGGAAATCCCGACAGGATCCACCGACAAACCTTGCCAGAAGCTGAAGCCCTCACCACTTATTTATCCCTACTCCACGATCAGCACGCTCTCGCTGGCCAGATGGTGCAGCCACTCCCTGACGATCAGCAGCACGGCGGCAAAGTGCTCGTCGCGTGGCAGCAAGCTGGCGGCGAGGGGATCCCCTTCCGCCATCGCGGCCAGCTGGCCAAAGGCTTGCTCCACCAGATCCCGGTCGAGCTGGTTGTCCCCCAGCGCTTCGGCCAGTGATGGCTGGCTGCGCAGGGTCAGCTGCAAGCCGGGCGGGATCTGCGGGGCAATGCGCATCAGCTCATCTTCCACCACCATGATGGCCCGCTCCAGTTCGAGCGGGGTGGGTGGCGCATTGCGAAACGGTCCGGGCTGGATGGCGTGGGTGCCAAAGGCCAGCGGGTATTGTGACGGGGCCGCATCTGGCTGGCTCAGCCAGAGCTGGCTGCTCTGTTCACCAATCTCCAGCAGCAGGGTCATCATCTCCGGTACGGGTTGTGTCATGGTGCTGAGCTCCTGTATTGTAAACGTTTTCCTGTTCTGCTTTTGATACCCCCGCCGCCGACGTTTGGCGAGCACAATTTCTGCGAGTCGTTCCTCACTTTGTTGCAAACCCCTTGCAAAAAAATCCATTGGTGGCAGTCTGGATGTCTAAATGGCTGTCGCCGTTTCGTTATCCTCAGATGATTCAGGAGTTCAGATATGGATATTCGTACCGCTCCCCGCGCCATTGCGCTCGCCCTCATGCTGGCAAGCTGCATCGCCGCTGCCAACGAAGCGCTGGTGATCCAGACCGATTTCGGCCTCAAAGATGGCGCCGTGTCGGCCATGAAGGGGGTTGCCTTCGGGGTGGATCGTACCCTGCCGCTCTATGACCTGACCCACGAGATCCCGGCTTACAACATCTGGGAAGCTTCCTACCGCCTCTACCAGACCCTGCAGTATTGGCCCAAGGGCACTGTGTTTGTCAGCGTGGTGGATCCCGGTGTCGGCACCGAGCGCAAGTCAGTGGTGCTCAAGACCAGGAGCGGCCACTACATCGTGACTCCGGACAACGGCACGTTGACCCTGGTGGCCGAGCACTTCGGCATCGAGGCGGTGCGCCAGATCGATGAGAAGCTCAACCGCCTCAAGGGCTCCGAGAAGTCCTACACCTTCCATGGCCGCGATGTGTACGCCTATACCGGCGCACGGCTCGCCTCCGGCGCCATCAGCTACGAGCAGGTCGGCCCGCTGCTGCCCGCCGAAGTGGTGAAGATCCCCTATCAGCCTGCGGTCGCCGAGAAGGATGGCACCCTCAAGGGCACCATCCCGATCCTCGATGTGCAGTACGGCAACGTCTGGACCAATATCGACGATGCTCTGCTGACCAAGGCGGGGATCAACAAGGGGGATAACGCCTGCATCAAGATCCGCGAAGGGGATGTGGTCAAATATGACGGCAAGGCGCCGTACGTCAGCAGCTTCGGCGATGTGCCGGAAGGTCAGCCGCTGGTCTACCTCAACAGCCTGCTGCAGGTGTCGGTGGCGCTGAACATGGACAGCTTCGCCGCCAAGCATCAGGTGCAATCCGGTGCCAACTGGCATATCAGCCTGAAGAAGTGCTCCTGACCCGCACATATATAAGTAGAGATAGAAACAGCAACGGGCGCCTCGGCGCCCGTTTTGTTCTCTGGTAATAAAGAAAGGGATCAGAACTCGTTGGAGAGCGCCTTGTACCCTTTGACCAGATCGATATTGGTGTGGGCCACGTCTTCGGAGAACTCGGCGGCATCGACCGAAACCCGCGGGATATGGGTCAGATCGCTCTGCTGGTTGATGCGGGTGGTGGAGGGGACGTAGAACTCCGGCGGCAGATCGCAGCCATCGATCACCGAGTTGTGACGCACCACGGCACCGTCGCCGATATGGCAGTTGAACAGCACGCTGTTGAAGCCGATAAAGACCCGGTTCCCCACTTCGCACGGCCCGTGGACTATGCTGCGGTGGGCGATGGAGGTGTACTCGCCTATGGTGACGGCGGCGCCGGATTTGGAGTGGATCACCACGCCATCCTGAATATTGGAGTTGGCGCCGATGACGATGGGTTCCATCTCGCCGTTGGCATCCACTTCGTCGGCGCGGATCACCGCATAGGGGCCGACAAAGACATTCTCTTTGATGATCACCTTGCCGCAGATGATGGCGGTCTTGTCGATATAGGCGGATTCGTCGATGACAGGCAGATGGCCGGAGGGATTCTTGCGGATCATGTTACATCCTGTGGTTGCCAAGAGGGATTATCTGGTGGTGGACGAGGAGCCTACCGGTCGGTCAGCTTACCCCTGCTCGCCCTCTGGTGAAACCCCTGACTGGTCTGACCCTTGTCGTATGCCGTTTCGGCATGGCTGTTTCCCGCCGCCAGAATATGGGAGCATGGCTGTCATCCCGAGTCGCGTTAGGTGGACATATAAAGATGAAGAAGATGATTGCCCTGTTGGCGGGTGGTTTGTTGCTCTCCTCGGCCGTGCAGGCCAAAGGGGAGGCGGGGGAGTTTGACTATTACGCCATGGCGCTCTCCTGGTCGCCCGAGCATTGCGCCGTCAAACCGGCGGATCGGGACCAATGTTCCCGCAAGCTGGGGTTTGTGCTGCACGGTCTTTGGCCCCAGTACGATCGCGGTTACCCCAGCAACTGCACCCGCGAACGGCTCAATCCCGATATGGAGAGCGAGTTTGCCGACCTCTACCCCAGCCGTTTCCTCTATCGCCATGAGTGGGAGAAGCACGGTACCTGCTCCGGCTTGAGCCAGCAGGACTTCCATCAGCTGGCGAGCGATTTGCGCCAGAAGGTGAAGATCCCGGCGGCTTATCAATCCCCGGAAGAGCCGCTGCGCAAAACCAGTTTCCAGCTCAAGGCCGATTTGGCGAGCGCCAACGAGTGGCTAGCCCCCGACAACATCACGGTGGCTTGCGCCGATGGTGGCCGCTTCCTGCGGGAGATCTATATCTGCGTCAATAAAGAGGGGACGGATGCGGTCACCTGCTCCGCCGAGATGCAAAAGCGTGAGCGCCGCTCCTGTGGTCAGCCGGATTTCCTGCTGCGCAGCGTGCGTTAAGCCTCCACTCTCTTCATCGGGCCCCTCGCGGGCCTGATGTGTAACCACGGTTATCGGAAAGGAGTCTGACAGATGGATGGCAACAACCGGTTTGGCCCGACAGAGCGGGCCCTGCTGCTCGGGGTGAAAGGGGTAGGGCCGACCGTTGTCAGGCGGCTCGAACAGCTGTGCTACCATACCTTGGCCGGATTGGCAGAGGCCGACACCGACACCACCCATATCGTCCAGCTGGTGGCCAGCATGCTGGGCTCGACCTGTTGGCAGAACAGCCCGCAGGCGCGCAGTGCCATCGACGGCGCCATTGCGCTGGCCCGCGCACATCTGGCGGCGGATGCGACAAACGGGGTGAATGGATGAGCCTCTTTACCGAACTGGGGATGCGTTATCCCATTATTCAGGCGCCGATGGCCGGTGTGCAGGGCAGCGAGCTGGCGCTGGCCGTGACCCGAGCGGGCGGCTTGGGCTCCTTACCCAAAGTGGCCTTGGGCCATTTAACATCAACTTCTTCTGCCATCTGCAACGGGAACCGGATCCCGTTGCACTGGCCCGCTGGCAGCAGCGCCTTGTTCCCTACTACGCCGAGTTCGGCATACTTCCCCCAACCGTTACGACGGCGCTAAGTCGTGCCCCTTTCAATGAGGAACATGCCGCCATGGTGGCTGAGTTCAGACCGGCGGTGGTCAGCTTCCACTTCGGCCTGCCCGCTCCCGAGCTGCTTGCCCGGGTGAAGGCTGCGGGGGCCAAGGTCTTGGCCAGCGCCGCCACGGTGGCGGAGGCCGTATGGCTCGCTCACCACGGTGCCGATGCCATCATCGCCCAGGGATTGGAGGCGGGTGGTCATCGCGGTCATTTCCTCTCTGATGATCTCGCTTTGCAGCAGAGCACCTTGACCCTGCTGGCGCAGATCCTCGCGGTGACCGATCTGCCGGTGATCGCAGCTGGCGGTATCGTCGATGGCAATGGGATCGCCAACGCGCTGACGCTGGGGGCGAGTGCCGTGCAGATGGGCACCGCCTTTCTCTGCTGCCATGAAGCGACCACCTCGGCGCTGCATCGAGCCTCCCTTCACTCACCCCAAGGCCTGCAGACGGCACTGACCAATCTGTTCAGTGGCCACCCGGCGCGGGGTATCGTCAACCGTCTGATGCGTGAGCTGGGCCCGCTCTCGGATCTTGCCCCTCACTTCCCCTATGCCAGTGGCGCACTGGCACCGCTGCGTGCTGCCGCCGAGAAGGCGGGGGACAGTGGCTTCTCTCCGCTCTGGGCTGGGCAGGATGTATCGGGCTGCCGGGATCTTCCCGCTGGCGAGCTGATAGCGTGCTGGGTCAAAGAGGCTGGATTGGGATAAGTGCTTCTATATATGCCTCATACGCCTTCTTATATAGAAGATGTCGAGGGCGCTGCGCGTTAGACGCGACAGTGCGGCAATGGTGGATGAGTGCCAGGCCAGTACCCTTGTAAGGCATTTATCCGGTGTAAAACGTCCTCACTTCACCCCTGGTTGTGGATAAGTCTGTATAAATGCTGTGTGTTGATATGAATAACTAAGAAATTGCACTTTTTTGCAATTTTATTGCGGTAAAGCCTTGCCAATGTGAGCTGGATCTCTATAATGCGCCACATCGACAGGGCAAGCGGCAACGCAGAAAGCCAAGTCGATAACCTCGAAAAGCCTTTGAAAATAAGGCTTGACTCGAGAAGGCGGTTGAGTAGAATTCCACTCCCGCAGCAACACA